>NZ_CP087176.1:2530519-2832146 GCF_024748695.1 Pseudomonas sp. B21-040
GTCTCGCCGGACAAGCGCTACGACATGCTCTACCTGTCCAATTACGCGATCCTCAACGTCAAGGATGAGCTGGCGCGCCTGGAGGGTATTGGTGACGTGAAGATGTTCGGTATCGGCGACTACTCGCTGCGAATCTGGCTTGACCCTCAGAAAACCTCGTCGCGCAATCTCACCGCTATCGATGTGGTCAACGCGGTACGCGAGCAGAACCGTCAGGTCGCGGCCGGGCAACTGGGGTCACCGCCCGCGCCCAATGCCACAAGTTTCCAGATGTCGATCAACTCTCAGGGTCGGTTGGTCACCGAAGAAGAGTTCGAAAACGTCATCGTCCGCGCGGGCAGTAACGGTGAAATTACTCGCCTCAAAGACATCGCCCGGGTCGAGCTTGGTTCCAACCAATACGCGTTGCGCGCCTTCCTCAACAACCAGGAAGCGGTGGCGATGCCGATCTTCCAGCGCCCGGGCTCCAATGCCATCGACATCTCCGACCAGGTGCGGGCGAAGATGGCCGAGTTGAAGAAAAACTTCCCGGAAGGCATGGACTACGAGATCGTCTACGACCCGACCATCTTCGTGCGCAGCTCGATTGAAGCCGTGGTTCATACCCTGTTTGAAGCACTGATCCTCGTGGTGCTGGTGGTGGTTCTGTTCCTGCAAACCTGGCGCGCCTCGATCATTCCACTGGTCGCGGTACCGGTGTCGTTGATCGGCACATTCGCCGTGATGCACTTGCTCGGATTCTCGCTCAACGCCCTGTCGCTGTTCGGTCTGGTACTGGCCATCGGGATCGTCGTCGACGATGCGATCGTGGTGGTGGAGAACGTCGAGCGCAACATCGAGTCGGGGCTTGAACCGATCGAGGCGACCAAAAAAGCCATGGGCGAGGTGACGGGGCCGATCATCGCCACGGCCTTGGTGTTGTGCGCGGTGTTCGTACCGGCAGCGTTTATTTCCGGCTTGACCGGACAGTTCTATAAACAGTTCGCGTTGACCATTGCCATTTCGACGGTGATCTCGGCGTTCAACTCCCTGACCTTGTCGCCCGCATTGGCTGCGGTCCTGCTCAAGGCCCACGGCGCGCCAAAAGACCGTTTCTCCCGGATGCTGGATCGTGTGCTCGGTGGCTGGTTGTTCAAACCGTTCAACCGGTTCTTCGACAAGGCCAGTCACGGCTATGTGGTTGCCGTGGCCAAAATCATCCGCGGCAGCAGTGTGGCCTTGCTGGTTTACGCCGGACTGATCGCGATGACGTACTTGGGCTTCAGCACGACCCCGACCGGTTTCGTGCCGACCCAGGATAAAAAATACCTGGTGACCTTTGCGCAATTGCCAGACGCGGCCAGCCTTGATCGCACCGAGTCGGTGATCCGTCGCATGAGCACCATCGCGATGAACGAGCCGGGTTTCGACAGCGCCGTGGCCTTCCCGGGTTTGTCGATCAACGGTTTCACCAACAGCCCCAACGCCGGTATCGCGTTCATCGGCTTGCGGCCCTTCGATGAACGCAAGGATCCGAGCCTGTCTGCCGGGGCGATTTCTGCTTCATTGAACGCCAAGTTCGGCAGCATCCAGGACGCTTACATTGCGGTGTTTCCGCCACCACCGGTTCAAGGCCTGGGCACTATTGGCGGGTTCCGCCTGCAGATCGAAGACCGGGGCAACCTGGGTTATGACGAGCTGTACAAAGAAACCATGAACATCATCACCAAGAGTCGCAGCGTGCCGGAGCTGGCCAACCTGTTCACCAGCTACACGGTCAATGTGCCGCAAGTCGAGGCGGCCATCGACCGAGAAAAAGCCAAGACCCACGGCGTCGCGATCAGTGAAATTTTCGATACGTTGCAGGTCTATCTCGGGTCGCTGTATGCCAACGACTTCAACCGTTTCGGTCGTACCTATCAGGTCAACGTTCAGGCCGAGCAGCAGTTCCGTCAGGAACCCGAGCAAATCGGTCAGCTGAAAGTGCGCAATGACCGCGGCGAGATGATCCCGTTGGCCACTTTCGTCAACGTCAGCCCGACGTCCGGGCCGGATCGGGTCTCGCACTACAACGGTTTCGTCACCGCGGAAATCAACGGCAGCGCAGCCCCTGGCTACAGCTCCGGTCAGGCGCAAGCCGCGATTGAAAAGCTGCTCAAGGAAGAACTGCCCAATGGCATGACCTACGAGTGGACCGACCTGACCTTCCAGCAGATTTTGTCGGGCAATACGGCGCTGCTGGTGTTCCCGCTCTGCGTGCTGTTGGCGTTCCTGGTACTGGCTGCGTTGTATGAAAGCTGGAGCCTGCCGCTGGCGGTGATCCTGATCGTCCCGATGACCCTGCTGTCGGCGATTGCCGGGGTGATCATTTCCAAGGGCGACAACAACATCTTCACCCAGATCGGCTTGATCGTACTGGTAGGCCTGGCCTGCAAGAACGCGATTCTGATTGTCGAGTTCGCCAAGGACAGACAAGAGCAAGGCATGTCGCCGTTGGAGGCTGTCCTGGATGCTTGCCGCATGCGTCTGCGGCCGATTCTGATGACCTCGTTCGCGTTCATCATGGGGGTGATCCCGCTGGTGACGTCCACCGGTGCCGGTTCGGAAATGCGCCGGGCCATGGGGGTGGCGGTGTTCTCCGGGATGCTCGGTGTGACGTTCTTCGGATTGCTGTTGACCCCGGTTTTCTTTGTCCTGATTCGTCGCTACATCGAGCGCAAAAAAGCGCGCCAAGTCACCCATGTCCACCCGGCAAACGCTTCGAATTCGGAGGCACACTGATGAATGCTTCAACGCTTTTTTTACCCGGTCTTCTGGTCGCTGCGCTCGCCGCCTGCACGGTTGGCCCCGATTACAAAACACCTGACACGGCACCTGCGAATGTCGTCTCGGCACAGACCAGCAACTATGATCAAACTCATTTTGAGACGGTGTGGTGGCGGCAGTTTGACGACCCCACACTCAACCAACTGGTGAGCAAGTCCCTTGAGGGCAACCGCAATCTGCGGGTCGCTTTCGCTCGCTGGAAAGCAGCCCGTGCGATTCGTGATGACATCAGCAACGACAACTTGCCGGTCGTCACCAGCCGCGTGAGCAGCCATCAGGGCAAGGCACAAGTGCCAGGGCAGACCGAAAACCGCGTCAATACCGAGCGTTATGACCTGGGCCTGGACATGGCGTGGGAAGTCGATCTGTTTGGCCGGATCCAGCGTCAACTGGAGTCCAGCGACGCTCAGGAAGACGCCGTGGCCGCCGACCTGTATCAACTTCGCGTGACCATGATTGCCGAGTTGGTCGATGCCTATGGGCAGTTACGGGGCGCGCAACTGCGGGAAAAAATAGCCTTGGCCAACCTCAAAAATCAGCAAGACTCGCGCACGGTGACAGTCAGCCTGCGTGATGCCGGGGTGGGCAATGAACTCGACGTGGTGCGTGCCGATGCCCGGTTGGCTGCTGTCGAGGCGACGGTGCCGCAACTGCAAGCGGAGCAGGTGCGGCAGAAAAACCGCATCGCCACGCTCTTGGGCGAGCGCCCGGATACATTGAGCGTGTCGTTGGAGCCGGCCGACTTGCCAGCGATCGCCAAAGCACTGCCGATTGGCAATCCCGCCGAGTTACTGCGCCGGCGTCCTGATGTCCTTGCCGCCGAGCGCAGACTGGCGTCCGCCACGGCGGATATCGGCGTGGCCACCGCCGATTTGTTCCCTCGGGTCAGCTTGAGCGGGTTTCTCGGTTTCACCGCGAGTCGCGGTTCGCAAATAGGTTCCAGTGCCGCCCGGGCATGGGGACTGGGCCCGAGCATTACCTGGGCGGCCTTTGATCTGGGCAGTGTGCGAGCGCGCATTCGCGGTGCCAATGCCAACGCAGAAGGCGCCTTGGCCACTTATGAGCAGCAAGTGCTGCTGGCGCTGGAAGAATCTGAAAATGCGTTCAGCGACTATGGCAAACGCCAACAACGCTTGCTCTCGTTGATCAAGCAAAGCGAGTCGAGCCGTGCAGCGGCGGACCTGGCGGCGATCCAGTACCAGGAAGGGACGGTGGACTACCTGGTTTTGCTGGATGCACAGCGCGAGCGACTCAATGCCGAGGATGCTCAGGCGCTGGGTGAGACTGAACAGTATCGAGGGATCGTCGCTATCTACAAATCGTTGGGCGGTGGTTGGGACAGCGGTGAAAACAAGGTCGCGCGACTGGATTGAGTGGCCCGACTCCCTGGGCAGTGGCAGGCAAAGGTGAGGGCGCGCGGAGTGGTCACCAACCGGTTGGTGCCACTCCTCGCCAAACAATCACTGTCAGAGCGAGTAACCAGGTGCCTGTCCGAGATGATTGTCCTGAGCGCCAGCAATCAAGTGCATTGGAATGTGAGGTTGTTCTTCCAGGGAGGGGACTTCGAAGCTCCCCACAATTTGAACGTGCCGCTCACTCACCGCGATCGACTCTACTGCCTGTGCTTTTGCCATTCTCGCGTGGTTCGCTGCGATTTCACTGAGGGTTGACACGTTAAATCTCCGGTGACTCACCAAGCGTTTCGCTGGGGTCCTTAAGCGTTAATTGGATGGCCGTTGCGTCAGAATTACGTCGTTTCTGGGATGCCAGATCGGCCTTTGCAAACCCCAAGCCAGAACTCTGGCGCGTTGAGCGCCAGGTTTCCCTATGCGACGAATGGTTGTAAACACTCGGTAACTTGCCCCGACGCGGCTGCAAACGAGGCCTTACTACCCTGTCTCGCACCATCAAAGAGTGACCTCAAAATCAACGATGGCACCTGCGGCAAATACATAGGAGCGGGGAGTGGGGATGTACTCCTCTTTCTCTTCCTTTTTCTTCAGCAACACCCCGGAAGCATCGCAATAAATGACTTCATCGTGCTCGTTTACGCCGCGAATGATGAATGTGTATTCAAAACCCGGATCAACCTCTATGCCGGCAGTCATCGGCACGCGCTCGACATCACGCCAAAAGTACTTCGCGAGACGTTGCAAGACGTTTTGTTGACGAATCACACCCATTAATCGTTGAGGCGTGGTGCCATCGACCACCGGTGTTGATTGTTGTGTAATTTCCACGATTCTTTCCGCAAGATTCCGGTGTACTTTCAAGGCGACCCAAGCCTTGGTCTTTGGCGGCTTCGGCGCGATGTTTTCAGCCTTGCGATTTTGTCGCAAGTTCAGGGCGACCATCAGTGAGTTGACGCTTGCACTACCACCGGCAAGTACGAGTGCCGTCAGGAATCGTGTTTCAAAACTGGATGTTACCTGCGAAATATAGATGTTCATCAGGTCGGCAACGAAGTCGATATTGAAACTTTTAATGATGAGATAAGCAGCAAGAAACATCACGACCGTGCGAACGCCGCGTCCATCAAAGAACTCCAGGAAGACTCGCCAGTTGAACACCACGGCGAATGCCGATTCGAGTATCACTGCCAATATGAGCATTGCAAAAAGAAGCCGCGTTGTCTTGCCGATCAATGCGGGGTCTTGCGCAGTCGGAGTATTGGTAATTTCGAACAGGTTGGTTTTTGACGTTTCGCCTTGCTTAAAAGTGATGGGCACTTCGCCTGTTGAAGGAGGCGGGTTCGCGGCGGTATAGATCAGAACCCAGTAATTGCTGGGTGTGCCTGTGGTGAGTACCCGTGCACCTGCAGGTGCTGTGCCCTCAATTTTGATCTCTTCGTTGCCTTGCGCCACGATGATCGTGGCGCCGGGTTGTACAAACAAGCGGGCGACTTCAGCCTTTGCGGGCATGGCGATCGCCAGCCATGCGAGCAATGACAAGACGATTGCCGACAGCCAGTGATACTTGAAGTTCGTTGCTGTTAAGTGGGTGGTCCACATCGATACTGCTCCTTCTTAGTTGAGGGGGACTCATGCAGCATCGAGCGCTAACCCGGTTCATGCGAACGCTGATGAAAATATAATCGCAAGTGGTGAATTAGCAAATTATGCGCAGGGATATAAACGTCGGTGTAAAGGTAACTTATCACTTGCTTTTCAATAATTTGCTGGTAATAGAACGCATAGCGAAATTTCATATGCCTTTCTTTGACATCAATCACTAAGCGCTCTTGACTGGTAGTCAATTGCCAATGGCTGATCCGAAGCCCGGCCACTTATATTGAGTTATGGCTCTATTCCCGGTTGGCAGTTTCTCGCGTTGTTGAATTTATACGGTTAGTCAGACAAGGAGATCGAGGGTGGACAAGTCCGACTACGCACCACCGGCCATGCGCAAACTGCGGGTGTATGCATTCGACCCACAAGCCTCGACTCAAATGGACACGGTGCGGATCAACCACGCCACCATCGAATTGCCATGGGAGCAGCGTTGGGAACCCGATATCTTGCCGGGGCCGGTGAACGAGTACCTGGAGGTCATTGATGTCGATCCTACCAGCGGCCAGTTCTACAAACCGGTTAACTTGAATGACCCGCATGTGTTGGCCCAGGATGGCATCGCGCCTTCGGAGGGCGACCCGCGTTTCCATCAGCAAATGGTCTTCGCCGTTGCGATGAAAACCATCAAATTGTTCGAGCGGGCATTGGGGCGCAAAGTGTTCTGGTCACCCAGAGCTATCGAGGATAAGCGGACAAAGAAGCTGACCTACGGCTATGTCCGCCGGTTACGTATTTATCCTCACGCCTTACGCGAAGCGAATGCCTACTACAGCCCGGCAAAAAAGGCGTTGTTGTTCGGTTACTTCAAGGCATCACTGAGCAACGCCGGGGTGAACTTGCCGGGTGGCTGGATATTCACGGCGTTGTCCCACGATATTGTCGCGCATGAAACCACACACGCCATTCTGGATGGCTTGCACCGGCGTTACATCGAATCCTCCAGCGTTGATAGCCTGGCGTTTCATGAAGCCTTCGCCGACATCGTTGCACTGTTGATGCATTTTACGTTGCCGGAAGTGGTGTCCAGTCAGTTGGCCGCGCGCCGTGGGGATCTGACCGAGCGTTCCTGGTTGAGCGGCCTGGCCCGTCAGTTCGGCGAGGCGTCGGGGCGCTACTCGGCATTGCGCGATGCAATCGACGAAAAGGGCAAAGACGGCTTGCCTGACCCTACGCGGCTTGCACAATTGAGCGAGCCCCATGAACGCGGCGCGATACTGGTTGCGGCTGTGTTCGACGCATTCATCACCATTTACGAGCAACGTACGACCGATCTATTTCGGCTGGCAGGGCATGACAAGGCATCGACGGCCAACCTGTCGACCGAATTGATCGCACGCCTGACCCGCGAAGCTGTGAAGGCTGCCGATCATGTCCTGAGGATGTGCATTCGTGCGTTGGACTATTTGCCACCCGTGGATGTGCACTTCGGCGAGTTTCTGCGGGCCATTGTCACCGCCGATAACGACCTTGTACCGGACGACCGCATGCACTATCGCCTGGCAGTTATCCAGGCGTTCCGTCGGCGCGGCATTTTTCCGGACAAATGCTTATCACTGGCGCCGGACAGTTTGCTCTGGGAATCATTGAAGGGTTATCAGACAGAAGAGCTTTCCCTGACCGCCGATGACCTGCTGGCCTTTCAGGCACCGCCCAAATCCAATTGGCCAGGTGGCTCACTTGATTTAACGCCGCAGTACCTGCGGGGCAATGCATTTCTCCAGTCCGAGCACAATCGTCAAGTGGTGTGGAACTGGCTGATGGAAGAGTCAGACCATGACGCTGAATGGGAGAAGGTCTTGGGGATTTTCTTCATGGCCCATCCCGACGCAACCAAGAAGCAAGGGGCGTTGTTTGTAGGATGGGATAGTGTTCAACCTGCCGTGGAGGTGCATTCGGTCCGCACGTGTCGCAGGGCCGGGCCGGACGGGCAGGACCTTCGGCAACTGGTCGTGGAAATTACCCAGCGCCGTCGCGGTTACTTCGACAGCGCGCAACAACTCAAGGAAGATCAGCAAGCCCCGCGCAAGGATGATCGCCGTTCCTATGACTTCACGTTCCGAGGGGGCGCGACACTGATCATTGACCTGCGTGATGGCACCCTGCGCTATGTCATCCGCAAGCGCATCGATGACGATGAACGTCTGGATGCCCAGAGGCGCTTCCTGCAAACCGGCAACGACTCTCTGGCCATGACTTATCGAGAACCGCGCGCGGACGATAACCCCTTTGCCATGACCCACCGTGGAGTCTGACGCCATGACCAATGCAGATTTGCAGGGCAAGGTGGCGATTCGCATGTACCGCGGGATTTTGGGCGACTGCTTTCTGCTTCGCTATCTGGACGCCGGGATCACCCGCCACATCTTGATCGACTGCGGTGTGCTTCAAGGGGTGACGGGGGCCAAACAGACAATGACGCGTATTGTCGACGACCTTCAAAAAACCACTGGCGGCTTGCTCGACCTGGTGGTGGTAACCCACGAGCATCACGATCACACGAGCGGCTTCCTGTATGAGCAAGCGCGCTTTTTTGGTGATGATTTTCGCATCGGTGAACTCTGGCTGGCCTGGACCGAGAACTCGAATGATTCCCAGGCCGTCGCACTGCACGCCCGTTTCAAAAAGGCGAAAGTGGCATTGGCGGGTGTCGTCGGCCTTAGCGGGCGTGGCACCCCATTGCACCAGGATGCACGAATCAAAACCGTGCACGGCCTGTCGGCTTTCATCGACCCGCCGGCCAGTAAAGAAAAAGACAAGCGCACGACCATCGAGAAGCTCAAGGACAAGGCCGGATCGAAAGTGACCCGGTACCTGGAACCCGGTGATGTTGTGCGACCCGCCGCCATCGACGCGCTCAAGGCGTATGTCATGGGGCCACCGCGATCCGAAGAGCGCTTGCGCAAGGATTTGCCGAGCAAGGGGGCGGGGAAAGAGGTGTACATGACCAGCCTGGATGAGGCCATGGCGCTGGAGGAACGCACGCTGCGACTCAAAGGCGAGGTTCCGGACAATGTCGACTCACCCTTCGCGCCGCCTTATCAGCGACCTTTCTCCAGGGTCGCAGATGAAACGGATACCCATGGCGGGGGGGATGAAGAGTCGAGCAGCGTCGAGCAGCGCTATTTTGGCAGCGTTGACCAATGGCGCTGCATTGAGGACGAATGGCTGGACGGCGCGGAAACCCTGGCCCTGAAAATGGATTCGGACACCAACAACACCAGTCTGGTCCTGGCGTTCGAGTTGCCGGACGGCCAGATCCTGCTCTTTCCGGGCGATGCCCAGGTGGGCAACTGGCTGTCCTGGGGCGACCAGACTTACCCCAAAGACGCTATGTCAGGGAAGCCTCTGCCGCTGACCCGAGACGACATCCTCGCTCGGGTCACGCTTTACAAAGTCGGCCACCATTGCAGCCATAACGCCACTGCTCGTGCCGCAGGATTGGAAAAGATGAATGATTCCAGGTTGGTGGCGATGATCCCGGTGGTCGCCGATGTGGCGAAAGGCAATGACTGGAATATGCCTTACCCGGATCTCCTGAGTGCCTTGCAGCAACGTACCAGACAGCGGATCGTTTCCGGGGATGGAAACCCTGCAAGCGAAATCAAGGCCTTCGCCAACTCACCGACGGATCCGGCTAACCCGGTCACGTTAAGTTATGCGCCCGATGAGTTGTGGGTGGAGTTATTGATCCCGTACTGAATTCACCTCACCCCGACCAATGACCAACAGGTACAGGAGGTAGCGATGTCTTCGTATACAGTGACGGCCAGTACCCTCAACTTACGCAGCGAACCGAGTGTTGCACCGAAAAATCGACTGGCTACTTTGCCCCAAGGGCAAAAGGTCGAGAAGCTGGGAGTGCACAGTACCCAAACTGACTGGTGGCAGGTCAGCACGATGCTCAATGGTGTGTCGGTTACGGGGTATGTAAACAGTCAATACCTTGCGCCCGAAGGCGCCCCCGACAATCTCCCTGCCGCTACATCTATCAGTCCTGCTCACCTGACACCCAAACACCCAATACTGCGCTCAGCAGCCGAGGGGCGGGCGTTCCCCTTGAACGAAAACGGTATGCCATCTCGTGCGCAGGGCAGTGCAACGGAAAAAGTCCGGGACTTGCATCGCATCATCGAGTGGTTGGGGGTGGCCAGTAACCCGCGCTATACGAAGTCAAAAAGTGAAACTTACTGCAATATCTACGCTTACGACTTTTGCTGCCTTGCCGGGGTTTATCTGCCTCGTGTCTGGTGGACCCGCAAAGCCATTGCCGAACTCGCCAAAGGCAATCCTGTCGCGGTGCAGTACGAAAAGACTGTGAGCGAGTTAAGTGCAAACAGCTTGAACAATTGGTTTGAGGAGTTCGGCAGTGATTTTGGCTGGACGCGATCATTCGATATCAATGAGGTTCAAGAAGCTGCAAACGCTGGAAGTGTCTGTTTCATTTCAGGTCAGCGAGTTGACTTGAACCAATCGGGCCATATCTGTGCGGTCGTTCCAGAAACGGATGATCATCGCGCGCAGAGAAAAAACGGCGTGGTGGTGACCCCTTTGCAGAGTCAGGCAGGCAGCAACAATTTCAGCTATGGCGGGGTGGTCTGGTGGACGGCCAGCAAATTCAGGCGCTTTTCATTCTGGATTCATCCCTGAGCGTTTTTAGTATTGATATGCAAAAAAGGAATAAATAGATAATTATTTATTCCTTTTGTTGTTTGTGCGGGTGGTGCACTTTCAGGGCCTGCACCTTCGTACGCAGGTGCCCGACATCAGACAGGAAGCCTCAACATGACCATCAAAGCGATCAACGTCCGCAACCAGTTCAAAGGCGTCATCAAGGAAATCGTACAAGGCGAAGTGGTGTCCGAAATAGACGTGCAAACCGCCTCCGGAATCGTCACCTCAGTGATTACGACACGCTCGGTGCGCGATCTTGAATTGCAAGTGGGCAGCGAAGTGATTGCCTTCGTTAAATCCACCGAGGTCTCGATCGCCAAGCTCTGAATTCGTCAGCCAGTTCAGCCATCACGCACTTCGTAGCAGCAGGCTTCGCCAGCTGCTACGGATTGCGTCATTCCTTAACTTATCGGCATTGGCGTTTCCGTCACCCCGAGGTTTTCATGACGACACTTTTCAAGCGCTCCACGTTGACCTTATTGGCCACTTCCGTGGCGGCGATGAGTGCGTTACTCAGCCCCGTTGTTCAGGCCGAAGGCACCATCAGCATTGCCCAGCAATTTGGTATCGGTTACCTGATTCTGGATGTGGTCCGTGACCAGCAACTCATCGAGAAACAGGGCAAGGAGCAGGGTCTCGACATCAAGGTCGACTGGAGCAGTATTTCCGGGGCCACCGCGATGAACGAGGCGCTGCTGGCTGGCGCGCTGGATGTGGTGTCTGCGGGTGTCCCGCCGATGCTGACGATCTGGGATCGGACCAAGGGCAAACAAAACGTCAAGGCGATCGCTTCGCTGGGGTCGATGCCCAACTACCTGCTGACCAATAATCCACAGGTTAAAACGCTCGAAGACTTCACTGAAAAGGATCGCATCGCCGTACCGGCAGCGGGTGTCGGTTTCCAGTCGCGCACCCTGCAGATTGAAACGGCCAGACAGTTTGGCGCGGACAACTTCAAAAAATTTGACGACATTTCGATCAGCCTGGCCCACCCGGACGCGACAGCGGCGCTGATCGCCGGCGGTTCGGAAATCAACGCGCATTTTTCCAGCCCGCCGTTCCAGTACCAGGAATTGCAGAGCCCCAACGTGCACAAAGTGCTGAGTTCCTACGACATATTGGGTGGCCAGGCCACGTTTAACGTGCTGTACACCACTGAAAAATTCCACGACGAGAACCCGAAAACCTACAAGGCGTTTTACGCCGCACTGGCCGAGGCCGAACAGATTATCAAGGCTGACAAGCCCGCAGCCGCGCAGACCTATATCCGCGTGGAGCAATCGAAACTATCCTTGCCATTGGTTGAGAAAATCGTCGCCGATCCGGAAATCGACTTTACCGTGGTGCCACAGCGAACCTATATCTACGCCGAGAAACTGCAGGCGTTGGGTGTGCTGAAAAACAAGGCTGATAGCTGGAAAGACTACTTCTTCGAGGAAGCACATGGCGGTGCAGGCAGTTGAGAGCAAACCGGACATCATGCAAGAACAGACCTACCAACGGCTGGACGTCGCCCACGGCAAACCGATCAAGCTCTGGACCGAAGGCGTCCCGGTTGAAGACGCCGCCAAACAGCAACTGATCAACACCGTCAGGATGCCGTTCATCTTCAAGCATCTGGCGGTCATGCCTGACGTGCATTTGGGCAAAGGCTCGACCATCGGCAGCGTCATTCCAACTCAAGGCGCGATCATTCCGGCCGCGGTCGGTGTGGACATCGGTTGCGGCATGATCGCCGCGTGCACGACGCTGACCGCCAGGGATTTACCCGACAACCTGCATGGTTTGCGTTGCGCCATCGAGAAAGCGGTGCCCCATGGCCGCACCGGTGGCCGTGGCGCTCGCGACAAAGGCGCCTGGGACAACGTGCCGAAACAGGCCGATCAGGCGTGGTCAGCACTGGCCTCGCGCTTCAAGGCGATCACCGACAAGTACCCGAAACTCGCCCAGACCAACAACCGTGGGCATTTGGGCACATTGGGCAGCGGCAATCACTTCATCGAGGTGTGCCTGGATGAAACCGACCGCGTCTGGTTCATGTTGCACAGTGGTTCCCGAGGTGTCGGCAACGCCATTGGCAACCTGTTCATTCAACTGGCCCAGGCGGATATGCGCGAGCACCTCGCCAACCTGCCGGACCGCGACCTGGCGTACTTCAAGGAAGGCAGCCGGCACTTCAACGACTACGTCGAAGCGGTAGGCTGGGCACAGGATTTCGCCAGGCAAAACCGTGCGTTGATGATGCACGCGGTGATCCAGGCGACCCGGCAAGTGATCAAAAAACCTTTCGAGGCTGCGCTGGAAGCGGTGAACTGTCACCACAACTACGTGCAAAAAGAGCGGCACTTCGGCGAGGACATCCTGGTGACCCGCAAAGGGGCGGTGTCGGCGAAGAAGGGCGAGCTGGGGATTATTCCCGGGTCGATGGGCGCGAAAAGCTTCATCGTTCGCGGCCTCGGCAACGAGCAATCGTTCTGTTCCTGCAGCCACGGTGCCGGCCGCACCATGAGCCGCACCCAGGCGAAAAGCCGGTTCACCGTCGACGATCAGATCCGCGCCACCGCCCACGTGGAATGCCGCAAGGATGCTGCGGTCATCGATGAGATTCCGATGGCCTACAAGAACATCGACGACGTGATGCATGCCCAGCGCGAACTGGTCGAAGTGCTGCACACCTTGCGTCAGGTGGTCTGCGTCAAGGGCTGAGCACTTCGACTGATCGCCAGATCACTTGTACTTGATCACGATGCCTTTGAGTTTGCGTCCCTGAATCGTTTCAATGTCGCGGCTCCACAGCGGTCCGCTGACATAAGCGCCGACCGTCCCGATCTGGTCATAAACCACCACCACGGCATCACCGCCGAGCTTGGCGGTTTCTTCTTTCAGTTTTTCTTCGACTTGGGTAATCGGCGGGGCAGGGTCGATGCTGGCGTCGATCAATACTTCACCCAATCGAACAAACGGGCGAGCGGGCGCAGCACGCAGCACCACCACTTCGGCGGCCAGTGTCGGCGCGGGATGTTCCACACCGACATACGCGGTGGTTTGGGCATCAATCGTGGCGCAACCGTTGAGCGCCAGCAGGGCGCCGACAAGGCCGCCCGCCAGCAACGTCATTTTGCAGCGGGTGGACCAGGGGGTGACTGGGGCAGGCATAGCGGCTTTCCTCCGAACAATCCGTTGCCACGTGGCTAGTTGACGGTAGCAGACGGTCCGGGAGATGCCAGAAAGCCCAACCGCTACCGGCCGCGCTTTCTGATGCCTTGTCGTCTCACTGGTCTTTCTCGCAATTGACCATCCACGACACACCGAAGCGATCCACCAGCATGCCGAAACGCGCCGCCCAGAATGTCTTTTCCAGCGGCATCTGCACGTTGCCGTCTTCCGACAAAGCAGCGAAGACGCGTTCCGCTTCAGCGATGCTGTCGACATTCAATGAGATGGAACACCCGCTCATGTCCTCCGTGGGCCGGTCCGGGGTGGTGTCCGAGCCCATGATCGCCTGATCGCCCACCACCAGGCGGGTGTGAAGGATCAGGTCGTGGAGGTCTGTCGGCACGTGTTCGCCGGCCGGTGTTTCACCGAACGTCAACATGGCTTCGATTTCGCCGGGCAGGCTTTGCGCATAGAAAGTGAAGGCCGCTTTGCAGTTGCCATTGAAGATCAGGTAAGGATTGATTTTCATGTTTTACTCCCGGTCACGGAAGGAGGCGGAGGGTGGCGGACTCAGTGCCGGCCCCGCAGTGATTGAACACAAACAGCAAAGCGTTAGAGGGCGGGTTTGGCAAAATTCGTTTAGACGTTTTTTCTATTGAAACGCGGCGTTTTATGGCTTCGGGTATGCGCGACCAGACATTGCGTCAGGTTTTCAGGCCACTGCGCGTGGCGCCGAAGGCCGCAGCAAGCGTTCGATGGCGCCGCTCACCAGGTTTTCCAGCATTTCATCGCGCTCATGGTCATTCAGCGGATGTTGCATCAGCCAACCGGGGGCACTGTTGAGCAAGTTGGCGATGGCGTGCGCTGTGGCACGTTGCGCCTGTTCGCCGACCCGGGTTTTGCTGCCGAGCATCAGCAGCAACCGGTGTTCGTATTGTTCGCGCAATTGCCGGACTCGCGCCTGTTGCTCGTCATTGAGGCAACCGCTGTCGCGTTCCGCCAGGCGAAAATGCCAGGGCATTTCCCGGTGCAAATTCAAATGCGCGCGGATCAGCAGCTGCAGCTTGTCGCGTTTCGCCGAGCCCTTTTGATCGAGGCGGTCCAGGGTCGACAGCAGCTCTTCGTAGAACTCTTCGATCAAGTCGAGCAGCAAGTGCTGCTTGCTCGGGTAATGGTGGTACAACGAGCCTGGGGAGAGCCCCAGGCACGTCGCCAGCTCACGCATGCCGACCTGACCGAAACCCTTGCTGGCGAACAACTCCAGCACGGTGTCCCGGTATTCGGCAAAGCGCGAGCAACGCTCAGGCATAGGCATGGAAGCCACGTCCTGTCTTGCGCCCCAGATAGCCGGCGGCAACCATTTCCTTGAGCAACGGAGCAGGGCGGTATTTGCTGTCGTTAAAGCCGTCGTAGAAGGCTTCCATGATGGCCAGCAGGGTATCCAGACCGATCAGGTCCGCCAGGGCCAGCGGGCCGATTGGCTGGTTGCAGCCCAGGCGCATGCCGGCGTCGATATCCTCGGCACTGGCCAGGCCTTCCTGAAGCACCAGAACGGCTTCGTTGATCATCGGCACCAGAATCCGGTTGACCACGAAGCCCGGGCGGTTGCCGGCGGTGATCGCGGTTTTGCCCAGGGTGGTCGCCATGTCCAGGGCCAGCGCATGCGTGGCATCGCTGGTTTGCAGGCCGCGAATCACTTCAATCAGGCCCATCACCGGCACCGGGTTGAAGAAATGCAGGCCGATGAAGCGCTCAGGTTGGCTGACGCTGGCGGCCAGTTGAGTAATCGACAGCGACGACGTGTTGGAGGCAATCACGCACTCGGCACTGACCTGCGCGGCAATTTGTTGCAGCACGCGCAATTTCAAGTCGAGGTTTTCGGTGGCCGCTTCGATCACCAGTTGCGCGTTCTGCAGGCTGGCGTAATCGGTGCTGGTGCGAATCTTGTCGAGGGCGGCGAGTTTCTGCTCCTGGCTCAGCGTTTCCTTGGCGACCTGACGATCAAGGTTTTTGCCGACGGTCGCCAGGGCCTTTTGCAGGGCACTCTCGGAAATATCGATCAGGGTCACGTTGAAACCGGCCAGCGCACAGACCTGCGCAATTCCGTTGCCCATGGTGCCCGCGCCGATCACCCCAATGTTTTGCAGATTCATGTTCCCGTCCTTACGGTCAAACCTTGCGATACCTTGGCCGTTGCTACGGTCGAAGGCGTACTATTGGCCGCGAGTCTAGAACCGGCAGGTCGGTTGTCCTATGCCGCAACTGTTCAACGGTGCTGGTGTTTTTTGCCATTTCAAGTGATAGGGAGCGAAACGTTCACATGCGGGAAAAGGACTCGGTCGCGGTTTATTTCGTGCAGGCAATGATCCATGCGCTGGCGCAGCATCCACAGCGCCTGAACGCAGCGTTGGAACAGGCCGGTATCGACCCGGCGTTGATGGATCAGCCTACGGCGCGGGTGCCGGCCAGCGCGTTTGCCGCGCTGTGGCTGATTCAGATCCGTGAGTTGGACGACGAGTTTTTCCGCCTCGACTCCCATGGCATGCCGCCGGGCAGTTTCGCCTTGATCTGTCGCGCCTTGATTCAGGAACCCGACCTGCACAAAGCCATGCGCCAGTGC
The DNA here is from genome assembly GCF_024748695.1 of Pseudomonas sp. B21-040. NCBI lineage: Bacteria > Pseudomonadati > Pseudomonadota > Gammaproteobacteria > Pseudomonadales > Pseudomonadaceae > Pseudomonas > Pseudomonas sp. B21-040. Next base: position 2,546,843 of record NZ_CP087176.1, read on the forward strand.
CTGGCCAATTTCGCCCTGTTCCTGCGCGACTTTCGTGGCACGCTGACCGTGCGCGGCAAGCGCGCGATCATCAGCCTCGACACCCACGCGCAAAACGACGACGTCAGCCGTTTTGGCGAAGAGACGTTCCTGGTGCTGATGATCAGCCTGTTGTGCTGGCTGGGCGGGCGGCGCATCCCCATCGACCGCGCGGACTTTCGTCACGAGCGCGTGTCCCTCAGCGACGACCGTTTATTGTGGGGCCCCAACCTGACCTTCGGCGCCGAGCGCACCGAAATCGAATTCGCCAGCCACTACCTGCGCCTGCCGGTGGTGCAGGACCTGGCTTCACTCAAAGTCTTTCTGCGCACGGCCCCGCAATGGCTGGTGATCCGTTTCCGCAACCAGCATGGCCTTGCCTCGCAAGTCCACCAGCGCCTGCGCAACAGCGATTACAGCGAATGGCCGACCTTGCAGGCCTTCGCCCTCGAACAACACCTGAGCCCCAGCACCTTTCGCCGCAAACTGGAGCGCGAAGGGTGCTCGTATCAAGAGATCAAGGATGAAGTGCGCCGTGGCGTTGCCTTCGAGCAGTTGCGTGAGAGCCGCGCGAGCATCAGCGACATCGCCGAACAACTTGGCTTCCAGGAACCGAGCGCGTTCCATCGGGCGTTCAAGAAGTGGACGGGGGAGAGTCCGGGGCGGTATCGGGCGCGGTTTCAGGTGGAGTGTCCGGATTGAACCTTGCTGTTGACCGCCTCACCACCTTACTCGACCAGGCCCGACGCGCTCTGCTGCTGGTCTGGGGTACCTCTCGCGGTCTATTCCTGGGCCTGGTCCTCGCCACCCTGATCGCCGGTGTACTCCCGGCGCTGGCCGCATGGCTGGGGCAGCGCATTGTAGACGCGGTGGTCCACGCGATGCAGTTGCATGCGCAGCAGGGCAGTGCGCCGTTATGGCCGGTGGTGCGTTATGTACTGATGGAGGCGGGGGTGTTGGCGTTGTTGTCGGCGACTCAACGGGCATTGTCGGTTCAGCAGTCGCTGTTACGCGTGCAGTTGGGGCAGAAGGTCAACACGATGATTCTGGAGAAAGCCCAGACGTTGTCGTTGGTGCAGTTCGAGAACTCCGAGTTTTACGACAAGCTGGTACGGGTGCGGCGCGAGGCTTCGACGCGGCCGCTGGCGCTGGTGATGAAGTCGTTGGGGCTGATCCAGAACCTGATTGTGCTGATCAGCTTTGGCGTGTTGCTGGTGCACTTTTCACCGTGGGCGCTGGTGCTGTTGGTGGTGGGTGCATTACCGGTGTTCTTCGCCGAAGCGCATTTTTCCGGGGATGCTTTTCGGCTGTTCACGCGTCGGGCGCCCGAGAGTCGGCAGCAGACTTACATTGAGACGCTGCTCTCCCACGAGGGCTATATCAAAGAGGTCAAACTGTTCGGCTTCGCGCCGCTGTTGTTGCAGCGTTACCGCGACACGTTTGCCCGTCTCTACGCCGAAGACCGTCGCTTGACGTTGCGTCGTGATAGCTGGGGATTTGTCCTCGGCCTGCTCGGTACAGCGGCGTTTTACCTGGCCTATGCGTGGGTGGTGGTCGATGCCGTTCACGGCAACATCAGCCTGGGGCAAATGACCATGTACCTGGTGTTGTTCAAACAGGGGCAAACCGCGGTCAGCAGCAGTTTGAGCGCCATCAGCGGTCTGTATGAAGACGGTCTGTACCTGTCCAGCCTTTATGAATACCTGGCCGAACCGGTGGTTGCCGATTCCGGGTATCTCACCGAGGGCGCCGTGCCCGGCGATGGTCTGCGTTTCGAGAGCGTCGGCTTCCGTTATCCGGGGGCGAGTCGTGCGGCGCTGGAAGGCATCGACCTGCACCTGGTTCCTGGGCGCAGTCTGGCGCTGGTGGGGGAGAACGGGTCGGGCAAGACTACGCTGATCAAATTGCTGACCCGCCTGTATCGGCCCGATCAGGGCCGAATCCTGCTCGACGGCAGCGACTTGCAGGCATGGAAAGAGGACGCGCTGCGCCAGCGCATCGGGGTGATTTTTCAGGATTACATCCGCTACCAATTCTCGGTCGGCGAAAACATCGGCGTCGGCGACACGCTGGCGTTCAACGATGAACAGCGCTGGCAAGACGCAGCGGCGCAGGGCATGGCCGCGCCGTTCATCGAGCGTCTGGATCGAGGGTATGCCACGCAGTTGGGACGCTGGTTTGCCGGTGGGCAGGAGCTGTCCGGCGGGCAGTGGCAAAAGATCGCGCTATCGCGCGCCTACATGCGTCGCGACGCCGACATCCTGATACTCGACGAGCCGACATCAGCCCTCGACCCGGCAGCGGAAGCGGCGGTGTTCGAGCATTTCAGCGAGCACACCGAAGACCGGATGACGTTGCTGATTTCCCACCGGTTTTCCAGCGTGCGTAACGCCGATCACATCATCGTGCTGGACCAGGGGACCATCCTCGAACGTGGCGATCACGACACGCTGGTGAACGCCGGTGGGCGCTACGCGCAGCTATTCAACCTGCAAGCCCGGGGTTACCGCTAGGCCCGGCCACTTGCGTTGGTTTGGTTTTCATCAAGCGCTCGATGGCCTGGCGATATTGCGTACCGCCCAGACTCATGCTGTTGTTGTGCGTCCCGCCGGGCACCAGCAGCAGGCGCTTGGGTTCATTGGCGGCGTTGAACAATTGCTGGCTGAAGCGCGACGGCATGAACGCATCGGCCAGGCCATGGACCACCAGCAGCGGCATGTTGATGTCGACAATTTTGTCGATGGAATCGAATTTCTGCGACACCAGCCAACGCACCGGCAGCCAGTTCACCGGCAGGTTGCTGTCGGCCACTTGGGCCACGGCATCGCCCAGCGAAGTGAACGTGGACTCGATCACCAGGCCGCGCACCGGCACCTCGGCGTGTTGTTTTTTTGCTTGTGCGGCCAGGTCTGCCGCGAGGTCTATGGCCACTGCGCCGCCCAGGGAGTGGCCGTAGATCAGGCGCTTATTGGCGTCTGGTTGCATCTGGGTGAAACGCTCCCAGGCAACGCGGGCGTCTTCGTAGACACTGGCTTCGGACGGTAAATCACCTTTGCTCTGGCCAAATCCACGGTAATCGATGGCCAGCACTGAATAGCCCATGGCGCGCAATTGCTCGATGCGAAACGCCTGGCCCGTAAGGTTCCAGCGCACTCCGTGCAGGTAGAGGATCGACGGTGCATCACGGCGTGCGGCCGGCCACCACCACGCATGCAGGTTTTGCCCGGCCTTGAAACTGGCGGGTTTGATGTCGAACTCCTGGACATCGCTCGGCAAGCCGCGATACCAGCCTGCCGTGCCCGGTTCGATGCGAAACAACAGCTCGCGCTCTTTGTACTTGAGCACGCCGCAACTCACTGGCAGGCCAACGATCACTAGGGCCATGCACAGCAGCGGCAGCCAGCGTCGGCGAAAGCGATTCATCAAACTCGACAACATGCGGCGTCCGGAAAGTGGGCAGGAAAGGACGGTTTTTAACAGATGCATGCCGGGGGTGGGAACAATTTCGACGGTCGTATGAAACTGGGTGGTGAATTATAGCGCCACAACGCGGGGCAAGCCCGGCTCCTACAGTGCTCACAAAACCACTGTAGGAGCCGGGTTTGCTCGCGATGGGGCCATCACTGCCTAAACCCATCTCGATCAATCCACCGTCAACACAATCTTGCCCACATGATAACCACCCTCCATCCGCGCATGCGCCAGCGACGCATCGGCAAGCGCATAGACCTTGTCGATCATCGGCAGGCACCGCCCGGCGGCGAGCACTGGCCAGACGTATTCACGCAGTTGCTCGGCAATCGACGCCTTTTCTTCGCGGGTGCGTGAGCGCAACAGGGAGCCGGTAATGATTGCGCGTTTGGCCATGATCGCCAGCAGGTCGACATCCTTGGCATGAGCGCCGCCGAGAAACCCCAGCATCACCAGTCGACCCTCCATGCCCAAGGCGGCGATGTTCGGGTTCAGGTATGAGCCGCCCATGATGTCGAGGATCACGTTCACGCCTTTGCCAGCGGTTTTTTGCGCGATGACGTCGGCAAAATCCTGATCGCGGTAGTTGATCGCCTCAGCCCCCAACTGGCGGATCACCGCACACTTTTCCTCACTGCCGGCAGTGGCGAATGCCTTGACGCCGAACTCGCGACACAGCATCAACGCGGTGGTGCCGATGCCACTGGTGCCGCCGTGAATCAATGCGCGCTGGCCTTTGCTGGCGCCGCCCATGTCGAACAGGTTGGCCCACACCGTGAAAAAGGTTTCCGGGATCGCCGCCGCGTGCACCCAGTCCATCCCTTGCGGGATCGGCAGCGTCTGGCTGGCCGGTACCACGCAATATTGTGCGTAGCCGCCGCCGTTGGTCAGCGCGCAGACCTTATCGCCAACGATAAACTCGCTGACGTCCGTACCGATCGCCACCACTTCGCCGGCCACTTCCAGCCCGGGGATCGGACTCATGCCGGGCTTCATCGGGTACTTGCCGGCGCGCTGGATCACGTCGGGGCGATTGACCCCGGCAGCGTGCACGCGAATCAGCACTTCGCCCGCACCCGGGGTCGGCACCGGCTCCTGGCGCGGTTTCAACACCTCGGGGCCGCCGGGCTCGGTGATTTCAATCAGGGTCATGGTTTGGGGCAATGTCATGTCGAATTCCTGGAACGAAGAAGTCATAAAGTGGGACCGCATCAAGGTGTCGGTGATTCAGTTCAAAGCGGGCAGCAAACCCTCACGACGGTTCAGTAACCGCGTGACGTGTTCCAGCAACAGTGCAACCACAATCGCACCGGCTGCGATGACAAACAACATGGCGTGATGACCGCCGCTGGCGTTAAACAGTGCCGAATAGGCAAACCCGGCGATGGCCTGAAACGTTGCAAACGAAACCGTCGCACGACTCCAGGCCATTTGCTGCTGGTGATGCTGGGGAATCAGTTCGTGAACCCGTGCCAGCGCCAGCGGGACGATGCCCGGCGGGAACGAGCCGATAATCACCGCCAGCAACGCCAAAGCGGTAAAGGAGCTGGAAATCGACAGCAGGCCAACGGCAATCGCCTGCACCACCAGCACCAGCCGAATACTCATCTTCGCGCCCAGTTGATCCGCCAGAAATCCGTAACTCACCGGCCCGATAATCGCGCCAAGGCCATACATCACCCAAATCAGCGCACCGACGTGCGGCCCGGCACCGAGGCCACGAGCCACGTAATCCACCAGGAACACCATGGCTGGCACCAGCCCGGCGGCCATGAGCGCGTATTGAGCGAACAACAGGTAAACGTTCCGGTCAGTGGCTGTCTTGGGTTCCTCGACGGAGGGCGTGACGGCGGTGTGGTGAGTGTCTGACGGCCAGCCGAACCAACTGGCAGCGGTCAGCAACAAGGACAGCAGACCAAGCCCGAACCAGGTCTGTTGCAAACCGAGGCTCAATAACGGCGGGACAATCGTCCCCGAACCGGCAATGCCCAGGCCAATACCCAGAAAAATCGCACCACTGGCCAGCCCCCGGCGGGATGCCGGGACATGCGGCAAGACGGTGGCGGCCACCAGCACCATGATCGCGCCACCGGCAATGCCCGACAGCAGGCGCCAACCGAAGAACCAACTCACCGACAGGGGAAAGCCACAAGCAAAGAATGACAAGGTCACGGCCACCATCATCAGTCGCAGCGCGGTTTTGTTGGAGGTGCGTTGCGCGACGGGGCGGCCAATCAGGGCGCCAAACAAATAGCCGACCAGATTGGCGGCACCGAGGTAAACCACGTCGCGGGTGGAAAACCAGTGCGCCTGGATCAGCGATGGAATCAGTGGCGTGTACGCGAACCGCGCCAGGCCAATGCTGACCAGGCTGGCGCTGAGGCCGGCGAAGATCGGCAGCCAGATCGCGCTGCGCGGGGGAGTCGATGTGCTGTGCATGAGAAGGGTCCAGTGAGGTGGATGCTGGCCTTCAGCCTATCGCGATTGATTGATGCAATAACGCAGCGATTTTGCGTTATCGTGATGCGAAATTGCATCGCTAGGGGCGCCGCATGAACTGGGATGACGCACGGGTATTTCTGGCGGTGTGCCGAGAATCGACCCTTCGGGGTGCGGCGCGGGTGCTGGGGGTCGATCAGGCCACGGTGGGCCGGCGCATCACAGCGCTGGAAAAGTCATTGAGTGCCACGTTGTTTCTGCGCACTTCTGAGGGCTATGCACTGACCGCAGTCGGCGAGGCGGCGTTGGCGGCAGTGGAAAAAATGGAGCGCTCGGCGCTGGAACTGCAGCGTCAGATTCAAGGGCTGGACGACCGGTTGACCGGCCTCGTCCGTGTCACCACCACGGATTCGATGGCCATCGACTTCCTGATCCCGGCCATTGCGCGCCTGCATCAGCAGCATCCCGATGTGCGGGTGCAACTGGACGCCTCGACGCAGTTTCTCAGCCTGTCGAAACGCGAAGCGGACATCGCTGTGCGCAACACCCGACCGGATAACCCGGACCTGATCGCCCGACGAATTGCCCGCTGGCCGGTGGGGCTGTTTGCGTCCCGGGCGTATGTGCAAGCCAACGGGGTGCCGGAGCCGGGCTCGGCGTTTGAAGGGCATGATCTGGTGGTGTATCAGCCGTACCTGCAAGGCAACAAGGAGATGACGCTGGTGTCGGAACCACTGGCGCGCGGGCGGATTGTGTCGAGCCTGAGTTCCAGCCTGCTGGTGCGTCGCTCCATCGCGGCGGGGATCGGGTTGGGGGAAGTGCCAGTGTACTTGGGGGAGAGGGACGGGCTGGTCAGGCTCTGGCCGGAGCGCACGCGACCGCTGCCGTATGACATCTGGCTGGTGACCCACGCCGACTTGCGGCACACCGCGCGGGTGCGGGCGGTCATTGATGAAATTGTCGCGGGGTTTTCCGGTACGGGAGAGTGACCGCACACAACCTGTAGCAGCTGGCGAAGCCTGCGGCTACAGGGATCGTGGGTGACGGTTACGGCATTTCAGGCAGTTCTTGCGGGCGCAGGTCGAACACCAGCACTTCGGCATCCACGCCGTTGTTCAACGTCAGCACCTGCTCATCGCGAACCCGCACGCCGTCGCCTGCCTGCAGCGACACACCGTTGAGTTCGACACTGCCACGGGCCACATGCACATAGGCATAGCGGTTGGCGGCCAGCTCAAGCGTGGCGTTTTCCTTGCCATCAATCAGCGCGGCGTACACCCGGGCATCCTGGCGCACTTTCAGCGAGCCCTTGGCGCCGTCCGGGGAAATGATCAGTTGCAGGCGTCCGCGTTTCTTTTGCGTGCTGAAGTGCTCTTGCTGATAACGCGGTTTGGCGCCGCTCACTTCAGGCACGATCCAGATCTGCAGAAAGTGCACGGGGCGTGTTGCCGAGTGGTTGTACTCGCTGTGCGCCACGCCACTGCCGGCGCTCATCAACTGCACGTCACCCGGGCGGATCACCGAACCGGTGCCCAGGGTGTCCTTGTGTTCCAGTGCGCCGTCGAGCACGTAGGAGAAAATCTCCATGTCGCGGTGGGGGTGCTGGCCAAAGCCTTTGCCGGCCGCCACGCGGTCATCGTTGATCACCAACAGATCGGAAAAACCCTGTTCTTTCGGGTTGCGATAGTTGGCGAAGGAAAAGGTATGGAACGACTTCAACCAACCGTGATTGGCCGCGCCGCGATCAGAGGCTTTGCGAAGGGTCAGCATGATGAAATCTCCTGTTGGGACGTTGATTCGTCCGAGTGAGGAGAAGGTTAATGGTTACTGGTGGGTGCAATAAGTAGATGAAAATTGAAATACTGTCTCTTTCAGGTTGACAGTTATGTGCAAAGGATCACGGACGCCAACGCCACGATTAGCCATAATGCACAGCATCCTTTTAATGCCGTACCCCTAACCCTGTGGGAGTGAGCCTGCTCGCGATAGCGGAGTATCAGTCGACATCAATGTTGACGTTGCCGACGCCATCGCGAGCAGGCACGCTCCTACAGGGACCGGTGTCTGGCCAGTATTCTTTTTTTGACTTCAGTGACTCTTAGCCCATGAAAACCGTAGCTGTAGTGTTGTTCCCGGGCTTCCTCCTGCTCGACATGGCCGGTCCCATGGAGGTGTTTTCCATCGCCAACCGATACCTGGCGCCGGCTGATTGTTACGAGCTGACGACCATCGGCACCGAGGCTGGCGCGCTGCGTGCCTCCAACGGCGTTCGCGTTCAGGCCGATTTGCACATTGATCAGGCGATCGAGGGTTACGACTTGCTGCTGGTGCCGGGCGGTCCCGGTGCCTATAACGAAAAACATCCGCCGTTGCTCGCCTGGCTCAAGGGCGCCGTAAGCCGTGCCGGGCGCTACGGTTCGATCTGCACCGGCGCCTTTGTCCTGGGGCATGCCGGTTTGCTGGACGGTTACCGCGTGACCACCCACTGGCACTACACCGAACGTTTGATCAAAGGCTTTCCCAAGGCCACGGTGGAGACCGATCAAATCTACGTTCAGGACCGCAATCTAATCACCTCCGGCGGCGTGACCGCCGGCATTGACCTGGCGCTGGCGGTCGTGGCCGAAGACCATGGCAAGAAAGTCGCGCAGGACGTGGCCAAAGTGCTGCTGGTGGTGATGAAACGTCAGGGCGGGCAGGCGCAATTCAGCCCATTGATGGCCACGGTCGCCCCGCATGAAACGCCGATTACCCGGGTGCAGAACTATGTACTCGAACACCTGGATGAAGCGTTCAGCATCGAACGCATGGCCAGCCTGGCAACCATGAGTGCGCGGCATTTCACCCGGGTGTTTGCCCGGGAAGTGCATATGACGCCGATGGAGTTCCTGCAAAACGCGCGCATCGACCACGCCCGCAGCTTGCTGGAAACCTGCGACTCACCGCTCAAGACCGTGGCTTTCAAAAGCGGCTTTGGCAGTGTGCGGCACATGCGTTTCCTGTTCAGTGAAAAACTCGGTTTGACCCCCAGCCAATACCGCGAACAGTTCAGCTAGAGTGTTGTGTCCGTTGCACGCACCCTGATGGCCGTGACGCTCCCTCCGTGGCAGTTGTACCGTCACGCAGGCCTGCCAAGATACCCCCTGAACTCTTTGCGATGGAGGTGCGGGAGCCTGGAGGGCGAGTGCGATGGACGATTGCAGCACGTTAAGCCGGGCCAGGTTTTCAGCACGCGAACGTGCATGAACAGCCTCAGAGATTTAAACAGCGAAGCGGTGCTGCATTTCGGCCCCTACGCGTTTCACCAGCACCAACGGCTGATTCTCGACGGTGAACGGCCGCTGCGCATGGGTGGGCGGGCCCTGGATATTTTGCAGGTGCTGGTCGAGCGTGCCGGGACGGTGGTCAGCAAAGACGAATTGATCGCCCAGGTCTGGCCGACGTCGGTGGTCGAAGAAATCAACCTGCGCGTGCACATCGCCGCGCTGCGCCGCGCCCTTGGCGACGGGCAGAATGGTCAGCGCTATATCGTCAATATTCCCCAGCGCGGGTACAGCTTTGTTGCCCCGGTGCAGCACCTGCCGGCGGGCGCACCCATTGCGATTCAGACCGTTCAGAACGCTCAGCACAACCTGCCTGCGCGGCTCATGCCGGTGACCGGTCGAGACTCGATTGTCGGCAGTCTGGTCCGGCAATTGCCGGTGCGACGCCTGATGACGCTGGTTGGTCCCGCCGGCATCGGTAAAACCACCGTGGCATTGCGCGTTGCCGAGCTGCTGTTGCAGCACTATGAGGACGGCGTCTGGCTGGTGGATCTGTCGACGATTGATGATCCGGCGCAAGTGATTGCCCACCTGGCGCGCACCCTTGAACTGGACGTCGGGGCTACTCTCGAGGTGTTGGCGCAACGCCATACGTTGCTGGTGCTCGACAACTGCGAGCACCTGCTGGAGCGCTGTCGCACATTGGTCGAAAGCTTGCTGGTTGCGGCGCCCCGGCTGTCGATTCTGGCCACTAGCCGTGAACCGCTGCGGGCCTCGGGGAAACCATCCTGCATCTGCCGCCATTGGCGGTGCCGCCCGCTGGCGCTGTACTCAGTGTCACCGAAGTCATGGGCTATTCAGCCGTGCAACTGTTCGTCAGTCGCGCCCGTGCCCGTCAACAAGGCTTTGCCCTGCGCGAACAAGACCTCATGGCCGTGTGTGAAATTTGCCGCCGGCTCGATGGTTTACCGCTGGCCATTGAACTGGCCGCCGCGCAAATCGATGCATTGGCGCTGGTCGGCTTGCAAGCCCAGCTCGACAACTGTTTCCAGCTACTGACCCAGGGCCGGCGCACCGCCGTTCCCCGGCATCAAACCTTGAAAGCTGCGCTGGACTGGAGCTATGAACAGCTGAGCCCGTTGGAGCAAACGGTGCTGCAACGCCTGGCCGTATTCAAAAAGGCCTTCACCCTGGACGCCGCCATGGGAGTGATCAGTTGTGCGGTGTGGCAACCCGGTCGCTTGATCGAAGCGATGCAACACCTAGCGCTCAAATCGCTGTTGTCGCGGGAGCAGGGCAGTGGGGTGACCCGTTACCGGCTCCTCTACACCACCCGCGCGTACGCCCTGGAAAAGCTCGAACACGGTGGTCAATTGCCCGAAGTCGAAAGGCGCTACACCCGTTACATCAACCGGGCGCGCAAAGTGTCAGGCAGGTAGATGGCGTTGCAACTCGTCGAGTAACCGGCGGACTTTTGTCAGGTCCGGCGTGGAAAAGCCTTCGGTGAATCGCTGGTAAATCGGCTCCAACAGCTCATGGGCTGGCCGATAGCGGCCCTGACGCTGCCAAAGCTGTGCCAGCGAGGTGGCGCTGCGGAGTTCCCAGGCGAGAGCGCCCTGGGTTCTGGCGACATTCAGGGCCCTGATCAGCACGGCCTCGGCGGCCTCGGTTTTCAGCGGGCAATCCTCGGTCAGCAGCGCGCTCGCCCTGGCCCGCAGGATTTCTGCGGTGCTCCAGCCTGCGGTGCCGGTATCTGCTCGCTGCTGCAAGGCGTCATCGACGAAACCGCTGTCCAGCGTGACCATGATGTCCTTGATCAACCCGCTGCCCGGTGGGGGCGGCAAGTGCGCTTGGGTCTGGTCAATCACCTGCGCGTAGTGCCGCGCCCACGTGTGGAACAGCAGCACCGAATGTTTCTGCGCTTGTTCCAGCAGCAGGCGCAGGAGTTCGCGGGCAGTGCGGGTGTCGCCGTTGTAGTGGGCGATCAGGCAACCGGCCAGGGCCAGGGTGTAGCAGATGGAGGTGCCATGGTTGATCTGGATCGCGATGTCCAGTGCCTGCCGGGCGGTGCGCCAGGCCTGTTCCGGTCGGCCCTGCAACCACAGGATGCGCGCCAGAATCGTCAGGGCGGCAACGCTCTGATCGTATTGCACGCCAAAACCATGGGTGAAGCGGTTGAGGTGGCCGCTCTGGGCCATACGCTGGATCACTTGTTCGGCATTCATCCGTGCTTGTTCTTGATCACCCGAAAAATGCAGGGCCAGCACGCGTAAACGGTGTGTGCTCAGCGACAGCACGGTGTCGTCATGTTTGCCCAGCCGTTTGAACTGCAGGCTCTGTTCCAGTGCCATTTGATAGTTGCCGCAACTGAGATTGACCGCCATGTACCCGGACAGCGCTCGTAGTTGACCGGTCAAGTCACCACACTGATTGGCGAGGGCTCGGGCGCCGACGAAGGCGTCGATGGTTTCAGCGGTCCCCCCCTGGAGGTGGTAGCAGGAGGCGCCGAGGGCAAGCTTCAGGTTCATGTGCAGATGACAGCAGGGCTCGGGCGTCGCATCGAGCAATGCCAGCGCCTTGCGCACATAATCGCCGTGCTCCTTGAGCAACGACAGTTCCTGCCAGAGCGGCGTCGACGTTGCGACAAGGCGAATCGCCAGGGCCTGTTGGCGTTGCGTATTCAACCCCCAGTCGAGGGCCGAACGAATGTCTTCCAGGGTCCGGGCATAACGCTCGATCCACAGGCGGGTTGGGATGTGTTCCCAATCGCTCCGGGCCTGATGCATCAAGGCCAGGCAACGTTCGGCATGGCGTACGCGGGTGTCCGGCAAGTCGGCGGCCTGGTCGAGTTTTTCCAGGGCATAGTGGCGCGTGGTGTCGAGCAGGCGGTAGTACACGTCTTCGTCGCCCACTTCCACGCTCAACAGCGATTTGGCCACCAGTTGGGTGATTACGCCAAAGACCCTGTCGGGATCGATGTGTTCGCCGACGATCACCGCCGCCGCTGATTCCAGGGTGAAGCCACCCCGGAATACGCCGAGTCGGCGCAGGCAGGTTTGCTCGCACGCCGTCAACAGGTCGAAGCTCCAGTCGAGCGTAGCGCGCAATGTCTGGTGTCGGCCCAATGCCGGCTGACACCCTTGGGTCAGCAGGCGAAAACTGTCCTGTAGCTGATCCAGCAATCCGCTCAAGCCAAAGTGGCCGACTTGCGCGGCGGCCAGTTCGATGGCCAACGGAATGCCGTCCAGGCGATGGCAGATGTCGACCAGCAACGGTAGGTCTGCATCGCTCAGTTCAAAGCTGTCGTGGCTGGCCATCGCCCGCTCGACAAACAATTGCAGGGCCGAAAACGTCAACGCCTGAGCGCGGTCCAGCACTGCTATGGGTGGCGGACAGTCCAGCGATTCAAGACGCTGAACATATTCGCCTTCAGCCCGCAGGCTTTCGCGACTGGTGGCCAGAATGTGCACCTGCGGCGCGCCACGCAGCAGGGTTTCGCAGAGCACCGCGAGGGTGTCGACCAGGTGTTCGCAGTTGTCGATCACCAGCAACATTTGCCGGTCGCGCAGGAACATCGCCAGGCCGTTCATGGGGTCGGCGTCGGGCAAGGACACCTCCAGCAGCGTCGCCAGATGACTGCTGATCATTCTCGGGTCGTTGATCGGGGCCAGGTCCAGCAAGCGAATGCCGTCCCGGTAGCGTCCGATCAATTGTTCGGCGACGCGCAGGGCCACGGTGGTCTTGCCGATGCCGCCGGGGCCGACGAGGGTGATGAACCGCAGGTGAGCCAATCGCGAGACCAGACTGTCAACCAAGGGTTGGCGACCGATCAGGCGGGTACGGCGCACAGGCAGGTTATGGCCGCTCGGCGCCGGCCCTTGGCGTACAGGCGGTTGTTCGATCAGCTCCAGCGAGAAGGGCGCGACAAAACTGTAGCCGCGTTGTGCCACGGTGATGATGTAGCGCTGGCCTGCCTGACCATCGCCGAGGGCTTTGCGCAGCGCCGCCATGTGCACCCGCAGGTTGATGTCTTCCACCACGCTTCTGGGCCAGACCGCCGCGATCAATTGCTGCTTGCTGACCACATTCCCGGCGTGCTCCAGCAGGATCAACAGAATGTCCATGGCACGCTTGCCCAGGCGCAAAGGCTGGTCCGCCTCCATCACCAGACGTTGTCCGGGATAGATCCGGTAAGGGCCGAAATGCACAACCTGTTCAGGGGAAAGGGTCAACGGGTCACTCCTGCCTGCATCCGTCTAGTACGCGGTTTCCGAGCATACTCCTCAGGTTTTCGCGGCAACGCAATGCGCGGCGCGAGTGACTGCGGGGTGTCCGCCCCGACGGCCGCTACCGGCCACGCGGCAGAGGCCGTGTTTACGGTAACAAAGCCGGGGTTACGGCTTTTGGTGCGCCAGGGAAAATTAACAACGTTTAACTCGTGTTGAGTCTGGTCCGCGCCCAAAACTCTCGTCCCATGGGACCTGTAGCCGCTGTCGAGTGAAACGAGGCTGCGATCTTGGCGATCAAAAATCGCAGCCTCGTTTCACTCGACAGCGGCTACAGCGCCTTCAAGGATTCAATTTGTCATAAGGACGCCGGAATGAGCAACGTAGTGGTGGTCTATCACAGCGGCTACGGGCACACCCGCGTCATGGCGCATGCCGTCGCCCAAGGAGTGGAGCGCCACCTGGGCAGCACCTGCCAGTTGATCCCGGTCGAGGAAGTGCAAGACCACTGGGATCAACTGCACCATGCCGACGCCATCATCTTCGGCGCTCCGACTTACATGGGCAGCGCTTCGGCGCCGTTCAAAGGGTTCATGGAGGCCACCGCGGCGTTTTACCTGGCCCAACCCTGGCGCGACAAACTGGCCGCCGGGTTCACCAACTCCGGCAGCCTGTGCGGCGACAAACTCAACACCTTGCTGCAGATGGCGGTATTCGCCGCCCAGCACTCAATGATCTGGGTCGGTCTCGACCTGCTGCCGGCGCGCTCCGGCACCGGCGTGTTCGATGGGCAGATGAATCGCCTGGGCAGCTCGCTGGGGGCCATGTCCCAGTCGAATGTCGAACAACCTCCCGAGCTGGCCCCGCCGCCCGAAGATCGCTGCACCGCCGCGCACCTGGGCGAGCGCGTTGCACGGCTGGCCGCACGCATGAATTCCTCACCGCTTTGATACACCCCGACACTCACTAAGGAGCAATCGCATGAGCACGTTCACCACTCGAGACGGCACCGAGATTTACTACAAGGATTGGGGCACGGGTCAGCCCATCGTCTTCAGCCACGGCTGGCCGTTGAACGCTGACAGTTGGGAGTCGCAGATGTTGTTCCTGGCCTCCAAAGGTTACCGGGTCATCGCCCATGACCGCCGTGGTCACGGGCGCTCCAGCCAGCCGTGGACCGGCAACGACATGGACACCTACGCCGACGACCTGGCGCAATTGATCGAGTTGCTGGACCTGCAAAACGCCGTGCTGTTCGGTTTCTCCACCGGGGGCGGTGAAGTGGCGCGCTACATCGGTCGCCACGGAACGGACCGGGTGGCCAAGGCCGGGTTGATTTCTTCGGTGCCGCCGCTGATGCTCAAGACCGAAGCCAACCCCGGCGGCCTGCCGATCGAGGTGTTTGACGGCATTCGCCAGGCATCGCTGGTCGACCGTTCGCAGCTGTACATCGACCTCGCCAGCGGCCCGTTCTTCGGTTTCAACAAACCGGGCGCGAAGCCGTCACAGGGCATGATCGACTGGTTCTGGATGCAAGGCATGACCTCCGGCCACAAGAACGCCTACGACTGCATCAAGGCTTTTTCCGAAACCGACTTCACCGAAGACCTGAAGAAATTCGACGTGCCGACCCTGGTGGTGCACGGCGATGCGGACCAGGTGGTGCCGATCGAAGCGTCGGGCATTGCTTCGGCAAAACTGGTCAAGGGATCTACGCTCAAGGTCTATCCGGGCGCCCCCCATGGATTGACTGATACCCACAAGGATCAGCTCAACACTGATTTGTTGGCGTTTCTCAAGGGTTGATGTCCCCGGCGCGGGCGTAGATCCGCGCCGGTTTTCGCTCCTGATGAGCAGCAATCCATCGAGTACATGATCATGAAAAAGCTGACCAACGCCACCGGCGCCCCGGTGGTCAATAACCTTAATATCCAGACCGCCGGCCCCCGCGGCCCGGCACTCCTGCAAGACATCTGGTTGTTGGAAAAACTCGCCCACTTCGACCGCGAGGTCATCCCCGAACGCCGCATGCATGCCAAGGGCGCTGGCGCCTACGGCACATTTACCGTCACCCATGACATCAGTGACTACACCAAGGCCAGTATCTTCAGTGCCGTGGGCAAGCAAACACCGCTGTTCGTGCGTTTTTCCTCGGTGGCCGGCGAGCGCAGCGCAGCGGATGCCGAGCGTGACATCCGGGGTTTTGCGGTGAAGTTCTACACCGACGAAGGCAACTGGGACATCGTCGGCAACAACACGCCGGTGTTCTTCTTCCGCGATCCGCTGCGTTTTGCGGACCTTAATCATGTGGTCAAGCGCGATCCGCGTACCGGCCTGCGTAACGCCACCAGCAACTGGGATTTCTGGAGCCTGCTGCCCGAGGCGCTGCACCAGGTGACCATCGTGATGAGTGATCGCGGGATTCCCACCAGCTTTCGCCATATGCACGGCTTTGGCAGTCACACCTTCAGCCTGATCAACCGCGACAACAAACGGGTGTGGGTGAAGTTTCATTTTGTCTGTCAGCAAGGCATCGAGAACCTCTCGGATGCCGAGGCGCAAGCGGTGGTCGGCAGGGACCGCGAAAGCAATCTGCGCGACCTGTATGAAGTCATCGAACAGGGCAATTTTCCGCGCTGGAAACTGTGCATCCAGGTGATGGAAGAAGAGCAGGCCAACACGTACCGGCACAACCCGTTCGACCTGACCAAGGTGTGGCCTCACGGCGAGTTTCCGCTGATCGAGGTCGGCATCATGGAGCTCAATCGCAACGCCGAGAACCACTTCGCCGAAATCGAACAAGCGGCGTTTTCGCCAGCCAACGTGGTGCCGGGCGTGAGTTTTTCGCCCGACCGCATGCTCCAGGCGCGGCTGTTTTCCTATGGTGATGCCCAACGCTATCGCCTCGGTGTGAATTTCAATCACATCCCGGTCAACGCACCGCGCTCCCCGGCGAACAGCTACCACCGCGACGGCGCCATGCGCACCGATGGCAACCTCGGTGGCACTGCCAGTTACTTCCCCAACAGCGTGGGCGAGTGGCAGGATTCGCCAGAGCTGGCCGATCCGCCGCTGCCAGTGGAAGGCTTCGCCCAGCACTATGACCATCGGCTGGAAAATGACCACTACGAGCAACCGGGGAACCTGTTCCGGTTGCTGGACCCGGTGCGCAAGCAGTTGCTGTTTGACAACACCGCGCGGGCCATGAATGGCGTGCCACGGGCGATTCGTCAGCGCCATATCGAGAACTGCACCAAGGCAGATCCGGCGTATGGGTTCGGCGTGGCTGAGGCGTTGGAACGTCTGGTCCCGCTGGGTTAACCCTGTAGCAGCTAGTTCGGCTTGTAGCAGCTGTCGAGCTTGCGTTCGGCTTGTAGCAGCAGTCGAGCTTGCGAGGCTGCGTCCGGCTGCGAAGCAGTCGTAAAATCAGCCAACGCGGTGTTTCAGGTAGACCGCGCTGTCAGGTTTCACGACTGCTTTGCAGCCGGACGCAGCCTCGCAAGCTCGACAGCTGCTACACCTGCCACAAAGTGTTCGGCTGCGCTTGAGCGGTACAGACGGGGCGGCGGGGCTGAGCGGGTACAGCACGGCAACGCCAGGCAAACGGGTTGATGCCTTCGCTGCGGGTGAAGATG
This sequence comes from Pseudomonas sp. B21-040, assembly GCF_024748695.1. Classification (NCBI taxonomy): domain Bacteria; kingdom Pseudomonadati; phylum Pseudomonadota; class Gammaproteobacteria; order Pseudomonadales; family Pseudomonadaceae; genus Pseudomonas; species Pseudomonas sp. B21-040. The sequence continues at coordinate 2,563,895 of NZ_CP087176.1, forward strand.
TGGCAGAAATGCGCTTGATCGCAGAAGCCGCATTCGAGGCTGATTTGCGTGAGGCTCAAATCGGTCGTGCGGATCAGTTCCTTGGCCCGGGCAATACGTTGGTGACGAATCCAGTCCTGGGGCGAGTAACCGGTGCTGCACTTGAACGCGCGGGAGAAATGACTGCGCGAGAGGGCGCAGGCGTGGGCCAGCTCGGTCACTTCAACCGTTTCACCGAGTCGATCCAGAATCAGTTGTTTGGCCAGGTTTTCTCGCCATGGGGTCAGGCCGCCGGTGGTCTTCTTTCGCGTATCAATAACTGCCGCGCGGGCAGTGTTTTGCTGAGAATGAGCCATGACAAATGTCCGTGTCGGTGAGCTTCATTCTTGGTCGCGGGGCGCTGGCAGGCGAGTTAAACGTTGTTAATTTCCTGGTTTTGTCCATATCGAGTAACCGCTCTAACTCAGCACATCGCTGCAATTTTCCGTGGGCGAGGTGCCGGCACAATCGGCATCATCCGGCGGCGTGTCTGTGGCCGTTTTTCTGATTCGATCAAGGGTGAACACATGAAACATTCGTTGGTTTGCGCGATAGGGCTTTCGGTAGCGCTGGCGTCCGGCATTTCCTCGGCTCAGGCACCGGCGCAGGTCGGCACCCAAGTGCCGGGTTACTTCCGTTTGGCGGTGGGCGATTACGAAGTGACGGCGTTGTTCGATGGCTACAACGACCTGTCGCCCAAGCTGCTCAAAGGCCTGAGCCAAAGCCAGATCCGCGCGCTGCTCGCCCGGCGCTCGATTGAAACACCGGGCGTGCAAACCGCGTTCAATGCGTTCCTGGTCAACACCGGCAAGCAGTTGATCCTGGTGGACACCGGCGCCGGCCAGTGCATCGGCGCCACCGCCGGCATGCTCTCGGACAACATGAAAGCCGCCGGCTATGAACCGTCTCAGGTTGACGCGATTCTGTTGACTCACCTGCACCTGGACCACGTCTGCGGGCTGGTCGATGCCGAGCAAAAACCGGTGTTCGCCAATGCCACGGTGTATGCGGCCAAGGCCGAGGCCGATTACTGGCTTGACCCTCAGGCCATCGCCAAGGCCCCCGAGGGCGCAAAACCGTATTTCAAAATCGCCCAGGATTCCACGGCGCCTTACGTCGCACAGGGTCGCTTCAAAACGTTCGACGCCGGTCAGTCACCCGTGCCAGGCGTGGTCGATGCCGAGCTGGAAGCCGGGCACACGCCGGGCAGCACCACCTACCGTTTCACCTCTCAGGGCCAGAGCATTTTGTTCATGGGCGATCTGGTGCATAACCTCGCCGTGCAGTTCGAACACCCTGAAGTGTCGATCGGTTTTGACGTCGACAGCCAGCAAGCGATCAAACGCCGCGCCAAGGTGTTCAGCGACGCGGTGGCCAGCAAGACCTGGGTCACGGCGGCGCACCTGCCGTTTCCGGGCATCGGCCACATCGCGGCGGAGGGCAAGCACTTCCAATGGGTGCCGGTCGAGTACGGCCCTTACAAACGAGCAGCCAACGTACCGCTGATCGAGTAAAGTCCCAGCGCTTCGTGCCTGTCTGAACTCACAAGGGAGCCATGCCTATGAACCGTAACGACCTGCGCCGTGTCGACATGAACCTGCTGGTGATTTTCGAGGCCTTGATGTTCGAAAAAAACCTGACCCGTGTTGCTGAAAAACTGTTCATGGGCCAGCCGGCGGTGAGTGCGGCATTGGGGCGGTTACGGGATTTGTTCGACGATCCATTGTTGCTGCGCAATGGCCGCGGCATGGAGCCGACCGGGCGGGCGCTGGCGATTCTCAAGGAGTTGCAGCCGGCGATGGATGTGATCTCCGGCGCGGTCAGTCGCGCCAAGGAGTTCGAGCCGGCCAGCAGTTGCGACGTGTTTCGCATCGGGCTGTCGGACGATGCTGAATTCGGTCTGTTTCCGCCGCTGCTGCGACAGCTTCAGGAAGAGGCGCCAGGGATCGTGATTGTGGTGCGCCGCGCCAATTACTTGTTGATGCCGGCGTTGCTGGCGTCCGGGGAGATTTCCGTGGGTGTCAGCTATACCACCGAATTGCCGGCGAATGCCAAGCGCAAAAAACTGCGCGACATTCCCTGCAAGGTGCTGCGTGGGGACAAGCGTCCCGGCACTCTGACGCTGGATGAATACTGCGAGCGGCCGCATGCCATGGTTTCGTTTTCCGGCGATCTGAGTGGCAACATCGATCTCGACCTGGCCAAGCTTGGTCGTAGTCGGCGTGTGGTGTTGGGGGTGCCGCAGTTCAGTGGTTTGCGTGCGATCCTTGCTGGCACCGAGATGATTGCCACGGTGCCGGATTATGCGGCGTGTGCGTTGGTGGAGGGGTGTGGGTTGCGTGCTGAGGACCCGCCGTTTGCCATTGATGCGGCGCAACTGTCGATGGCGTGGAGTGGGGTGCATGATAATGATCCGGCGGAGCGATGGTTGCGGTCGCGGATCAGTGAGTTTATGTCTGGGCCTTTGCCTGTGGTATCTGCTTGAACGTGGCGGCCTTTGGGCCGACCAAGTTGTTGTTTTTGGTGTACATATCCGTTGCTGCGGTAACGGCGGCTTAGGGTTTCGCCCTTACGGCGACTCACTTTTTTTTCAAACGCCAAAAAAAAGTAAGCAAAAAAAGGCTCGCCCCGAGCGTCCGGCCCCTCGCTGGGGCTCGGCGTTCCTTCGCTCCGGTATCCCTCCGGGGACACTGCCCTCCGGTCGGCTTCGCTTCGACCTACATGCAGCGTGTTCGACTGCGTCGAACGGCGCTACGCGCCACTCCCCGGATGAACACCTCCACTCAGCCTCCCGAAGGGGCGGGTGGATCAAGATCAAAAGCTGCAGGCGAGCTAACGCTCGGCCTGGTGAGTGGTGAGGGGCAAGAGCGGGTGTGGGGTGTTTTGCTTTTTGTGGGAGCGGGCTTGCCAGCGATGGCGGCCTGCCAGCCGACCGATCTCTTGCCGGTGTACCCATTCCCTGTAGGAGCCGGGCTTTTCCGCGATGGCGGCCTGGCAGCCGACCAACCTCTAGCAGATGGACCCGCTCCGACAGGGAATGTGCACTCATCCAAGCACTCCGTTTAATGGTGTTTAGCGTTACTTCCTGAAAGCCACAGAACCTTGCGCCGTTGCCTACGACTGCGCCAGAATCCGCCGGCTTGTGCGCTTTGACCCTGAACTCTATCGTTTCCGCATCGCTGCCAATCAGCGATCGGGTTTAGCGACCTGATCAGGTATAAGCGCAGCAACGCTCCGTCTTTATTGCAGGCATTGCATGTCTGTAGTTTCGATATGGTGGCTGTGCGCGGGAGGCCCTCGGGTCTGCCGGGTCTTATACCTCTCGGTTCGCTAACCTGCGTACAGCCGCCACCCTTACTTGTTTAGCGACAGGTTCTGGTGGCTCCATCAGGTATAAGGAGCTTCACCATGTTCAAAATCACACCCAATCCGCCAGAACCCGACGACGTTTCCCCCTACGAAACCACCGACTCCAAAAAGCTAAATACCGCCGCCGACCGCGCCCTCGATTTCTACCTCAAACCCGTCATCCCCAAAGACACGCCACGCAAACCCAGCACGATTTACCTCGTCGATCCCGAAACCGGTAACGAAACCCTGCTGGTCAACGCCTGCGAGTCATTGGCGTCCGCCAGCGTCATGCTGAGCGATTTCGCCGGGCAACTGAGCAGCCCGCAACGCCACCCCCTGCTCGGTATTCAACAGTCCGTGATGTTGGGTGAACTGGCGGTGAACCGGATGTTGGATAATTTCGATCCGCAGGGCTAACGACGTATCTGTACCGATCGTTCCCACGCAGAGCGTGGAAACGATCAAAAGAACGGCCTCACCAGAGGCCGTTTTTTGTGCCTGCAAGAAACCTTCCGGCAAAGCAGGTTCCTGTGGGAGCCGGGCTTGCCCGCGATGGCGCAGGGTCAGTCAACATCTGTATTGACTGGAAGACCGCCATCGCGGGCAAGCCCGGCTCCTACAGAGATCTACGCAGGTAGGTAGCGGCGGGGCATCCACAAAAAGAGCACGTACATCCAATTTTTTGCGTCCCCCCACCGGCACTATCGAATCAAGTCCCGGCGCATCGCTGCCGGTGGTTTTTCATTTGTGCAGGTAGCCCATGAACGCATCGCGGTGGGATGAACAGGCTGAGGATTGGGGCCTGCTTTTTTTGCGGATCAGCAGCAGTTTGTTTTTGCTGTGGGTGCACGGTTTGCCGAAGCTGCTTAACTACAGCGCTCAACTGCAAGTCATCGAAGACCCTTTTCACATGGGCGTGAGCCTCACGCTGATGCTGGCGATTTTCGCCGAGGTGCTGTGCCCGCTGCTGATCATTGCCGGGGTGTTGGTGCGTTTGGCGTGCCTGCCGATTTTGACGTTGCTGCTGGTGGCGCTGCTGATTGTGCATCCGCAATGGAGTGTTGAAGAAGGGCAGTTCGGCTGGCTGCTGTTGATCCTGTTCACCAGCATTTTTATCGCCGGGCCGGGACGGCTGGCGCTCAATGTCCGATTCGCCGGAGTGTTGCGTTATGCCTGAATCCAATCGTTTCGAAGAAGTCGTGACCCTGGTCATCAAGCACCGGGTCAAGGCTGGATTTGAAGTGCCCTATGAAGCCTGGCTGCGCAACATCGTGAACATTGCCGGGCAACAGGAAGGGCACCTGGGCGTGGATGTGATGCGCGGTAAAAGTGCCGGGCTCGACATGTACACCTGCGTATTACGCTTTTGCACCACCGACGCGATGCAGCGCTGGCTCGACTCGCCGCAACGGCTGGCACTGGTCCAGGAAGCCACGCCGATGCTCGCCGACGGCGACCAGACCGAAGTCAACCCGGTCAAGGAATTCTGGTTCGCGCCGCAGGCCGACACCGCATCGCCACCGCCGCCGCGCTGGAAGCAAGCCGTGGTGACGCTGTTGGTCATTCTGCCGCACACCTTGCTGGTGCCACTGATCTGGGGGCCGCTACTACAGCTCAATGCGTTCCTCTCCAACTACGTGGTCGCGACGTTCCTGATCACGCTGACCATTGTCGTGTCGGTGGTGTACCTGTTCATGCCGATGGCGACGCGCCTGTTCGCGCCCTGGTTATCTCCTTCCACTCAGCCCAAGGAAACGCGATGAACGCCGATCTGATTTTGTTCAATGGCCAATTTCATACCGTTGACCGTGAAAACCCGCGCGCCAGTGCTGTAGCGATCCGCGACGGTCGTTTCGTCGCGGTCGGTACCGATGCCGAGGCCATGGCCCTGCGCGGCTCGGGTACGCAGGTCATCGACCTCAAGGGTCGCTGCGTCATTCCCGGCCTCAACGACTCGCACCTGCACCTGATTCGTGGCGGTTTGAACTACAACCTCGAACTGCGTTGGGAAGGGGTGCCGTCGCTGGCCGATGCATTGCGCATGCTCAAGGACCAGGCCGACCGCACGCCGACGCCGCAGTGGGTGCGGGTGGTCGGTGGCTGGAACGAATTCCAGTTCGCCGAAAAACGCATGCCGACCCTTGAAGAGCTCAATCAGGCCGCGCCGGATACGCCGGTGTTTGTGCTGCACTTGTACGACCGCGCCTTGCTCAACCGTGCCGCATTGCGCGTGGCCGGGTACACGCGCAACACGCCGAACCCGCCGGGTGGCGAGATTGTGCGAGATGCCAACGGCGAACCGACCGGCATGCTGGTGGCGCGACCCAATGCGATGATTTTGTACTCGACGCTGGCCAAGGGACCGAAGTTGCCGCTGGAGTATCAGGTCAACTCGACTCGCCAGTTCATGCGCGAACTCAACCGTCTGGGCCTGACCAGTGCCATCGATGCCGGCGGCGGTTTCCAGAATTACCCGGACGATTATCAGGTGATCGAACAGTTGGCCAAAGACCAGCAATTGACCATCCGGATCGCCTACAACCTGTTCACCCAAAAGCCCAAAGAAGAACTCACCGACTTCAATAACTGGACCAGCAGCGTGACCCTGCACCAGGGCGACGATTACCTGCGGCACAACGGCGCCGGGGAAATGCTGGTGTTTTCGGCAGCGGATTTCGAGGACTTCCTCGAACCCCGCCCGGACCTGCCGCAGACCATGGAAGCCGAGCTGGAGCCGGTGGTGCGCCACCTCGTCGAGCAGCGCTGGCCGTTCCGGTTGCACGCCACCTACAACGAATCGATCAGCCGCATGCTCGACGTGTTCGAGAAGGTCAACCGCGACATCCCGTTCAATGGTTTGCCATGGTTTTTCGACCATGCCGAAACCATCACCCCGCAGAACATCGAGCGGGTGAGGGCGTTGGGCGGTGGTATTGCGATTCAGGACCGGATGGCGTTTCAGGGCGAATATTTTGTCGAGCGCTACGGCGCCAAAGCGGCCGAAGCGACGCCGCCGATCAAGCGCATGTTGGCCGAAGGTGTGCCGGTCGGCGCCGGCACCGATGCGACGCGGGTGTCGAGCTACAACCCATGGACTTCGCTGTACTGGATGGTCAGCGGCCGCACGGTCGGCGGCCTGGAATTGCACGCAGAAGGACTGTCGCGCCAGACCGCGCTGGAACTGTTCACCCACGGCAGCGCCTGGTTCTCTTCCGAGCAGGGCAAGAAAGGCATGATCAAGGTCGGCCAGCTGGCGGACGTGGCGGCCCTGAGCGCGGACTTTTTCAGTGTCGATGAAGAAGCGATCAAGTGGATCGAGTCGGTGTTGACCGTGGTCGGCGGCAAGGTGGTGTACGCCGCCGGGGATTTCGAAAAACTCGGCCCAGCCAGCGTACCGGTGCTGCCGGACTGGTCGCCGGTGGTCAAGGTGCCGGGTCACTGGCGGCCAACGTCGCCGATGCAGGCGCAGGTTCACCATTGCAGCGGGCCGTGCGGCGTGCATGCCCACAGTCATGAGAAGGCGCGTTTGTCGAACGCGCCGGTCAGCGACTTCGCCGGTTTTTGGGGCGCCTTTGGCTGCTCGTGCTTTGCGTTCTGACGATTACCAAAAAAGCGCCAGCCACCGCGGCCAGCGCTTTGAGCGATAAACATCCACCGAGGAGTTTCACATGAGCAACGTTCCATACAAGCGCCTGAACAAAGACGACGCTGTTGTCCTGCTGGTCGACCACCAGACCGGCCTGATCTCGCTGGTCCAGGATTTCTCGCCAAACGAGTTCAAGAACAACGTGTTGGCTCTGGGCGACGTGGCCAAGTTCTTCAAACTGCCGACCATCCTCACCACCAGTTTCGAAAACGGCCCGAATGGCCCGATGGTGCCTGAGCTCAAAGAACAGTTCCCGGACGCGCCGTACATCCCGCGTCCAGGCCAGATCAACGCCTGGGACAACGAAGATTTCGTCAAAGCCGTCAAAGCCACGGGCCGCAAGCAATTGATCATCGCGGGCGTGGTCACTGACGTTTGCGTGACCTTCCCGACACTGTCGGCGCTGGCCGAAGGGTTTGAAGTGTTCGTCGTCACCGACACCTCGGGCACGTTCAACGAAACCGTGCAGCAAGCGGCGTGGGCGCGCATGGCGGCGGCCGGTGCTCAACTGGTGAACTGGTTCTCGGTGGCCTGCGAGCTGCAAGGCGACTGGCGCAACGACATGGAAGGCCTGGCGAACCTGCTGTCGCCACGCATTCCCAACTACCGCAATTTGATGAACAGCTACTCGGTGCTGACGTCGAAGTAAGTTCTGCCCCAATGAAAAATGCCCGCCAATGTGCGGGCATTTTTTTGCCTTGTAGCAGCTGACGAGCAGCGCGAGGCTGCGTTCGGCTGCGGAGCAGTCGTAAAACCTGAGTGCGAGTTTTGTCTGACACACCGCATTGTTTGATTTCACGACTGCTTCGCAGCCGAACGCAGCCTCGCAGGCTCGACAGCGGCTACACGGGCCAGGCGCGAGATTAATGAGGGTGTCGATAATTCAGAAAGCGGCTATAAAGTGTTCGACTGTCAATCAGGCTGTGACAATGAACCCGTTCGAAGATATGCGTATTTTTTGCCAGGTCATGGACTCCGGCAGCTTCACGGCTGCGGCAGATCAATTGGGGCTGTCCAAGCAATTTGTCAGCCGGCGCCTGATGCAACTCGAAGAGCGCCTGGGCGTGCGCTTGCTCAATCGCTCGACCCGGCGACTGGACGTCACGCCGCTGGGGCAAAGTTATTACGAATCGGCCTTGCGCCTGCTCGGTGAAGTCGAGCAAGTGGAGCAGGGCATCGCCGGCCAGACCACCGAGCCACGGGGCACGATTCGCATCAGCGCACCCTTGTCGTTTGCACTGGCGCATTTGGGCAGCCTGCTGCCGGTGTTTTTGCAGCGATATCGTGATGTCACCGTGGAAGTGGACCTGAGTGATCGCCCGGTGGACTTGCTCGGCGAAGGCTACGACCTGGCCTTGCGCATCGGCATTCTGGAAGACTCGACGCTGATCGCCCGGCGCATCGCGTCGATCCAGCGCGTGTATTGCGCCAGCCCGACGTACCTGGCCGAGCGCGGCACGCCGCTCAAACCCGAAGACCTGCACAGCCATGACTGCCTGCCGTATGGCCACAGTCGTCAGGTGCAATGGCGATTCGACGGGCAGGGCAAACCGCTGACCGTCAATGTCACAGGCCGGATGCGGGTCAACAACGGTGATTTGCTCAAAGACGCGGCGATTGCCGGGATGGGGATTACTTACTTGCCGACGTTTATCGTCGGTGCAGCCTTGAAGGACGGCAGGCTGGTGCCGGTGCTGGACGCGTTTCGGCCTGAGCCGCTGAGGTTGTCGGCGGTGTATCCGCAGCACCGCCAGAGTTCGCGGCCGGTACAGGCGTTTATCGAGTTTTTGCGTGAGCGGCTGGATCGGGTGGAAGAGGGGGGTTAAGGTTGACGTTACGACCTGTGGGAGCGAGCTCCCACAGAAAGGCGTCAGTTAACACGTTTGTCACACTCGAATCCTATATCTCGTTGAGTACGCTCTGTACCGCACTAACCGCTCTATCAAGCACAGCTTCCTCACAGAGGTCGGTCGTATCGATCCTCACACAATTTGCCATTCCACATTGCTCATAGCTGGATCGAACCCTATTTTGATACGCAATGAAACTTTTTAGGCGGTCTTCATTACCGCCATCATAGGCGCCGCTCTCACTAAGGCGGAAAGCACCCTTTCTTTGTGCTGCGAGTGCGGGGTCAACATCCAGGAAAATGATGGCGTCCGGTTTTCTAATTGTTGAGAATGTTGTTAAAGCTTCTTCAGCTAAGTTTTTATCTTTAAGTAAAAAGCGTGCTAAGTATTTATAATACCAACCATCAGCGATGCAACTAATGCCGGAGCTTATTAGCGGTCTGATGGCGGCATAGTCTGTGGCATGAAACCAGGCGGATATTAAACTTATCCAATGACTATCACCCAATTGGTCCAGAGGGGCGTTATCCGGATAATCCCAAAGAACTTCACGTAGACGAGACATGTGAAACTCTGTATAGCCTGATGATACCGGTGGTCGGTTTTTATCTATATAGTCGATTTTTGAGTGGGATTCAAAAACTCTGTCAAAAGTTGCTCTCGCTATAGTTGATTTTCCTGCTCCGTCAGTGCCTTCGAATGCGATAAATATTGGTTGGCCAGATGAACCGCTCATGCAAATCCCCCTAAGTAGGCTTCAGTATCTAAAGAGTTTCTGCCACTACCTTCGATTAATGGTTGAAATCCTTCTCTGTGATATATATCCGACATTGTTTTCCCAACCTTCTTCAGGAAGTCTATTGATGGACGCTGTCGGTTAGAGTATTGAGAGCCTGCGTCAGGGTGAAATACTGCTACAGCAGGTACCACTCCCATCTCCCCAAAAAACTCAATGCCCTCAATGATTGACTCCAGCGGTTCCATCCCTGCGACAAATCCTGCATATACATTGCCACGACCTAGAACTTCGACAGCCGCTTCAAAAGCGGATAAAAATAGTTCGCGAGTGTAATCTCGAGATTTTCCAGGGCAAACTTCATTGAATAAAATTGGATTGAATACTTCTATGCTCATCGACATATTGTTGCCATTTTTTTTAAAGCGATCAAAAAGGCGAAAATCCTTAGGAGGCATAGAAATCAAGTGGTAGTCCAAGGTGCTCTGAAGGTTGTATTCTTTTACTCGCTCCAGTAAATCCAAGTGTATTGAGTACCCTTTGTCATAGTTTGGAATCGTTCCACCGTTTAATAGGACCCTTTTATATCGTCCGTGCTCTTCTTTGATTGCGGTAGCTACAGCTTCACCAGCGATATCACCTTTTATTCGCATTTTATGGTCTGATAATGATTCTCTTGCTGATCCCATGGAGCAAAACTTGCATTCACTACCGGTGTTAAAGTAATAACAGTGGCCCGGGGAAAAGATTCCGAGGGTCGAATTTCCGTATACGGTTATATGTTTTTCAAATAATTCGCTATTGCTGAGGTGCATTCCATAAGATTTAGGTCTCTTGGGGAATGTAATTTTAATAGTGTTATCTCCAAGCTTTAGGACAGGAATTTGTTCTTCTAAGGAGATCCGGTAGTTCGAGTCTGGATTATAATTTGCAGCACAAATAATCTGTCCGCCTAAAATTATCTCTTGCGGAGTGCGAGTGATCGAGTTGAGAATAATGCTATCTCCTGTCCCGTAAGCTCGCCTCTTTTCAATATGCTCCGTTCGGGATTGGAAATCCTCTAAGAACTCTTCAGAAAAATTAACTCCATTGCACAATAGTTCAAGTTTCAATCTCACAGTTTCGGATAGCATGGTTTTCTCCAGTTAAGTTAAACGTACACTACAAGATAAGTCGTATCAGTTCTGGGGAGGACAAGGCAATCACAGTTCCTGAGTCTGACAGGGCTGCCGGTGAGGGAGGCAGGGAGTGTCTAGGGTTTCCTGCTTTATCGAATAGAGCACCTCCCGCTTCTCTTAAAATCAACTCTGCTGCGGCAATATCACAACTACGCTCATGTCCTGGTGTATCGATATCAATAAAGGCGTCAAGTACCCCGGCGGCGATGAGACATATTTCTAGTGAGGAGCATGAGTAAATGCGAATTTTTCTAGCTGACCATATAAGCTTTTGAATTGTGTTTTTTGCTCTATCTTCTTTTGGGCGATGGAAGGATATGTGCATGTCTTCTATACGGTTGACGTTGCGGGCATAAAGTCTTTTCAATATGATCGGCGACTGAAGGTAGGATCCCTCGCCCAATGCAGCGGTATAGACCAAATCTCTTGATAGATCATAAATCCAGCCAAATATATACGCATCTTGGTGGTAAAGAGCCACGCTTGATGTATACGCTGGAAATCCTAAAACTGCGTTGTGTGTTCCATCTAGAGGGTCTATAAGTAGGTAGAAATTTTCATTTTCGCCAAAAGTAGTTGCTGAAGTGCTTTCTTCGGAATAAATTGTTATTCGAAAACTTATATTGGAGAGGCAGTCATATAATATTCTCTGACAATCTAAGTCATGCTGTGTCTGTGAGTCGTTCCAGTGTTTTGTATTTGTGGTGACAACGGGCAAGCCGGCCAGAGTTCCCGCCCAGTAACGGCGCAGTTGTTTTCTCGCTTCGTAAAGGCATTCCTCAATTTCGGCAATATACTGATGCTTGAATAATGGTCTCATGTCGATTCTTCCATTATCAATTGTATATGCCACAGGTTCCTGTTTAATCTCGGAGCACAAGACTTTACTTCAAATAGTTTTCCGGCGTAAACGGCGTAATCCGCGCTCATGAAGGCACTGAAGGATTTAGGGAATAGCGCTACAGTTTTAACCTCAATATGATAGCCAAGTTTTTTCCTGATTGTGTTTGCTGCCTGCTTGAGGCTTCCTCCGGTATAGGCTTTGTCTATAATGAGCCATGGTTCGTTCGATGATGTTAGAGGAGGGAAAATATCTTGGAAAGCATTAGTTCGGCTCAATAGGCTAGAGTCATTTTGCCGATGAACCTCCGAGAAAAAAATATTGGAATCTCCGGTTGCTGCCAAGTAGCCAAGCGCAATCGGTAAACCTGCCGAGAGTAAAAAAAGTTTATTTGTTGATATTTTTTCGATTTGCGACCAGATAGTATGGTCTTCGTAAATATACCTGGTGTTGAGCACGGAACAGCTATCCCAATGGTCGTGTGATATGTACTTACTATAAAAAGCACAAAATCTATTGTGGAATTCTAAGGTTTCGTTGCTTGTGTTTATAAGTGGCCGATTTTTAGTAATGCCGCGGGTGGTTTTGTTTATAAGGGCTGGTGGCACGTCTCGACGAGTGCGCGTAAATGCTTCGTTAACAAGCTTGTTTTTTAAGATTCTAAGTTGCGTTTTTGATGGGCCAGAAATTGCTATTTCTGGTGATAGGCCGTCGCCATTGATTCTACATGCCTCTGTGGCCGAAATTTTTCTTGTGCTTAAATTTAAGTAGTCCCATATGCGCACGATTTCCTGACCAGACATGCCGTTATAAATGGGGTCGAGGTTGCTTAAATCGCAAATCATTTCTTCAGGGTGTCGAAGTTCGAACGACGCTCTTTGAAGATGACAACCATTGAGTATGGCGTTGCGATAAGTGTAATAATCGTTTGTTTGTACGCCACTTAATGTTCGCCAGCCATGATGCTCACTGATTATTGTGATGGAGTTTGTACGCTGGTTTAGGGAATGCAGTGCGGGATTTTCCTGGTGCATGGTTAACTCCTCTCAGCAGTGGAAGAATAGACAGTTAGTCTAAAAAATGTATTTAGTGTCTTGTCTTAACTCCTGATTAACTGGCTGTCCGCTATTTTTTAAAACGCTACGTAACCGCCAGAGCAGAAGCAGCATCAGGCAAAATGAACAAAAAACTAGCGCTACAAATAGGGAGTGCACGCTATAGTCGTAAAGTGATAGCAGTCCGATTGAAATTATTAGTCCAAGAACATTGAGTGAAAATATAGTTAGCAGCGTAGGGATCCAAAAATCGTTCATGCTTCTCAAAGTCATTCGAGTTACGACATAAACGTATTCAAATATTAAGAATGGGATCGCGATGAAAATGTTTTCCTCAATCAATCGTCTGGTTGGCGCATCGTTTGTGTAAATTGCTGATATGTCTTCTTTTAAGAAAAAGCATGCTAGTAAAAATGGAGTCAATATTAATAGTCCGAGCTTTAGTCCCTCAGAATAGGTCGCTCTCAACAGTCGGAACTCTCGTAGACCATAGTGCCGCGCGGCTACAATTCCCGTTGCGTTTCCCACTCCTATTGAGATCATATATACGATACTTAAAAAATGAAGCGATGCCTGATATGCCGATACGCTCGTGTCGCCTATGGTTTTTGAAATAAGAGAGAACATGAAATATAAAAAGCTTTCGCCTCCAAAGCAAATTGCCATCGGTAGGCCTTTGATGAAGTAATTCACATATATGGTTTTTGCGATATGTTGTGAGTGTCTAAATTTTGAAATGTGTTGATGGATTTTTAAATTAAAAAGCAAGATTGCAATGCTAGCGAAAAAGTATCTCAAGCCTGAGTATGTCAGGGCGAAATAAATAATATTGCTATTCGAGTTTGTCAAAACTAATAGTGTGCAGGCTAAGGCGAGAGTGGCAATGAATGCCCATGTGTATATCAGTTCATATTTGGTTATTTTTATTGCGTTGAAAAAGTTAAAGATAACTATCTGTGCGTATATGGCGGGAAGTGAAAGGGATAGTGCTAGTAAGGCTTTAATGCCTTCGAGTTCCCCGTTGTCTGTAAGTGATCTCGATGCGACGATGCCAAGCAAAACTATAGCGAAAACGATAATTACCCCTAAGAATATTGCTATTCTAAATGAGGTAATTAATTCGATTTCAATTTCGTCCGTATTTAGATTAGTCGATCTAGCTATTGTTACCAGCGAACCTGAGAAAAATCCGATTGCTACCACGGTTAGAAAAGAAATCAGCGCCCATGCGAGTGATGCATGACTAAGTGAATTAACTATGTAATGTCCAATGAACGAAAAATAAAGTAGTGAGGCAATCATCTCTCCTATTCTGGAAGATATCAGCGGGATGGCTATCCGGGTAATTTCCATATCTGGCAGCCCCTGTTCGTTAAAAAATACAATGAAGGCCTGAAGTGAAATAAAGCCTGTTGCGCTGGAAAAATATACTCTCCTCAATCCCACTGTTTGAGTAGACTAATCAAAGGTGGAGTACCCTTCGCAGCGAAATATTTTTTCCTGAAAAAGTATTCGCACGTTGATATTTTGTGTTTGGTTTGTTTTCGTTTGTTGAACTCTTTATCTAGGGCCGAAAGAGATTTTTGTGTTGATGGGTAAACTTTGGACGTTTTTAGAAGTCCTTCAATGGCTAGAAATACCTGGTCCATGTATATCAGCGTGTCTTCAATATATGATCTGCATTCAGTTTCTGTGATTGCACCTCGTCTGGATAAGGAGAAAAAGCTGGCTTTTATACTTTCGTATCCGTCCACTCTGAAGATATTTGAATACACCCACTTGTAGTGTTTGTTTGTTGTGCCTGTTAAGTAGGTGAAGCTCATTGTTGTTTTTAGCATCATGTCCCGGGCTATTTCACAACCCATCCAAAGATTTCCCGACTGCCAGCAACCCTGGATATCTTGAAATGCATAAAATACGGGGAGTTTTTCACGATGAGCGACATAGATGTGTTTTTCTACAGGTATCCTGGATTTCAGTTGGGTAAATGTTTCCTCGTTTTCTAATGCGTATCCAATCAATGATCGATGGATGACGTTGTTCTCTGTGTTTGACAGCACTGGACCATAGAGAAACCGCTGATCGTCAGAGATCTCATCAAATGCTGTCTCAATTTTGGTAATGATGTTTTCCAATTCGGAAAATGTTATGTAATCAGCATCAATGTGAATGCTTGTTTCGCCATAAAAATTGGTGGTGTTATGAACTTCTTCGTCTTGAGTTATGTAGTGGTAATTTATATCTGTAACCAGCGCGTGTTCGGATTTTTTTATGCTGCTTGCTTTAGGTCGTTGTTCGCACAAAATGATGCAGTCGATATCGGAATGAATGGTACCAATTCCCTCGATCAAAGAGCCTGAGATGACGAGGATGCTAGAGTTCTCTAAAAAAGCCCTTTCTCGTAAATATTTTTTTGGGATTGAAATTTTTCCATTTAATATAGATATCTCATTTTCTGAAATTTTTGACTGCTCGGTTTTGATTAACGGGATCATATGGGTCGCTCCTTGCGTAAGTGTGAGCAGATATAAGGTGTGTTGTGGTAAGTGTGAGCATGGTGATTTGAATAGCGTCAGCTGTGTAAGTGTCTTAGTTTAGGGTTGATGGCTTTTTCGTACTAAAACCCTAGTGTCGATCTTGGCGAGTCGTCAATGTTTGTATAGAAAATCAGAATGGTCTTACGCGTATTGAAGTCCTGGGGTTTAAACAGCGAAAGAAACTTCCTTTTTTGTTGAGAGATTGTTCCTACAGAGTTGGCGCCCGAGAGCGTGGGGTTGTTCAAGGCAGCAGGCTTTTGATCTTTATCCCTGAAGGCATAAAGAGGTGAACTGCTCAAAGACGCGGCGATTGCCGGGATGGGGATTACTTACTTGCCGACGTTTATCGTCGGTGCAGCCTTGAAGGACGGCAGGCTGGTGCCGGTGCTGGACGCGTTTCGGCCTGAGCCGCTGAGGTTGTCGGCGGTCTATCCGCTGCACCGCCAGAGTTCGCGGCCGGTACAGGCGTTTATCGAGTTTTTGCGTGAGCGGCTGGATCAGACTGAAGACGGACTCTAAGCCTCACACAGTTCCCCCTGTAGGAGTGAGCCTGCTCGCGATGGCGGAGTGTCAGACGACATCAATGTTGAATGACATATGGCTATCGTGAGCAGGCTCGCTCCTACATTGATGTGTGGATGACCTGGGCTTAGTGGTTATCAGGTCCTTTTGTCATCGCCGTTGACATGAACACCGCGGTCATCGCCGACTTCGCCGTTGGCATGAACACCTCGGTCATCACCGACTTCGCCGTTGGCATGAACACCGCGGTCATCACCGACTTCACCATTGGCGTGTACGCCACGGTCGTCGCCGATTTCGCCATTGGCGTGAACACCATTTTGGTTGTGGGATACTTCACCCGAGCGATGAGCGCCATTTTGGTTGTGGGACACTTCGCCGGAGCGATGAGCGCCATTTTGGTTGTGGGACACTTCGCCGGAGCGATGAGCGCCATTTTGGTTGTGGGACACTTCACCGGAGCGATGAGCGCCATTTTGGTTGTGGGACACTTCGCCGGAGCGATGAGCGCCATTTTGGTTGTGGGACACTTCACCGGAACGATGAACCCCATGGTCGTCGCCGATTTCACCGGCACGGTGAACGCCATGATCGTCGCCGATTTCACCGGCACGATGAACGCCATGATCGTCGCCAGGTTCGGCGTGCGTGCCATTGCGCCCGGAGTTGGAGGAGGCTGTGTTGCCGGCATTACCCGGGCCATGGTCGCTGCCGCTGTGACTGCTGCCGCTGTTGCCGCCGCTGCCACTGCCACTACTGCCGCCACTGCCGCTTCCACCGTGACCACCGCTGTTGCCACCGCCACCGCCACCACCATTACCGCCGCCACCACCGCCATTACCGCCGCCGCCACCGCCATTACCACCGCCGCCACCACCATTGCCGCCGCCACCACCACCATTGCCGCCGCCGCCACCACCATTGCCACCGCCGCCATGACCTCCGCCACCGCCGCCACTACCGCCACCGCCACCACCGCCCCCTCCGCCACCACCACCACCATCCTTGGCCTGAGCGGTCGACATGCTGGACAGACTGTCCGGTATCAATACGGTAGACGCCGACAGGACTGCGCCAATAGCTACTGCAAGTAAAAGCTTGTTGATGTGCATGTCGTTCTCCGTCTTCTTGTTCAGGGTTGGAACGTTGATGAACAATGCAACGTGCTGCTGGATTCAGTTAATGAACACCCCAGCGTTCAGATTTATTCAGTTGTATCGTTGATAAAAAATGCAACGTACCGCTCGAACCTGTTGCAGAGGGTCAGTGAATGCTGGAGGCCAGCTCGAAAATCGGCATGTACATCAGGATCACGATGACCCCGATCAACAAGCCGATGAAGGTCATGAGCAGCGGTTCAAACAGTCGTACAAACCATTCGATCCAGCGACTGATTTCTTCGTCGTAGAAGTCGGCGCTGCGTTCCATCATTTGCCCGAGGTTGCCGGACTGCTCGCCAGCGCGCAGCAAGCGCAGGGACACTGGGGTCACGAGGTGATTGAGCTCGAGCGCGGCCGACAGCGATTGGCCCTCACGCACCCGTTCGCAGGCTTCGTCCAGGCGTGTGCGGGAGGCCACGGTGAGCAGGCCCCGCACCATGCCCATGGCCGTGACGAGGGGAATGCCGCCTTGCAGCAAGATCCCCAGCGAGCGGTAGAAGCGCGCCAGTTCATACATGAAGATGCGTTGATGGACTGCCGGGAGTTTTTCGATCAGGCGGTCGACGCCCCGACGAAAGGCCGGTTGGCGCTGGAGGAAGGTGAGGGCGACGATGAGCGCCAGCAACCCGCCGAAGAATTCGCCCTGGTGCGCATGAAGGAACATCCCGCTGCTCATCAGGACTTGTGACATCCACGGCAGGTTCGACCCCAAGCCTTCGAACACCAGGCTGAAGCGCGGCACCACATAGCCCATCAAAAACAACACCACGCCACCTCCCACCACCAGCAACAGCATGGGGTAGATCGAAGCGCTGACGATTTTCTGCCGGACTTCGTCCATGCGCTGGCGATAGCTGACATAACGGCCCAGCGCTTCGCCCACGGCACCGGTCTTTTCACTGGACTGGACCAGCGCCACGTACAACGGCGGGAACACCGTCGACAACTGGCCCAATGCCTGGGAGAACGACTTGCCCTCATACAGCAGGCGCACCAGTTCACTTAAGGTTTTACGGGCCTGTGGCGCGGTTTCTTTTTCGGCCAGGCTTTCCAGCGCATCGATCAGCGGCAGGCCCGCATTGAGCAACGTGGTCAGCTCCTGGCTGAACAACACCAGGTTGAAGGTCTCGCGCTGGCGAAACTGCAGCGAGAGGAAATGCCGCTCGGCATGCAGGCTGACCACCCGCAGGCCCTGGTCCTCGACGATGCGCCGGGCTTCGCTGTGGCCGGGGGCCTCGACTGTCATCGAGACCACGCCGGCTTTACCCACGGCTTTGAGATGAAAGCGCATGGTCGTCCCCCGTTATTGCCAGCTGGTGATTTCGGCGTTTTCGCCTTCGCCACCGGGTTGTCCGTCCTTGCCCATGGACAACAGGTCGTATTCACCGTTTTCACCGGGATAGCGGTAGGTGTAGTTACGGCCCCACGGGTCTTGCGGCAATTTTTTCTGTAAGTAAGGGCCGGTCCAGTGCGTTTCATCGCTGGGCGCGGTGACCAGCGCCTGCAAGCCCTGTTCGGTCGACGGGTAGTGACCGACCTCCAGGCGATACAAATCCAGCGCCTTGCCCAGGCCTTCGATTTGCGCCTTGGCGACTTTGACCTCGGAACGGCCCAGTTGGGCGAAATATTTCGGCGCGACGATGCCAGCCAACAACCCCAGCACCACCAGCACCACCAACAGTTCGAGCAGGGTGAACCCGCGTTGCATACGCGGGGCATAACACAGACGTTGATTCATGATGACCTCACACAGTCGGCAGAAGGGTCGCAATAAAGATTTATGCAATTGCCATGCTCAGCCTTGGGCAACCTTCTGGACCCCCCGTGCCAAGGCCTTTTGCGCTTACGGCACAGTGCTTGCGTATGGCTGATTTACGATCGGCCACTGGGGCATTATCCCCATTTTTTGGGGCCGGCCAGGGGAGGAAAAACAATGAAAACACTCACCGCTGGATTGATCGGATGTCTGTTTTTGACCGGTGTCGCACAGGCCGATGTATTCGTTTCCGTGGACGCCAAGGGCAGCTACGTGCTGTCCAATGTCCACCGTCCCGGTCGTACCTATGAGCGGGTCATTCACGAGCCAACGGCGGCTGTTGTCAGCCTCGATCAGCAACCCCAGATGATCGCCGCACAACCCTATGCCGAGCTGGTTTCGGCAGCAGCCACGGCCAATGAAGTACCGGCTGCGCTGCTGCACGCGGTTATCCGCGCCGAGTCCCGCTACAACGCTGACGCAACGTCCGCCAAAGGCGCTGGCGGGCTGATGCAATTGATGCCCGATACCGCGCGGGAGATGGGGGTCAAGGATGTCTACGATCCGAAGGCCAACATCCAGGGCGGCGCCAAATACCTCAAGCGTTTGTTGACCCTGTTCGACAACGACATCGCACTCGCGGTAGCGGCCTACAACGCCGGCCCGCAAGCCGTGCTCAGCCGTGGCGGGGTGATCCCGCCGTTCGCCGAAACCCAGCGCTACGTGCCGGATGTTTTACGCCAATACCGCCGTCTGCAGGGCTTGGCCGTGGATGCGCCGTTGTAGTCGAACACCACGCGCCGGCTCCCCCCAATAGTGGGGAATGATGGCCCCGGCAGAAAAGTGGGGAATAAGTGGGGAATATCCCCCGAGTTATTAAGTCGTAAACGTAAAGCACTGAAAAAAAAGAAAAATATATTTGGCATGAGGATTGCTCAAGGGCATTCAGTCGAGAATTATTCCCTGTGAGCATTTAAAACGAGGCCCGTGATTATGTCCGGCATACCCCACGCTCATCATGTGTTTAACCTGTTGTTGTTTTTCGCACCGATGCTCGGTATCGAGCTGGCCGAAGCGGCCGCGCGCTGCGAACGCAATCTGGTGGCGAACGTCGTGGCACTGGATCAGCCGCTGATGTTCAACCGCCTCGGTGCACAGAACGCCAACGGCATGATGTTCGCCTTGCGCCGCGATGTCGTTGACGATCGCAATATGTCCCTCGCCCAGGGTGGCGCGGCAGTGCCGGGCAAAGTCTCGCTGCGGCCCGACAAGCGTCCGCGCCCACTGGTGCTGCGAGTGGCCGCCGGTGATTGCCTGACGATCAATCTGCAAAACCTGCTGACGTATCAGGCCAACCCCGGCAAACACGAAGGCGCGGAGCCCGAGGGGGAGGAAGGCAATGAAGTTGGCAATGTGGACGACTTCAAGGTCGATGAGCAAGTCACAGACCGGCATGTCGGCTTCCAGGTCAACGGCCTGCAAGCCGTCAACAGCATTGACGACATCGCCTCCTTTACCGGGCGCAACGCCAACTCCCTGATCCCGCCAGGCGCCACCCGTTCCTACACCTTGTACGCCGAGCGTGAAGGCGCGTTTGCCGCCAGCAGCCGTGGTGCCACTTTTGGTGGGGAGGGCGATGCGGGCAACGTGGCCAACGGCCTGTTCGGCGAAGTGGTGGTGGTGCCCAAGGGTGGCCGCACCTATCGCAACACCGTGACCGAAGAAGAGATGCGCCTGGCCAGCACCGGCCGCACTCCGGCCGGTCAGCCGATTGTCGATTACCAGGCGCGCTATCCGCAGCGCGAACCGTGGATCCGTGAAGGCAAGGCCGGCACGCCGATCATCAACATGGTCGACGGCAACGAAATCATCTCCAGCGAGAGTGACGCGATCGTGATGGGCAGCAACGCCGACGGCAGCTTCCCGCCCTCGACTTATCCGCTGGAAGCCATCGGCAAGCGCAATCCGGCGCTGCCCAATAGGCTGGAACCGTTCCGCGATTTCGCCTCGCAGTTCCAGGATGAAACCGCCGCGACCCAGGCATTCCCTGCGTACTGGGCAGACCCGGTAATGGCCCACGTGCTGGAGCCGACCCGCGACTCGTTCATGATCAACTACGGCTCTGGCGGCATGGGCGCCGAGGTGGTGGCCAACCGATTGGGCGTGGGGCCGATGCACGATTGCCTGTCGTGCGCCTATGAAGAATTCTTCCTCAGTTCCCACACCGTGGGGGACGTGGCGATGCTGGTGGACGTACCGGCCAACGCCGGCCTGGAAAACATTCGTCCGGGTGAAACACCACGTGCCGATCAGGTCGGGGTCAAGGCGACCATGGCGCTGTATCCGTCCGAACCCTCCAACGTCAATCACAGCTACATCGGCGACTTCGTCAAATTCCGCAACACGCACAACGGCCACGAGCAGCACATCTTCCACCTGCACGGGCATCAATGGCTGTTCAACCCCAACGACGACAATTCGGACTATGTCGACGCCCAAGGCATTGGCCCAGGTGCCGGCTACACCTACGAAATCGCCAACGGTGGGTCGGGCAACCGCAACCGCGTGGCGGGCGATGCGATCTATCACTGTCACTTCTACCCGCACTTTGCCCAAGGCATGTGGGCCATGTGGCGGGTACACGATGTGTTTGAGGAAGGCACCAAACTCGAAGTGTCCCAGCAGGGTGCCGACGGTTATCACAGCGAACCGTATGCCTTGCGCAGCGGTAAACCGGCGTCGGGCGCACGGGCCTTGCCCGATGGCGAGATCATTGCCGGTACGCCGATTCCAGCCGTCGTGCCGTTGCCGGGCAAAGCCATGGCGCCGATGCCGGGCAAAGTCGCCGTCGTGCCGAAGATCGGCGAAAGCCTGGTGGCCAGTCATGGCGACGATGATGAGGAGGGCGATGACGACGGCGAACATCACGGTGGCAGCGGTGGTGTGCAAGCCATCGGTTCCCTGGCATTGGTGGACCGCAGCGAAGCCAATCGCAATGCCGACGGCAGCCTGAAAAACCCGGGCTATCCGTTCTGGATCGGCGGCATGGAAAGTTCGGTCGGCCAACGTCCGCCAACCCCACCGCTGGACATGCTCGACGCCGCCAAGGCGCAAACCCTGAAAAGCAGTGGCAATGCCTTGTGGGCCAACCTTGACCCCGCGCAGTCCGGTGGTTGGGACGGCGGTTTGGGTCGCCACTCACTGGACGGTTTCTCCTCCGGTGGCCAAGCGCACACCGTGACCACCTCCCTGGATTTTTCCAAGGAAGTGACTCGCGCCAAACCGATTTACATGCCTGAAGAAGGCACTGAAGTCGAACAGGCAGCTATGGCGTTCCATGCCAAAAAAGAACACCCCAGCTACGCCGTTCTGCCGGGCAATCAGGTGGTGGCGCGTAACTTCCGCACCAACGGTGCATTGCCAACGGCGGGAGCGCCGTATTACGAACCGTGCATGGATGACCGGCAAAAACGCCTGACCAGCAGTGCCGGCACCGGCGAATTCAATAGCGGTGAAAAGGCCGACGGCCTGTCGTTCACCGGTGCCTCGACCTTCACCGCCGACCGGCCGCGCATCTATAAAGCGGCCAACATCCAGTTCGACGCGGTGTACAACAAGGTCGGTTACCACTTCCCGCAGGCACGCATCCTGGCGCTGTGGGAAGACGCCTGGCCGGTGATTACCAAACAGCGTCCGCCAGAACCTCTGGTGATGCGCATGAACACCTTCGACTGCGTGCAGTACCAGCAAACCAACCTGGTGCCGGCCACCTACGAGATGGACGACTATCAGGTGCGCACGCCCACTGACGTTATCGGTCAGCACATTCACTTGCCTAAATGGGACCTGACGGCGGCTGACGGTTCGGCCAACGGCTGGAACTACGAAGATGGCGTGCTTTCCCCCGGTGCCGTGCAAGAGCGCATCCACGCCATTCGCCAGTTCAACCAGTGCGAAGGCGCCGACCCGCGTGACGGCACGCCAGCCTGCCCAGTGGCCAAGTCGCATCCGTTCTTTGGTCAATATGGCCGGGCCGACTGGGTGGGTGCGCGCACGGCGATGCAGCGCTGGTTCGTCGACCCGGTGGTCAACACCAAGGGCGTCGACCGTGGCCTGGGCACCATTTTCACCCACGACCACTTAGGCCCATCGACGCACCAACAGATCGGTCTGTACGCCACCGTGTTGGCAGAACCGGCCGGTTCCACCTGGTTCCACGCCGAAACCGGCGAGCCTTTGTACAGCGGCGCGCGGCAGGACGGCGGGCCAACGTCGTGGCAAGCGGTGGTGTCCACCGGTGACCTGGACGGCGACGGCAAGAACGACAGCTTCCGTGAGTTCTTCCTCGAATACAGTGACTTCCAGCACGCCTATGAAGCCGGCGTGTACGTGGGCGCCGGCCCGAATGGCGTGCCCAATGCGCAAGCGTTCCCGGCCACCGCCGACAGCTTCCGCTACGCGATCAATCCGCCGGTGCGCAAGGAAGCCGAGACCCTGCTTGAGCAGGTGGTTGAAGCGCGCGGTGGACTGACGCCCGGCTGTCCAAGCCGGCCGTGCCCGCAAGCCATCTCGGTGGATGATCCGGGGATGTTCGTGGTCAATTACCGCAACGAACCGCTGGCCCTGCGGGTGTACGACCCGAACAAGATCGGCCCGGACGGCAAGCGCGGAATGCAGGCCGACGGCCTCGGCGGCGACCTGGCGTATGCCATGCAAAGCCGTACCGACCGCGCGATCCCGGCGATGAACCTGGCGCCGAACCTGATCACCGCAGCGACCGGCCCGACCGGTGGCACCACGCAGTTCCCGCCGCACATCAACAAGGGCGGTGCGGAACCGGGTGACCCGTTCACCCCGATGCTGCGCACCTACACCGGTGACAATGTGCGGCTGCGGGTGCATGCCGGCGGTCATGAAGAAGAGCACAACGTGACCCTGCATGGCGTGAAGTGGCTGCAAAGCGGTTCCGGTTTCGGCAACAGTTCCAACTCCGGTTGGCGCTCGTCGCAGATGATCGGGATCTCGGAGCAGATGGGCTTCATCGCGCCGGTCTCGATGCTGTCCAGTTCGGCGGCGACCACCGGGGATTATCTGTACTCGATGGACGCTTCTCTGGAAGGTTACTGGAGCGGCATCTGGGGCGTGATGCGCAACTACACCGCGCAACGCAACGACCTGTTCGCACTGCCGAACAACGCGAAACCGGCCGGCATGCGCAACACCGTGGCCTTCGAGGGCACTTGCCCACGGATCGGCGCCAACCCGAACGGCATCGGCACTCGGCCCACTGTGCAACGCAACTATGAAGTGGTCGCGGCGCTGGCCAACGACATCCTCGGCAATCCGCTGAACCTGTCCATCGCTGATCCGGAAGGGCTCGGCCAGCATGTCGGCGGGCCGCTGAATCCGGCGGGCGGTACGCTGGTGTACAACTCGCGTGCGGTGAGCATTCCCCAAGTCACCGTGACCGACCCTGAAGATGGCGAGACCTTCACCATCGGCGGGCAGAGCGGGCCGTTGCATGATCCGACCGCGATCCTGTACGTGCGCAAATCCGATCTGGACCCGGTCAGCGGCAAGCTCAAGCCTGGTGTGCCTGTCGAGCCGCTGGTGCTGCGTGCGGCGGCGGGGGATTGCATCAACATCACCCTGGAAAACCGCTTGCCGACGGTCATGCCGGACCTGGCGCAGATGGCCTCGGTGATGGGCATGGTCAAGCGTGACCGCAACGGTGGCGAAGGCTCCACCACCTTCAGCAATAACCTGTTGCGGCCGTCCAGTACAGTGGGGCTGCACGCACAATTGCTGGCTTACGACATCACCAAGTCCGATGGCACCAACGTCGGCACCAACCCGATCCAGACCGTCCCGCCACGCGTTGGCAACACCGGGGCGTACCCGACTCGTACCTATCAGTACTACGCCGGGCACCTGGAGCGTGAAGGCAAGCCGATCACGCAACTGGGGCGCAGTGTCGACAACATCAATGCCACGGCGATCGAGTTCGGCGGGTTGAATTTCACCCCGGCGGACGTGATCAAGCAGCCGCAAAAAGGCCTCGGTGGAGCGATGAGCATTCTGCCGATGGGCGCGACCTGGGTTGAAGACGCACGCAAGGTCAATGCGACGGTCACCGCGCCGGGGCAAACCACCTACCGTGACTTCGCGATGGTCTGGCAGAAGGCGTTGAACATGCGCTGGGCCAATGGTCGTCCGGTGGAAGGTATTGCCGCAGAAGCCGGCGTGCCGACCGATCCGCAGGACAACTCCAGCATGGCCATCAACTACAAAACCGAACCGATGTGGTTCCGCTTTGGCCTGCCCCCTGACGCGCCATTCGGTCACGCCGGCGGCTACGGCTACGGCGATGTCCCCAACGCGCACATGGCCTACAGCAATGCGTTGGTGGGGGGCGATCCGCAGACGCCGGTGCTGTATGTCAAACCGGGGCAACCGTTCCGTACCCACATTTTGATGCCCACCGGTGGCAGTCGTGGTTCGACCTTTCAGCTGGACGGTCACGTCTGGTCGGTCAACCCGTTCCAGTCGGAGAAGAGCGACACCGGCGGTTACCCGATGGCAACCCCCGGCGTGGGTTCAGTGCGGTTCGGTTACAACCCGATGTCGATGTACATCGGCGCCCACGAAAGCATCCTGCCGGCGGCGCACTTCAGCTTCATGCACCCGAGTGCCGGGGGCAGCAACGCGATACCGGGCGACTACCTGTTCCGTGATTACGCGGCTTACGGCAATACGGCTGGGTTGTGGGGATTGTTGCGGGTGACCAACGAGCCAGAGCCGGCTCCGGCACCTTAGCAACATGGCCGTGGCGAGGGCGCAAGCGACCTCGCCACAGGATCAGGGTTCGAAGGCAGACACAGATCTGAAGGGGAGAGCGGGATGACCAGGACTATCAAGTTGGCCGGGTTCGCGCTGGTGGCGGGGTCGGCACTGATCTGGCTGGGCGTGTGGCGCACGATGCCGCCGGACATGCTCAGCGAGGTCGCGCTGCCGGATACCTGGAGCGGCCAGAACCTGTCGCGTGACGGGGTCTCCGTAGCGCTTGAAGTCAAACCGCTGGCCAAGGACGGTGTACTGCGCGAAGGCGAATTTGCCGATGTGCAGTTCCGGGTCAATGACAGCGCCTCGGGCCAGCCGTTGTCGGGCGTCAACCCCGGCGCCTGGCTCGACCCCGAAACCGTCGCCGCCGACCAGGCCCAGGGCCGCGAACAAAGCTGCAAATCGCGGGTCGGAGTGTTCCTCAAATCGAGCATCGGTGCGCGGCCACTGCTGGACTTGAACAGCTACTTCCTGCTGGTGATGAACCGCGATGCCAGCGTTTCGGTGGTCGACCCGTCGGTGTCGGTGGGCGGCATCACCAGCACCATGGCGCGGATCAACATCAAACAACCGCCAATGGACTGGATCACTCCGAAGGACAACAAACGCGTCTTCGTGTCGATGCCAACGGCTGGGGAAGTGGCCGTGATCGACAGTGAGCAATTCAAGTTGCTGGAATCGGTGGCCGCTGGCAGCAACCCGGTTCGCGTGGCCCTGCAACCCGATGAGCGCCTGCTGTGGGTTGGCAACAATGCGTCGAAAGCGGAGGAGTCCGGGGTCACGGTGATCGACACCCGCAGCCTCAAGCCCCTCAAACACCTGGCCACTGGCGCCGGCCATCACGAAATTGCTTTCAGCAAGGACAGCCGGTTTGCCTTCGTCACCAACCGCGACGACGGCACGCTGAGCATCATCGACATCGCCAGCCTGACCCTCAGCAAGCAGCTCAAGACCGGCTCGCACCCGTTGTCGGTGGCGTACTCGCTGCTGTCTCAGGCGGTGTATGTCGCCGATGGCAAGGACGGCACCGTGACCGTGGTCGACGGTGCCAGCCTGGACGTGCGCCGGGTGATCAAGGTCAGGCAGGGCCTTGGGCCGATGGGGTTCAGCGCTGACGGTCGATTCGGCATCGTGCTCAATACGCTGGAAAACCAGGCCTCGGTGATCGATGCCGCCACCGATTCGCTGATCCATGAACTGAACGTGTCGACCGAGCCCTATCAAGTGGTGTTCACCAAGGCCTATGCCTATGTGCGCGGGCTCGCCTCGGCCAAAGTCACGATGATCAACCTGTCATCGCTGGGGCAAGGTCGCACGCCGATCAGCCAGGGTTTCGAAGCCGGCCCGCAGGCGCCACGGCTGGCCGGTGATCTGCCACTGGCGTCGAGCCTGGCGGTGTCGCGGGACGACAACGCGGTGTTCGTGGTCAACCCGGTGGACAACACCACCTATTTCTACGCCGAAGGCATGAACGCGCCGATGTCCGGTTACCCCAACCGCGGGCAAGTGGCGCGGGCGGCGATGGTCATCGACCGCAGCTTGCGCGAGGTTGAACCGGGGCTGTACAGCGCGCGGATCAAGTTGCCGGCGGCCGGGCGGTTCGACGTGGCGTTCCTGCTCAATCAACCGAACATCATCCATTGCTTCACGGCGCTGGTTGAACCCGACAAGCAACTCGCCTCACACCCCGGCGTGCCGAAAGTGGAGTTCATGCTCGACAAGTCAACGGCCGCCCTCGGCAGTCCTTATGTGGTGCGCTTTCGTATCGTTCAGGGCCAGCAGAAGGCCCAGCGCAGCGGGGTCAAGGATGTTCAGGTGCGCTACTTCCGCGCCCCGACTTCACGGGCTCAGGAAGTCGCCGCCCTCGAAGTGGGTAACGGCATTTATGAAGCCCCGGTGACCCTGGACCAGAACGGCGCCTGGTACCTGCACGTCCGTGCGGCGTCGTTGGGGGCGAACTTTGACGACAAGACTTTTGCCAGCGTCCGGGTTCTGCCCGGCAATGCGAACTGAAGAGGACATGGACATGAACCGTTTCGCAAACCGTGGATTGCTGATGTTGTGTCTGTTGACTGCCGGTCTGGGTCAAGCCCTGGCGCACTCGACGGACGAGCATGCCGGACACGACATGCCGGCCAAAAGCGCCAGTTCCGAGAGCGCCCAGGTGAAGTTCGCCGATGTGGCGCTGGTGGACCAGAACGGTAAACCGGTAAGCCTGGAAAAGGACCTGGTACGTAACAAGATCGTGGTCATGAGCTTCATCTATACCAGCTGCACCACGGTGTGCCCGGTGGTGTCCTCGATCATGGGCAAGGTGCAAAAGCAGCTCGGTGCGCGGGTCGGTGGTGAGGTGCAACTGGTGTCGATCAGTGTTGACCCGCAGCGCGACGACGCCAAACGCCTGAACGACTACGCCCGCAATTTTCAGAACGGCCCGGGCTGGAGCTGGCTGACCGGCAGTTCGCAGTCGATCAATGAAACCCTCAAGGGCCTGGGCTCGTTCAATGGCGACTTCAAGAACCATCAGCCGTTGATTCTCGTCGGCGACGGCAACAGCCGTCACTGGACACGCTACTACGGCTTTACCGACCCGGCGGTGCTGACCCGTGAGGTCGAGAAACTCAGCGGCCAGCGCAATGTCCACGCCAAACACACCGCCATTGCCATGGAGGAGCAGCCATGAAAACTCTCGACCGGATTGCCCTGACGGTGGCTGTTTGTCTGTTCAGTTCACTGGCACTCGCCCACGAAGGGCACGAAGAACCCGCGCCAACGGTGGCTGGCGCACAACCGGCGACCGGCACGCACGACGCAAAAACCTGGTTCACCGACACGCCGTTACAGGACCAGAACGGCGAAACCCTGCGTTTCTACAGTGACGCGTTGCAAAACCGCGTGGTGCTGCTGAACGTGATGTTCACCAGCTGCAACGATGCCTGCCCGCTGATCACCCGCAAACTCAAGGAAGTGCGTGAGTTGCTGGGTGACAAGGCGGATGGCATCACCTTTATCTCCCTTACCAGTGACCCGCTGCGCGATACGCCAGCGGTACTCAAGGCTTACACCTTGAAACAGGGCGTCGATGGGCCCCACTGGTTTTTTCTTACCGGCGACAAGGCGCAAATGGACCTTGTCCTGGGGCGCATCGGCCAGATCGTGCCGACCCCCGAACAGCATTCAACGCAGTTGATCGTCGGTGATGTGGCCAACAAGCGCTGGAGCAAAATCCGTCCCGATGCTCCGGCTGCCGCCATTGCTCAGCGCTTGCAGTTGCTGACCATGCCCGTGGCCGGTCGCTGAGCGCGCCATGAAAACTGTCCTGATTCTCGGCCTGTTGCTCCTGGGCGGCGTCCCTTTCGCCGTCCAGGCGTTGACGCTGAGCCCGAGCGAAAGCGCGGGCAAGCGGCTGTACCGCGAAGGTGTGTCCGAGAGTGGAGAGCCGGTCATGGCCCGAGTGGGTGCGGCCGATATGGTGCTGCCCGCCAGCAGCCTGCCGTGCGCCAACTGCCATGGGGCCGACGGACAGGGACGGCCGGAAGGCGGGGTGCGACCACCGGACATCAGCTGGTCGCGCCTTTCCAGCCGCTACGGCCAGGAACAGATCAATGGCCGCGATTATCCGGCCTACACCGAGGGTGCGTTGGCGCGTGCCATTCAGGAAGGTCGCGATTCAGCCAACAATCGGCTCGACCCGGCAATGCCCCGGTTCGTGCTGTCGATGAAGGATCAGCGCAACCTGACGGCGTACCTCAAACGCGTGGCCGATGACCGCGATCCCGGTTTGACCGCTGACACGTTGCACCTGGGCACGTTGTTGCCGAGTCAGGGACCATTGGCGCAAGAGGGCGCAACGGTGGCGGCCGTGCTCAAGGGCAGCGTGCTGCGGATTAATGCGGCGGGGGGGATTCATGGCCGGCAATTGCGCCTGACCATCCTCGATCCTGGCCCCACCCGCGCCAGTGCCGAGAAGGCGCTAGGCCAGTTGATTGAACAGGAACAGGTGTTCGCCCTGATCGCACCGCTGGCGCCAGCGCTGGATTCGGACCTGGCGGCACGCCTGGAACAGGCCGGAGTCCCGTTGATCGGGCCGCTTTCGTTGCAAGGCTCGGCGCAGTCCAGCCGGCAGATTTTCGAACCGCTGCCGGGTCTTCGCGAACAGCTGATCGCCCTGGCTGACTACGCCGCCACCAGTTTGCGTGTGCTCCAGGGCCCGACGCTAATTACCTACCCGGACGAACCAAACCAGCGGCTGGCGGCGCAGAACCTCGGCCAATACCTGCAAGATCACGCCTGGCAACACGTGCGGTTGCAAGCCTACGACTCTGCGCAGGACGACCTGCCGCTGGGCTCGCGCTCGGTGTTTTACCTGGGCAGCGGCAGTCACTTCAGTCGTTTGGCCGAGCGGTTGCAGACGGCGGGGCAGGTGCCTTACCTGTTTGCGGCTTCGAATCAGGTGGCCGGTGACGTGTTGCAAGTGCCCAGCGGGTTTTCCCGGCGGTTGTTTTTGGCCTACCCGTTCGTGCCCAGTGACTGGACGCTGGCCGGGCGCCTGGCGCTGACGCAATTGCGCGAAAACCAGGGGCTTGGCGGTCAGCACGCGGTGCTGCAAGTGGGCGCCTTCAGTTCGATGCTGCTGCTCAGCGAAGGCATGAAGCAGGCCGGACGTGATGCCAGCCGCGAGAAGCTCATCAATGCCCTGGAAGGTCTGCACGACTTCGATACCGGCCTGACCCCGCTGATCAGCTTTGGCCCGGGCCGTCGCCTGGGCTTGCGCGGAGCACACGTCGTCACGGTGGACCTGCCCGACCAGCGCTTTTTCCTGGTTGCCCCCTACAAACCCATTGCCGCCATGCCCTGACCGGAGGCCGATCATGAAACTCAACACGGTACTGATACTGCTGACGATGTGGGTCCCGGTGGCGTTCTGCACTAACGGCCCGGCTGCCGCGCGGGTCAATGGCGAAGAGATTTCCGAGTTTCGCCTGGAGCGTTACTTCGCCGAATTCCTGGAGGATCAGGGCCGGGCGGTGGGCAATATTCGTAACCCCAAGGCATACAAACAATTGCGGCAGAAAGCGCTGGAAGCGCTGATCGACAAGGAATTGCTGTGGCAGGAAGCGGTCAAGCGTGGCGTGGTGATCAGCGATACGGAAGTGCAGAGCCAGGTCGAACAGACCCGGCAAGCGATTGGCGGCCCCGAGGTATTTGCCCGCAGGCTCCAGGATGCCGGGTTTGACGAGGCCAGCTTTACCGAATACACCCGCCGGGAGCTGGCGGCCCAGCGAATCTTTGCCGACCTGATCCAGGTGGGCCAGCCGGATGAACAACAGGTCCGGGCGTTTTACCAGGAACATCGCGCCGACATGGGCCGGCCCGAAGAAATCCAGGCCCGGCACATCCTGATCAAAGTGCCCCAGGGCGCCGATGCCGCCACGGTTGAAGCGGCACGTCTACGCTTAAGCGCGATGCGCGTGAAAATCAGCCAGGGTGAAGACTTTGCCAGCGTTGCCCGGGCCGGCTCCGAAGACGCTTCTGCCAGTGAAGGCGGCGATCTGGGCTATTTCCCTCGTGGGCGCATGCTGCCTGAATTCGAAGCGGCAGCGTTTGCCCTGGCGCCGGGTGCCGTCAGTGAGCCCGTGCGCACGTCATTGGGCTGGCACTTAATACTTCTTCAGAACCACGTGGAGGCGGCCGATGTCTCAGAGCAGCAGGGTCTTGAAATGGTCCGGGCCTACCTTGCCCGACAACATCAGGCCCAGGCTCGCCTACAGGTTTTGGCGCAACTTCGATCAAGTAATCGAATCGAGCGGATTGATGATGATTGAATGTACTCCCCCCAAAAGTGGGGAAAGCTTGCGCGTAAATTCAAGCGCTTCCCCGTGTTTGGGGGAAGGGGTACGCGGGCGAAAAAGATTTGTCACGGAAATCAAAGAGATGAGTCGGCGAAAAACCGGCTCCGAGTCTGGCATGAAGTGTGCGTTAGCCTGATTGAAGGCGCGTACTCCCAGGCACGAATTTCGGACCTGCGGTTACAAGGAGTCGACCTTGTTGAACAAAATACTGGTTGTTGATGACGAGCAACTTCTTGCGGAAAACCTCCAGGGTTACCTGCAGGCGCAAGAGTTGGAGGTCCGGATTGCTCACGATGGTGCACAAGGAATCGTAGAGGCTGACGATTTCGCACCCGATGTGATGGTGTTCGATTACCGCTTGCCGGATATGGAAGGCTTTGAGGTGCTCGATGCCATCCGCCAGAAACAGAAGTGTCACTTTGTGCTGATTACAGGGCATCCAACCGCAGAGGTATGCGAGCGGGCCCGGCAACTGGGAGTCAGCCACATTCTGTTCAAACCGTTTCCATTGGCGGAATTGGCGCGTGCAGTACTTGATCTTCTGGGGAGGCAACGCGAACCCAAAGCGGGTGTGAGCAGTTCTGAAGGCTTCGTCGAACGACGCCAGAGCAGGACCGAGAGTTTCCCGCTGCAGTTGTACGACGGTAGTTGGGTGCTTGCGGATCGCCGACGTAGTACATCGGCCTCCATGGCGCCAGACGACGAACAACTGCTCACCGGGGAGTAATGGCGCGACAAGACGTTCCGGCATCCGCCGCGATGACTCGCCGCGCCGACAGGGCTCAAAGCCCCGGGCGTTGGAGAGCTTGCCATGGACCGTCTATTGGTTGCCGTCGAACCGGCGTTGTTGGACTGTGTGCCGTCTCGTTTTTCCAGTGAGCAATTGGCTCAGGCGCGAGCCTTGGCCAGCAGTTCCGGCGAACGGGTCCTGGACGCCCTCGGGGAGTTATGCGAACTGGCCCCGATGCCCTTCATCCAGTGCCTGGGCACCACCCTGCATTATCCGGTGCTCGACACCGACAGCCTGTTCAAGTCCACCCCGGTATTCGACCGGGTCACCCTGGCCCAATGCCTCAAGCGCGAATTCATTCTGCTGCGCCACGACGATGCGGTCATTGGCGTGTTTGCCGACCCGTTTGATACGGCGCGCCTGGCCTGGATCGACGACTGCCTGCACGGTGCGCCGCTGTACCTGGTGCATGCCGATGACCTCAAGGCCTACCTGGCCCGTCACGAAGAAAGCTTCCACGCGGTGGAGTCGCTCAATGCCCAATCCGATGGCACCATCGAAATCGATAACCTGCAAAGCCTGTCCCTGACCAGCATCAGCGAAGACTCCAGCGTCGTCGTCAAACTGGTCAACTCGACCCTCTACGACGCCTTGAAAATGCACGCCAGTGACATCCACCTGGGCACTACCGGCAGCGGTCTGGTGATCAAGTACCGGATCGATGGCGTGCTGAACAACATCAGTAAAATCCAGGGGTGCGAGTTCGCCGAGCAGGTCATCTCCCGGGTCAAGGTCATGGCCGAACTGGACATCGGCGAAAAACGCGTGCCCCAGGACGGTCGCTTCAAGATCGGCATCAGTGGCCGGCAAATCGACTTCCGGGTATCGATCATGCCGAGCATTTTCGGTGAAGACGCCGTGTTGCGGGTGCTCGACAAACAGGACCTGGCCGACAAGGTCAGCGGCGTGCAATTGCAGGCGCTGGGCTTCGAAGAAGAAACCCTGCGCCAACTACGGCGCCTGGCCAGCGAACCTTATGGCATGGTGCTGGTCACCGGGCCTACCGGTAGCGGTAAAACCACCACGTTGTACGCGATGATCACCGAGATCAACCACGGCGTGGACAAGATCATCACCATTGAAGACCCGGTGGAATATCAACTGCCGGGCGTGCTGCAAATCCCGGTCAACGAAAAGAAAGGCCTGACTTTCGCCCGTGGTTTGCGCTCGATCCTGCGTCATGACCCGGACAAGATCATGGTCGGTGAAATCCGCGACCCTGAAACCGCGCAAATCGCCGTGCAATCGGCGCTCACCGGGCACCTGGTGTTCACCACCATCCACGCCAACAACGTGTTCGACGTGATCGGCCGTTTCACCCAAATGGAAATCGACCCCTACAGCCTGGTGTCGGCCCTCAACGCGGTGCTGGCGCAACGTTTGATCCGACTGGTCTGCGCCAGTTGCAGCGCGCCTGTCACCCCTACCGACGATGAATTGCTGGCTTCGGGCCTCGACCCTCAACAGGTCGGGCATTACCAGTTTGTGCATGGCAAGGGCTGCGGCCACTGCCGGGGCACGGGCTATCGCGGGCGCAGTGCGATCGCCGAGCTGCTGCACCTGGACGACGAGCTGCGGCAAATGATTGTCGAGCGCCAACCCATTTCGAAAATCAAGGCCCACGCCTGCAAACGTGGCTTGCGCCTGCTGCGCGAGTCGGCACTGGAACTGGTGCAGCAGGGGCGGACCACGCTGGAGGAGATCAATCGTGTCACTTTTATCTCGTGATCGATATGTCGCCGTACTCGGCGCCAGTGGTGTTGGCCTTGGCCAGCGCCGTGGCAGCGAAACCCTGTGGCTGGGCAGCGTCGGCTTCATCGACGAAGGCTTCCATGCCTGGGCCGTCGCCCTCGAAACCCTCGACCGTTTGCTGGGCGAGCACGCGCCTGCCGGTGCGGAGCTTTGCGTGGTGATCTCCGGACACTTCAGCCGTTTTTGCCTGGTGCCCTGGAGCGAAGCGATCAGCAGCCCCGACGAACTGCTCGGGTTCGCCCAACTGTGCTTCGAAGACCTTTATGGTGTTCCCACCCAGCCCTGGAGCATGGTGCTGTCGGCCGAGCCTGCGGGTTACGACCGCATCGCCACCGCACTGCCGCAAGACCTGCTGACACGCCTGCGCAGCCTGGTCAGCGGTCGCGGTCTGCGTTTGCGTTCGGTGCAGCCGTACTTGATGGCCGCGTTCAACCACTTCGACAAGAGTTTTGACCACGGCGACTTTCTGTTTGTGGTCGCCGAACCGGTGCGCAGTGTGTTGTTGCTGGCGCGGGAAGGGCGCTGGGTGTCGGTGCGTTCGGTGGGCAGCAGTGACAGCGATGCCGCACTGACCGCACTGATCGGTCGTGAAAGCCAATTGCAGGCCTCCACCAGCGAACGGCCGCTCCATCTCTACCTGCATGCGCCGGCCCGCATCGACTCACATCCAGACGTGCCGGGCGTGCAGTTGCGCACCCTTGAAGAAGACCAGGCATCCGTACGCGACAGTTTGTACGTCATGTCCCGGGCGGTGGCCTGACATGCGCCCGCTGATGCTCGACTTCCAGCCGCGTCGCCGTTCCGGTCCATTGGGCTGGAGCTTGCTGGGCGGTGGCGTGGTACTGGCGCTGGTGTGCGTCTTCGTCCAGCAACACCTCAATGACGAGGCCTCGCAGCAGCAAGGACATTTGCAGCACGCCCAGCGTGTCCTCACCGGAGACACCGGCAGCAAACCCACGCTGACCCCGGCCGAAACCCGCGAGCAGGCACAGAACCTGGCGGAAATGCGCAAGGTTTCACAGCAACTGCGCCGGCCATGGGAGCGTCTGTTCGCCATGCTCGAAGCCATGCCGCGCGACAACATCGCCTTGCTGGCGCTGACCCCGGACGCACGCAAAGGTCAGGTGCGGATCAGCGCCGAGGCGCGGGATCTGGAAGCCATGCTCGAATTTCACCAGCGTCTGGAAGCCAGCGAAGAGCTGTCCGACGTGTCGTTGCTCAGCCACGAAATCGTCGCCAACGTGCCGGAACACCCGGTGCAATTCAACCTGTCGGCCAGTTGGGAGATCGGCGATGCGAATCCCTAGATTGATCGTCCACGAATACCTGCAAGGCCTGGGCGTTCCTGGTCTGGCGGGCATGGCGCTGCTGGTGGTCGGCTTGGTGTATGGCCTGGGCGCGTTGATGCCGGACTGGCAAGCGCTGCAACAGCTGAGCCAGCAAACCCGCGAAGCCGGCGAGTACCTGGCCAAGGTTGAAGACGGCAGCGTCGCCGCCCCGGTGGTGCCGCAGCGCCAACTCGACGACTTCCGCAGCAAACTGCCGGCCCAGCCTCAGGCCACCGTGGCCATCGACAAAATCTACGCACTGGCCACGCAGGAACACATCACCCTGAGCCGCGGTGAGTACTCACTGGGCATCGACCCCAAGACGCACCTGGCCCGTTACCAGATTCTGCTGCCGGTGCGGGGCAGCTATCCGCAACTGCGGCGCTTCCTGCACGCCTTGCTCGGCCAGTTACCGGCGGTGGTGGTGGAGGACCTGGAGTTGCAGCGTAAAAAGATCGCCGACACCGACCTGACCGGGCGGATCCGCATGACCCTTTACCTGTCGAGGTCATGATGAATACCAAACGTGTAGCGGGTTGGGTGGCGTT
Source organism: Pseudomonas sp. B21-040 (assembly GCF_024748695.1). Taxonomy (NCBI): domain Bacteria; kingdom Pseudomonadati; phylum Pseudomonadota; class Gammaproteobacteria; order Pseudomonadales; family Pseudomonadaceae; genus Pseudomonas; species Pseudomonas sp. B21-040. The sequence continues at coordinate 2,599,655 of NZ_CP087176.1, forward strand.
CTTCGGCGTGGCCGCGGGGCTGGCCTGGGGGCCTCAATACTTCCAGCAGGCGGACGACGGTGATAATTCGTCCACCGCCGTGGCAACCGCCGGCAAAAGCAAAACCGGTGGCGCGCTGTCGGCGGCATCCGCCAATGGCAAACCGGCGGTGATCAAGGACCTGAGCCCCTCCGGCGACCTGTTTTCCTCCCGCAGCTGGAAGCCGGCGCCGACCCTGGCCAGCGTCACCGAACAACAACTCGTCAACCAGACCCCGGTGGTACAAGCCCCCAGCGTACCGCCGATGCCATTCCAGTTCGTTGGCAAGCTTGATGACCATTCCGACCTGCAAATATTTTTGCTGAGCGGCGAAAAAATATACGTCGTACGCAAAGGGGATGTGATCGACGACACATGGAAGATCGAGCGGATATCCGATATGGAACTCAGCTTTGTCTACTTGCCTCTGCATTTGTCCCAGACTTTGTCTGTGGGGAGCGCGCAATGAACAGATCCCGTTTGCTGTTGAGCGTTTGCATCACTGCAGCGCTGGCTGCGTGCAGTTCGGCGCAGGTCGCTAACCAGGAGGCCACTGCACTGATCGAATCAGGGCAGTATGAAGCCGGCCTGGCACGCATTGAGGAAGGGTTGCGCGAAGACCCTCGCGATACTCAACTGCACATAGCCCTCAACAGCGGACGTGCCCTGGCAGTCAAGACGTTATTGACCCAGGCAGACATGGACCGCACACAACGCGATTTTGCTTCGGCGCGCATGGCCTACCACCGGGTATTGAACATCGAGCCGAACAACCGTCGCGCCCAGGACGCGCTGCACCAACTCGACTACCTGCGCAGCATGGATGAAAAACTCGAACTGGCCCGTGGCGATCTGCGCCGTGGCGATATCTACGGTGCCGACCGTCAGGTCAAACAGATCCTCGAACTCGACCCCAAGAACGAGGGGGCCATGGAGTTGCAAGGCAACATCCGCCTGGTGCAGAGCCGCAACGTGGTGCCGTACCCACAGCTGCGTACTCGTCTGGACCGGCCGGTGACCCTGGAGTTTCGCGACGCCAACTTGAAAACCATCTTCGAAGTCTTGTCCCAGGTGGCAGGGTTGAATTTCATCTTCGACAAAGACCTGCGCCCGGACATGAAAGCCACGATCTTCGTGCGTGACGTGCGCATTGAGGACGCCGTGCAACTGCTGCTGCAACAGAACCAGTTGCACCAGAAAGTGGTGAATGAGAACACCTTGCTGATCTACCCGGATTCACCACAGAAACTCAAGGACTACCAAGAGCTGGTGATGCGCACGTTTTACCTGACCAGCATTGATGCGAACACCGCACTGAACATGGTCAAAACCATGCTCAAGACCCGCGACGTGTTTGTCGACGAACGCCTCAACACCTTGACCATGCGCGACACTGAAGACGCCGTTCGCATGGCGGAAAAGCTCCTGCAATCGCAAGACCAGTCCAATCCGGAAGTGGTACTGGAAGTGGAAGTGATGGAAGTCGCCACCCAGCGGATTCTCGACCTTGGCCTGCAATGGCCGAACACCTTCGGCGTGATCAATAGCGATGGTTCGGCGGTGTCCGTTCTCGATCAACTCAAAGGCATCGACTCCAGCCGGATCACCATCAACCCATCGCCTCAGGCCAAGATCAACGCCCAGGACAAAGACATCAACACCCTGGCCAGCCCGGTGATTCGGGTCAGCAACCGCGAACAGGCGCGCATCCACATCGGTCAGCGCGTGCCGATCATCAGCGCCACCTCGGTGCCTTCGACCCAGGGCCCGGTGATCACCGAAAGCGTGACCTACCTTGACGTCGGTCTCAAGCTCGAAGTGCAACCCATCGTGCACCTGAACAACGAAGTGGCGATCAAGATCGCGCTCGAAGTCAGTAACGCCACGCCGCTGACGCCGACCGCTCAGGGCACCATTCCGGTCCAGGTCGATACCCGCAATGCACAAACCACGCTGCGTCTGCATGACGGTGAAACCCAGATTCTCGCCGGCCTGATGCGTGATGACCATGGCAGCACCGGCAACAAGATTCCCGGCCTTGGCGACATTCCCGGTTTGGGCCGCTTGTTTGGCAGCAACAAGGACGACGTCAGCAAATCCGAGTTGGTGCTGTCGATTACCCCGCGGATCGTGCGCAACCTGCCGTACCAGAGCCCATCGGACATGGAATTCACGACCGGTACCGAAACCAGCATGCACATCCAGGCCCCGGACCGCCGGATGGAACCGCAGATCCAGAATGAGCACATTGATCGGCCAATGACTGGCATCAGCACCGAAGTGACTGTTGGCCGGCCGGTGGCGGCAGCCACCACTCAAGTGACCGTTGGCCGGCCGGTGGCGGCCGCTACCACTCAAGTGACCATTGAGAAGCCTTGATCATGAACGCCTCGCAACGTGGTTTTACCTTGATCGAAGTCGTTGTGACGCTGGCCCTGATCGGCCTGCTGGCCGGCATGGCCGCGCCGCTGACCGAGACCGTGGTGCGCCGGGGCAAAGAGCAAGAGATGCGCGCCGCGCTGTACCAGATTCGCGACGCCATCGACGCCTACAAACGTGCCTTTGATGCCGGTTATATCGAGAAGACGCTCAACAGCAGCGGTTATCCACCGAACCTCAAAGTGTTGGTGGACGGCGTGCGCGATGTGCGCAGCGCCAAGGGGGCCAAGTTCTACTTTTTGCGTCGGGTGCCTCATGACCCGCTGGCCACGGTCAAGCGTGACGACGACGGTGGTTGGGGCGTGCGCTCTTATGACAGTTCGGCTGAAAACCCGCAGGAGGGCGAAGACGTCTTTGACGTTTATTCCAAGACCCGCGGCAAAGGGCTCAACGGCATCGCGTACCGGGAGTGGTGAGCATATGCGTCGAGAAAAGGGTTTTACCCTACTGGAACTGATGGTGGTCATGGCAATCATCGCGACGTTGATGACCATCGCCTTGCCGCGCTACTTCAACAGCCTTGAAGCGTCGAAAGAGACCACGTTGCGCCAGAGCCTGTCGGCCATGCGTGAAGCGCTGGACCACTATTACGGCGACACAGGGCGCTATCCCGATTCGCTCGATGAACTGGTCGAAAAGCGTTATCTGCGCAATTCACCGACGGATCCGATTGCCGAGCGCAAGGACACCTGGGTCTTGGTCGCGCCCCCTGACGGCGTGGCGGGCGGGGTGGCTGATATCAAAAGTGGAGCCACCGGGAGGGCGCATGATGGCAGCCTGTATTCCGAGTGGTAAGCCGGCCGACGAGGCGGGGTTCACTTACCTCGGTGTGCTGTTTCTGATCATGATCATGGGCATGGGCCTGGCCAGTGCCGGCGAGTTGTGGGCAACCGCTTCGCGCCGGGACCGCGAACGCCAATTGCTGTGGGTCGGGACCCAATACGCCCAGGCACTGCGCAGCTATTACCGCAGTTCGCCAGGTCTTGCGCAGTACCCCAAAGAGCTGGCCGACTTGATACAGGACGAGCGTTTCCCATCGCCCAAGCACCATCTGCGGCAGTTGTACCCGGACCCGATTAACGGAGGAGGTGAATGGGAGTTGATGCGCGGTTTCGATGGGCGCATCACGGGCCTCAGCAGCGCCTCGACGGACACGCCGCTCAAGCAGACTGACTTCCCCAGTCAATGGTCCGATTTCGCCGGGATGGCGAGCTACAAGGACTGGCAGTTCGTGGCCGAGAAAGCCTTCAATGATGGTGCGTCCGGGCCCAAGCCTCAGTCCCAGACCCCTCAGGCACTGGCGCCATGACGAGGCGCTGGCTGGCGGCAGTGATCCTCACGTGCGTGGCGTCCTTCGCCAGCGCCGCTGAAGAGGACGAAATGCTCGGTTTCATCGTCGATGACACGATCTCGCACATCGGCCACGACTTTTACTACTCGTTCAGTGAACGACTGCGTGCCTCCAGCCGGATGGATTTCAACCTGGTGGTCCGCGAACGTCCATCGGCGCGTTGGGGCAGCCTGGTGACCGTGGAATTTCGGCAGCGGCTGGTTTATCGGCGCTTCCTGCCGCCAAACACCGTGGAACTCAAGGACGAGGCCTATGAGGCAGCCGACTTGGTCCGCGCGCAGATTGTCCGGCAGAAGCTGGAGGCTTTATTGCAAGACACTACGGACCTGGAGAGGGACGAATTATGAAAACGAAAACGTTCTTGCAGTGCACCGGCATGCTACTGCTCGGGCTTGGAAGCGGTAGCGTGGTCCAGGCCACGGAGTTGGTTTACACCCCCATCAACCCCTCGTTCGGCGGCAACCCGTTGAACGGCACCTGGCTGCTCAACAACGCCCAGGCGCAGAACGACTACGACGACCCTGACCTGAAAAGCCGCACCGCTGTGGCCGGGACTTCGGCCCTGGAGCGGTTCACCAGTCAGTTGCAATCACGCTTGCTGGGGCAAGTGCTGGACAACATATCCTCGGGCAACTCGGGGAGCCTTTCTACCGACGCTTTTATCGTCAACGTTGTCGATGACTCCGGTGCACTGACCATTGAAGTGACGGACCGATCGACCGGTGAAGTGTCGGAAATTCAGGTGAATGGCCTGGCCCCTTGAGGGGGTTTTGGGACGATGGGGAGTTAGGGATATGAAAAAAATAATAGCGCTAGGGCTGATGGTGGCAATGTTGCAAGGCTGTAATCTGCGTCAGCCGATGTCGGCCGAGCAGGACACCGAAACCCCGACCCTGACACCTCGGGCGTCGACCTATTACGACTTGTTGGCCTTGCCTCGACCCAAGGGCCGGTTGATGGCAGTGGTGTACGGTTTTCGCGATCAGACGGGGCAATACAAACCGACCCCGGCGAGTTCGTTTTCGACCAGTGTGACTCAGGGTGCGGCGAGTATGTTGATGGATGCATTGCAGGCCAGCGGCTGGTTTGTGGTGCTGGAACGTGAAGGTCTGCAGAACCTGCTGACCGAGCGCAAGATCATTCGTGCCTCGCAAAAAAAACCTAATACGCCGGTGAATATCCAGGGTGAGCTGCCTCCGCTGCAAGCGGCGAACATGATGCTCGAGGGCGGGGTCATTGCCTATGACACCAATGTGCGCAGTGGCGGGGAGGGCGCGCGTTATCTGGGGATCGATATTTCCCGGGAGTATCGGGTGGATCAGGTGACGGTGAACTTGCGGGCGGTGGATGTGCGCAGTGGGCAGGTGCTGGCTAACGTGATGACGAGCAAGACGATTTATTCCGTTGGCCGCAGTGCGGGGGTGTTCAAGTTTATCGAGTTCAAGAAGTTGCTTGAGGCTGAGGTGGGGTACACCACGAACGAGCCGGCGCAGTTGTGTGTGTTGTCGGCGATTGAGTCGGCTGTGGGGCATTTGCTGGCGCAGGGGATTGAGCGGAAGTTGTGGCAGGTGGCGGGGGATAATACGCCTGACGCTAATGCGACGCTGGACCGGTACCTGACTCAGACCAAGGTTGATCCGGAGAGTGAGTGAGCGCCGGGGCGGCCTTCGGGTCGACCTGGCTCTTCCCTTGATGTACCCAGGTCAAAGTAGGGAAGCTGGCTGCGATTGGCCGATTGATACCCTTTCTCAAAGACGGCTATCGAAACGGATACTCGTATCGATATTCGTTCGTCTATTCAACTAAAAAGTAATTAGCTAATAACCGTGGTCTTATAGCTTTTCGCTGAATTTAATCGAGGCTTAAGCATATGGATGCACTTATATCTTTATAATAATTTGTGATTAGTCAGGGCTGCTTTTATGTCTTTATGATCTGTCTCACAACAACTCGTGAGACAGGAGGTAGCTCGATGGCAATTCAAATCAAACCGGTCGCGGGTCGAATTGGCGCGCAATTGGAAGGCGTTAAATTAGATGGACATATCAGTGCTGAACAATTCGAGTTTATTAATCAAGCACTGCTGAAATACAAAGTTCTGTTCTTTCGCGACCAACATCTGGATGACGCTGAACACGAAGCCTTTTCCCGGCGCTTCGGTGACCAGGTGCCGCATCCAACCGTACGTTCTGCTGAGCAAAGCACCGCCATTCTGAACCTTGATGCCAAGGAAACCCGGGCCAATTCCTGGCATACCGATGTGACCTTCGTTGCCAATTACCCGAAAATATCCATCTTGCGCGGTGTGGTCATTCCGCCTTACGGCGGCGACACGGTATGGGCTAATACGGCGGCAGCCTACGCTGATTTGCCCGAGCCATTAAAACAACTTGCAGATAATCTGCGCGCGTTACACACCAACTTATATGACTATGCGGCGCCGCGTAATACCGATGAGTCGGGTATTAAACGTTATCGCGAACAGTTTGCGGCTGAAGTCTACGAGACTGAACATCCATTGGTGCGGGTGCATCCGGAGTCGGGTGAAAGAAGTTTGTTGTTGGGGCACTTTGTCAAACAGATACAGGGCGTAAGTCATGGTGATTCGAAACAACTGATTCGCTTGTTCCACGACCGTATTACCCATGTCGACAACACTGTGCGCTGGCGCTGGCAGGAGGGCGATGTGGTGATCTGGGACAACCGCGCCACGCAGCACATTGCGATCAACGACTACGGCGACGCCCAGCGCATCGTGCGCCGGACCACCATCGACGGTGATGTGCCGGTGGGGGTGGATGGTCGCTTGAGCCAGGCGATCAAGCCAAGCCCGGACACCCGCTCGCCGAAAACCGAAGCCGACAAAAAACATCTCGCCGCCTGACCGGCCGACTCTCATTGATTCAAGGAAGACGTGTCCATGGCCTCATTCAAAGCTGATTTCCTGTTTCGCAAGGGCCGCATCGCTGCCGCGCTCGCGGTGGTACTGGCGGTACCGTTGGCCCAGGCTGATGTAGTGCGTATTGGTGTAGCGACGGCGGGCGGCGGTGACCCGGTCACCTTCAGTGGCTCGACGTTGGGCATCGTGCGTAACCAGCAATTGTTGGAGAAAGCCTTCGCTGGAAGCGGAACCGAGGTGCAATGGTTCTTCTTCAAGGGGGCGGGGCCGGCTGTCAACGAAGCCTTGTCAAACCAGCAACTCGACTTCGCTTACCAGGGCGATCTGCCCGCAGTCGTCGGGCGCTCCAATGGACTGGACACCAAGTTGCTGGCGGCATTGGGCGTACGCGCCAATCTTTACCTGGCCGTGCCCAAGGGCTCTCCCATCAAAAGCATTGAGGATCTGAAAGACAAAAAAGTCGCCCTGTTTCGTGGCACCAACGGCCACCTGGTGGCAATCAACCTCTTGGCGGAGCACGGTCTTACCGAACGCGAAATCAAGGTGATCAACCTCGATACCGGCAGCACTCAAGCTGCATTGGTATCCAATGGGGTAGATGCCGCATTTGGCGGTCGCGAACTGTTCAAACTGCGCGATAAAGGCCTGATCGACATCGTTTACGACAATCCCACTCAGGATGTGCGCTACACCCGGCAGACTGCACTGGTGGTTCGGGGGGGCTATGAAAAAGAACACCCGGACAACGTGCAAAAGGTCGTCGATACGCTAGTGGACGCGGCGAAATGGACGTCGGAAGACAGCCATCGTGACGCGGTCTTCACTGAATGGGCCAAGAGTAATGAGCCTGCAGAATCACTGCGCGCCGACTTTACCGGGGTCAGCATCAGGGACAGGGCTTCGCCTCTGGTCGACAACTTCTTGCTGAGTCGCTATCAGGCTGTGGCGGATCAAGCCAAGGAAGAAAAACTGATCCGTCGCCCCGTCAGTATCGATGGCTGGTTCGAGACCCGTTATTTGCAGAAATCCCTCAAAACCAAGGGGCTTGAGAATTACTGGACGCCCTACGGACCGGATGGCAAACAGCCGGCTGGTAATGCAGTAGCGGCCGCGACCAGCAAGCAAGGGAGCTAGGTAAATGGCCAGGGCACAGACCGTCAGACTAGAGCCGTACACGGCGCCGGCACCGAACGATAACGTCAAACGTTTTCCACCGTCACCGGCCCGCCCAGTACGCAAGGTTGAGGTGTCGCGCACCTCAGCCTGGCGCGTCAGTCTGGGTGACAAGGCCTTGCCCTGGCTGTTGCCGCTGGTGTTGCTGGGCTTATGGTACCTGGGGGTGGAACGCGGCTGGCTTTCAGAGCAGGTTCTGCCACCACCCGTCTACGTTTACCAGACCTTGTCGGACCTGGTCTCCAGCGGTGATCTCTGGCTCAACGCGTCTGCCAGCCTGCAGCGGGTGGTCGTCGGATTTACATTGGGCGCCTTGATCGGCATCGCTCTGGGCCTGGCCATGGGATTGTCCAGGACCCTGGAGGATTATCTGTTACCCACCTTCAACGCACTGGTGCAAATACCGGTATTGGGCTGGTTACCGTTTGCCCTGTTGCTGTTTGGTATCGGTGAGACGCTCAAGTATGTGCTGATTGCCAAGGCGGCCTTGGTGCCGATCACGCTGTGTACCTTGCAGGCTTTCCGCCAGGCGCCCAAAGGGTTGTTGGAAGTCGGCCGGGCCTACGGTTTCAGTCGTCGGCAAAGCGTCACCTCCATCGTCTTGCCTGCGGCGATCCCGACGTTGTTTACCGGTTTGCGTCTGGGCTTCACCAAAGCCTGGTTATCGCTGGTAGTGGTCGAATTGGTGGCATCGAGTGAGGGGCTGGGGTACCTGATCGTCTACGGGCGTCAGCTATTTCAACTGGACATGGTGATGGCGGCCGTCGTGGTGGTGGGTGCGCTGGGCCTGTTGATAGACCGCGGTTTCGATTACGCGGAGAAACGCCTCAATCGGGGGCGGCCAACTGCCGGGGGGCGCCTGTCATGAGTGCGATCTTGTCAGTCGGTCGCGGTAGCCGCCGATATCGCGGTTGGATCTTGCCCATTGCCGCCATAGCCGTCTGGTGGCTGGCTTCAAACCAGGGATGGAGCCAATCGGGGCTGTTCGTTTCGCCAGAAAAAGTCGCTGCTACGGCCTGGGATCAAATGGCCTCGGGCAAATTCTGGCGGGCAATTTCTGCCAGTCTGGCGCGCAACCTCAGTGGCTTTTTTATCGGTACCACGCTGGGCCTGGTACTGGGTTGCCTGTTGGGCCTGTCGCGGTATTTCGAGCGATTAGTCGGACCGAGCTTCAATACCTTCAAGCAAATCTCTCTGTTCGCCTGGATTCCGTTGATCTCGGTGTGGTTCGGCCTGGGCGATGTGGCCAAGGTGGTGTTCTTGTCATTGGCAGCACTGGTGCCGGTGGTGGTGAATACCTGTGACGGTTTGCGCAACGTCCCGCCCAACCTGTTGGAGGTGGCGCGGGTGTATGGCTTCACCCGTTGGCAAACCATCATCGGGGTGATGCTGCCTTCCGCCTTACCGTCGATTTTCACGGGGCTTTACCTGGCGCTGGTCTATTCCTGGCTGGCGACCATCGGCGCGGAGTACCTGTTGGTATCAGGGGAGGGGATTGGCAACACGCTGATTGATGGCAGCGAACATTTCATGATGGACCTGGTGTTGTTTGGAATGGTGATTATCGGCCTGGTGGGCTGGGGCCTCAACGCATTGGCGCGGACACTTGAGCGGCGGATGCAGCGCCTGTATGGCATCGCTCCTCGTTGATTGGCACTTTCAAAAGGATCGCAACATGCTCAACAACGGCCTGACCCTGGAAAACATCAGCAAGCGTTTCGCTTCCCGACCGGGTAGTTCGACTCAATTGCAAGTACTCGACAACATCCAGCTCGACATTGCACCGGGCGAGTTCATCAGCATCGTCGGCGCCAGTGGCTGCGGCAAATCCACGCTGCTGCGACTGATACTTGGCCTGGACGAAGAATACGACGGGCGCATCCTGCTCGATGGCAAACCCATTGACGGCACTGGCCTGGAACGCGGCATCGTCTTTCAGGATCACCGCTTGTTCCCTTGGCTCAACGTCGAGCAGAACGTCGCTGTTGGCCTCAAGAACTCACCCCTGAGCGCCCGGCAGAAACGCGACACTGTGCGCGAGCACGTCGAACTGGTCGGCTTGCACGATTTTATCGATGCCTATCCGCATCAGATATCCGGCGGCATGGCGCAACGCGTGGCGATAGCCCGCGGCCTGGTCAACCGACCGAGCGTGCTGTTGCTGGATGAACCGCTGGGTGCACTCGATGCCTTGACCCGTGCGCGCCTGCAGGGCGAGCTGCAAAACATTTGGCTCAAGGAAAAAATCACCATGATCCTGGTCACCCACGATGTGGATGAGGCGGTATTCCTCGGCGATCGGGTGGTGGTCATGCAGCCCAATCCCGGCCGCATCCGACGCATTGTCGACATCGATCTACCGCGCTCGCGCAACCGCAGTGACAGCCGCTTCATCGCCCTGCGCGACGATGTGCTGAGTGATTTCGCCGAGCTGCACTAAGCCTTTGCGCCGCGCGCGAGCTCATCTTTTTAAGCGTGTTTTTTCAAGGAACGGGAAATGTCCGAACGCCAGCTCAGCCTTAACCTCTTTATCTACCCCAACGGCCATCACGAAGCCGCCTGGCGTCACCCACAGTCGGTGCCGGAATTCTCCATGGATATCGGCTATTACCAGCAATTGGCGCTACGCGCTGAACGCGAGAAGCTTGATGCGATTTTCTTCGCTGACTCGCCGTCACTGGCCGAAAGCGGGCGTGAAGGTTTGCGCATTCGTTTCGAACCCATTACCTGGCTGGCGGCCATTGCCGCGGTGACCCAACGCATAGGCCTGATCGCCACGGCCAGCACGACCTACAGCGAGCCCTACAACCTGGCTCGCTCGTTCAGTGCGCTGGACCACCTCAGCAAGGGTCGCGCCGGTTGGAATATCGTCACCACGTCGATGGCGGCAGCCGCCGCCAATTTTGGCCTGGAGCAACATCCGTCGGCTCATGACCGCTATGTCCAGGCCGAAGAATTCGTGCAGGTGGTCGGTGACCTGTGGGACAGCTGGGAGGACGATGCACTGGTGCTGGACAAGGCTTCCGGGGTGTTTGCCGACAGTGACAAGGTGCATTCGATCAACCACGTGGGCACTCACTACAAGGTCGCAGGCCCATTCAACTCGCCACGCTCCCCGCAGGGTCGACCGGTGCAGGTGCAGGCCGGCTCTTCCGAGGATGGCCGTGATTTCGCCTCCAGGCATGCTGAAGCGATTTTTACCGCGCACCAGACCCTGCAAAGCGCGACTGAATTCGCCAACGACATCCGTGCCCGGGCGAAGGCGGTGGGGCGTGACCCTCGTCAGCTGAAAATTCTCCCGGGCATCAGCCCGTACATCGGCAGCACCGAAGCCGAAGCCCAGCGCAAGTTCGACGAGCTGAACGAGTTGGTGCTGCCGCACGTTTCACTCGGCCAGCTACGCCGCATGTTGGGGGTCGACCTGTCCGGTCACGATCTGGATGCGCCATTCCCGCGCCACTTGATCAACTTCGACAGCAGCGAAAGCCAGTCCAGTCGCTTCAAGTTGATCATCGACATCGTCGACCGCGAGAAGCCGACGCTGCGCCAGCTGATTAATCGCCTGGCCGGTGCTCGCGGGCATTGGGTGCCGGTCGGTACGCCGGTGCAGATTGCCGACCTGATTGAGCAGTGGTTCCGCAGTGGCGCTGCTGATGGTTTCAACGTGATGCCGCCAGCGTTCCCCGAGGGCTTTGAAGTGTTCCTCGATGAAGTGCTGCCGATTCTGCGCAAGCGTGGCCTGTTCCGAACTGAATATGCGGGCAGTACGCTGCGCGAGCATTATGGTCTGAGTCGCCCGGTTTCGCGTTTTGCCTTGAAGTCCGCCTCATCGATCTCTCCATTGCGCAACGGAGTGCAATCGCTTCCAGATTTTGTTTGATTTCTTTATCCGCCCAAATAAAAAAACCGCGACCCAGCACCAAGGGTCGCGGTCTATTCCCCCCCATTAACTCATTGCTGTAGCACGGTGGCCTTGTTGGTACTGCCATATTGCTGCACGGTTGCCGTCTGGGTCATGCCGCTTTGGTCGACGCTGGCAATGTTGCCGCTGCCCCCCTGGGTCACATAGGCCACGTTCATGGTGTCAGCCTGTTTGACCGTGATCATGTTGTCGCTGCCGTATTGTGCGGTGTATGCCTGGTTGCTGCTGCCGGACTGGTCGAACTCGGTGCTGTTGCCGTAACCGTTGCTGCTGCCTTGCGCCAGGTTGGTCTCACCGCGCTGGTCGGAGATCAGGATGTTGTCGCTGCCGTTCTGGTCGAAGTACAGCTCGTTGTAGGAATCAGCCTGGCTGACCGTGGTTTTGTTCCCGGTGCCGGACTGGTTGGTGGTCATGATGTGGCCGGTGTCTTTTTGGGTGAAGTTGGCGACGTTGTTGCTGCCGTACTGATTGACGGTTGCCATTTGGTTGCTGCCGAACTGGCCACCCGCTTGTGGACCTTTCCAGTTGCTGGCGTAGACCTTGTTACCGTCACCCATCGAGGTGGCGTTGAGTACATGGCCGTCGCCGGTTTGATAGGTGAAATGCACGTTGCCCGTGCCCTGTTGGTACAGCGCGACGGTCGAGCTGAGGGACTCGAACTGGTCGGCGTAGATGGCGTTGAGGTCGCCAACTTGCAGCACTGTCGCGGAGTTGTTTTCGCCGAAGCTCTGGTCGACCACGGTTTCGTTGGACTGCCCGTATTGATTGATGGTGGTTTCGCTGGCGAGTTGGCTGTCTTGCCAGACTTCGGTGCCGTTGAGGTCGCCGTACTGGTTGATGGTCAGGGTGCTGCCGTCACCGTCACGCTGGTCGCCGTAGGCATAGTTGCCGCTGCCGGCCTGGTTGATGCCAATCTGGCCGTTGGTCTGGAACGTCTGTTCAGCGGTGCCGTAGTTGCCGTTGCCGTACTGGATGACTGTCGCGTTATTGGCGACGCCCAGTTCAGTCTGTTCGATGTTGGCTTCGTTGTTGTCACCGAACTGGTAGGTCTTGGCGGTCGTAGCGTCCTGACTGTCCTGATAGATGAACGAGAAGTTGCCGCTGCCTGACTGTTGTTGCAGCGCCTCGCTGCTACCCACACCGATTGACTGGCTGGCATGGGCGACGTTCAGGGAGCCAGCCTGTTGCTGGGTGATGGTGCTGCCGTCTTCGTATAGTTGCTCGGCATAGCCGGCGTTGTATTCACCTGCCTGGCTCTGGTCGATGGTGCTGCTGGCGTGGTCTTGCACCGCCGCCGCGTCGTTGCCAAGACCCTGTTGCAACTGGGTGGCGGTACTGAACGGGGCCACGGTCTGTTTGACATCGGCGATGTTGGTATCACCGAACTGACTCTGGTTGGAAACGCTGTCATCGGCGATGGCCTGGGCACTGACAATGACCAGGATGGCGGCGGTAAGGGGCGTCAGTTTGAACATGGTGAAACCTCCAAAGTGATGCAGTGCTTAGCGATATTGTTTGACCGAAACGCTCATGCCGTTGCCGGACTGGGTCACGGCGCTGGATAGCCCCGTACCGGCCTGGTCGATGCTGGCGTCGTTGTTGTTGCCGTTCTGGGAAATCTGCGCACGGTTGTGGCTGCCGTTCTGGGTGATGGCGGCGTTATTGCCCGAACCTTGCTGGTTGATCATTGCCATCAGGTCGTTGCCTTGTTGCAGGATGTACGCTTCCTGATTACTGCCCGACTGGACAATGGTGCCGAGCAGCGACTGGCCGTTCTGCTGCAACAGCGCGACATTGGCCTGACCGTTCTGATCGATCAGCGCATGCTGGCCAACCGGCGGTGGCAACTCGCCAAGGTCGGTGCCCGGGCCGAGGTCGTCGTTTTCCATCAAGTCGTCGGCGCGCACGCCCGCACTGCTGCAAAGCAGGAGCAGGCAGAGCAGGGCGGCGGTCGGCGTTTTCATGATTCAATCCTTTGTCAAACGGCCTGCCCCATCCACCGTGACGGTGGATGGGGCGAGGGCTCAGTTCGAGACCACCGACACCGAGCGCACGGTGCCTTGGGACGAGCTGATGGTGGCCGTCGGATTAACCGACGGAATGACCGTGGTGGTGTTGTTCACCGTGAGCTTCCAGCGACCGTTCACCGGTACCGCGGTGCTGCCCAGGGTTACCAGCCCGGTCGGGGTGGTCACCTTGATGGTGATGGTGTTGCCGGTGGTCACCGATGAGGTGCCCGCAAAGTCCCAGGTGAAGCGGTTGTTGGAGCGAGCCGTCACAGAGGCCGTGGTCACCGTGAAGGTTTCCGCAGCAGGCCTTGGCGAGACTTGCACCGTGACCGTTGCCGGCGTCGACGCGGCGCCGAAGCTGTCCCGGGCGATGTAGGTAAAGGTCGTGGTGAAGGCCGTGGTCACCGTGCCCGGTGGGGTGTAGGTGATGACGGTGCCGTCGGTGCTGACGGTGCCGCGACCGGCCGCCGGTTGGCTCACGATGGCTGCGCTGAGTGGCACGTTGCCTTCCGGATCGGTGTCGTTGGCCAGCACACTGATCGGTATCGCCACGCCCAGGGTCGTAGCGGCATCGTTGACAGCCACTGGTGGCCGGTTAGGTGCCACCGTAATGGTCACGGTCGCGGCGGTGGTCGAGGCCAGTCCTTTAGAGTCTTGGGCCTTGTAGGTAAAGGTCGTGGTCAGCGGTGTCGTGACGGTGGCGGGTGGCGTGTAGACCACCGCTGTTGTGCCACTCAATGCCACGGTGCCTTGCCCGGCCGCCGGTGGGGTCAGTGCGGTGATGGTCAGTGGCACGTTGCCGTCTGGGTCGTTGTCGTTGGTCAGCAGGTTGAGGGTGACCGGCACCCCGAAACTGGTGCTGCCCGTGTCGGCGACGGAAATCGGAGCCTGGTTCTCACCGGTGTCCGGTGCCTTGCCCACGACGACCACTGGCTCGGTGTCACTGCCGCCCGCGGCCGACTTGATCGTAACGGTGGCCGGTGGCTGCGTCAGATCCGGGACGGTCAAGCTCTGCAGAGTGCCGTTCTTCGACAGCCTTCCATAACCCTGGGCAACCATGTCAGGTATGCCCACTTCGTCGGTGGAGGTGGCTTCGATCAGCAGGCTGTGATTGCTCCAGCTGTAGCGAGCCGTCTGGATTTTCACCACGTCCGAGAGTTTGCTCGACACGGACGTCGGGCGGGTCGAACCGGTCGGGTTGGTGGCGGTGATCACGACGACGGGAGGCACAGCGCCATTGACCAGGAGATGCTGGCCGAAGAACACGCCGTTGTTATCGCCCACCATGGTGGTCAGGCAAGGCGAAACAGGCGGGCCGGGGACCAGAGCGATGCTTTCGCGGAAGCACAGGGTTGAGCCGGTGTCTGCTTTACCGAAGACTTCGACGCGGGTGTTGATGCCCCCTGTTCCTGAGGTGCGGCGGTAAGTGGCACGGCTCAAGTCCACCGGTGTTTGCGCACGGTTGTCGAGCACTTTGCCGGACAGGGTGAAGAGGTTGGCCTGGATAGTCCCGGCGGGCCCCTCGATGCGCACGAAGTTGGTGTTGTTGGGGCTACCGGTCACTGCTTCGGTGAGGTTCGGGTCGCCAACGAAGGTTTCGATGGCGCCGGTGTCCGGGTTCACTTCCGTATAAGGCCCGTTGACGCTTTTCAGGAACGGCCCGATGGCACCGTTGACCGCGCCGCTGAAGACCCCTGGCGCACCGACGCCGACGTCTCTGGTGATGTTGATCGCACGCCGGCCAGGGCTGGTGACGTTGACCGTTTCCACACCGTAAGGGTGGGTGATGGTGTAGGTGCCGGCGACGGGGATGTTGATCCGCATACGGATCCGCGCGAAGCTGATTTGATCACCGTCGAGCGGGTTTCCGCCGGCAAATGCAGCCTCGATCCCGGCGACGTAGGCGTCCATCCCATAGCCTGCGGCGTTGTTGGGGATATTGGTTTCTGCGAGGAACCAGAAGGATTCGTCTGGCCAGTTATCCGGGAACACCATCGGCTGGGTGTCGTCGAAAATGCCAGGTGTCGGCAGCAGGGTACACATGTAAGCCGGTGGCACACTGACGGGGACCCGCGAGCTGGCGGCTCGGGACTGGCACAGTTCCATCGACAGCAAATTGTTGTCCTGATACCAGATCGGGAACTTCCCGGAGGCAAAGGTATAAGGGCCGGGGTCAACGGCAGCGAGTTGCGCGAAAGCACTGCCGGACAGCGATAGAGTCAGTCCCAAGGCGTTGAGCGCCAGGCGTGGCCAATTGTTCATGATGCCTCCTGATGAGGATCTGGGCATGAGAGCGTTCATTGCACGATGACCACTTCTTCGGTGTCGCTGCCGCCATTGGATGACGTCACTCGAACCTGGGCTGGCGGATTCGGCGAGATGCCGGTGGCCAGGCTTTTCACTGCGCCATCGCCAATGAGGGCGCCAATGGCGACTCCCGTACCCGAGGTGGCGGTGAGCACCGGTGGTGAGGTTTCATCACTGGTCGAGGCGACGATGGTGATTTGTCCGCTGTTCAGGCTGTACTCGGCACGGGAAATCACCACAAGGTCGGTCAGGGGCGACGACAGGGTAGTGGGAGTGCTACTGGCGATGGCCAGGTGGTTGTCGGCGGTCACTTGCAGGGTGCTCGGCAACGTCGGATCGGTCGACGACTGCGCATACCAGTGGCCGGTGCTGTCCGCTTCAGTCAAGTTCAGCACCGGGTTATTGCTGTCCAGGGTCACAGTCGCCGGTGGCGGCGGGGCCAGGACGAAAACATCCTGCTGGGCCTCAGGCGCACTGGTGCCGGCATGCCGTGAATAGGTGCTGCGCTGCGCAATGACCGGGGTTGGCCGGACCACGCTGGACAGCTTGCCGGAGACAGCAAAGAGGGTGGTACGCAAGTCCAGGCCATTGGGACCTTCGATGCGCACGTAGTTGGTGTTGAACGGGCTGCCGGTGACGGCTTCCGTGAGGTTCGGGTCGCCGACGAATTGTTCGGCGGCGCCGTTGACCGGGTTGGTCTCGGTATAAGGACCGTTGACACTGCGCAAGAATGGCCCGACATCGCCCTTGAGCGCGCCGTCATAGGTTTTCGCTGCGCCGATGCCGATGTCCCGCGTCATGTTGATCGCCCGCCGCCCAGGGGTATCGACGGTGAACACTTCGACGCCGTAGGGGTGGGTCACGACATAGGTCCCGGCAACGGGCACATCGATGCGGATGCGGATTCGCGCGAAGCTGATCTGGTCGCCTTCCACGGGGTCGCCGCCGCTGAAGGCGGCTTCGACTGCCGAGACATAAGTAAGGTCGATGCCTCTGGCCGCATCGACGATGGTGGTTTCGCCGGTCGCCCAGAACGCTTCGTCAGGGAAGTTGGTCGGGAAGACCATCGGTTGGGTGTCGTCGAAAACACCTGGTGCGGGAATCAACGAGCACATGTACGTCGGGGCGCCAGGGGCGCTGGGTACCCTGGAACTGACAGCCTTGGACAGGCATAAGTCCAGGGTGCGGCCGTGGGTGTCTTGGTACCAAGCAGCGAAATTGCCGTTGGCGGGCAAGTAGGGTCCGGCGTCCACGGCAAACAGCGTCGCGTGCGCAACGCCTTGAGCCAGAGCGGTCACGACCAGGGCGGTCGCGGTTTTGGACAGTAAAGGGTGCATGAGTATTCCCTCTATCAGAGTACCGCCCCTCGGGGACGGGTCAGTTGCGGGTGAGGTCGGCAACTTCCATACCAATCTTTGAAAACTGGCGGCAGAGGCCCGTAGTGATGGCGTGGGGTGCTACTAAGGTCTGACGGCGACGGACACCGAAGCGGGCGACTGTCCCCACTTTTGGGGGTGGATGGGGCCAGTGGGTAGGTGGGGAAAAGAGGGGGGGAGCCCCCCGGAAATGGGCAATCGCCGAGCAGTGGGCTATAACCCTATAGGGAGTACCGGGGAACATCGGCCATGAATTCGCAAGTAACAGCCCTTCTCAAAGAACAGGGTGATATTCGCTTGAGCTCGCGCAAACGGCCGTTCAATCTGCTGCGCTGGTTTTCGCTGATCAGCATGGCGGTGATCGGCACGGTGGCGGTGGCATTGGGGGCTGTGTCCACGCGTTTCGTGATTACCGAAAGCGTGCAGCGCGATGCATTGCTGACCTCCCAGTTCATTGAAGCGATTGCCTCGGCCGAGGTGCGCCATGTCTCGATCCCTAACGTGCGGACCATGGGCGAGCTGCTCGACCCACGCAAGGACAAGGATTTCCCCGACGTCGACCCGATGGCCCGTGCCAGTGCCCGGGGCGAGTTCCTTGACCATGTCGCACATTTGCCCGACGTGATCCTGGCCAACATTTATTCGCCTGATCGTATGGTGATCTGGTCGACCAATCCGGCATTGATGGGCACCAGGATTCATGCCGATACCGATCTCGATCAAGCGTTCGCTTCCAAAACCCCGGTATCTGCCAGTTATCACAGCGTCGACAAAGGGCGTATGGAGCAAAAGTTTGTCACGCCGCCGGACTACATATTTATTGAGAACTACATTCCCTTGTTCGATGCCGACCGCGAGACCGTCACTGCGATGGTCGAAATCTACAAGGAGCCCAAGGATTTGATCGAACGCATGGAGCGCGGCCTGGCGCTGATCTGGCTGGCCACCGCGTTGGGCGGCGGGCTGATTTACCTGGGGCTGTACTGGATCGTGCGACGGGCGGCGATTCTATTGGCCACACAGCAAAAACAACTGATCACCAACGAAACCTTTGTTGTACTCGGGGAGATGTCTTCGGCAGTTGCCCATAGCCTGCGCAACCCGTTGGCGACGATCCGCTCAAGTGCCGAACTGGCGCTGGAGTTTGACAGCGGCCCGGCGCACAAGAACATCAACGATATCGTCGGGCAGGTGGACCGCATGTCGAAGTGGATCAGGGAATTGCTGCAATCCTTGCGCCCGCTCAACGATGAAGCGGAGCCGGTGAACCTGGTGGCGTGTTTGCATGACAGTCTGCTGGCCTTCGAGCATCAAATCGCCAAGGCGGGGATTCACGTGGTGTTTCAGCCGAAGGAAACGCCAATGGTGTTTAGCCAGCAGGTGCAACTGACGCAGATCCTCAATAGTTTGCTGGCCAATGCACTGGAAGCCATGGACGAGGGTGGCACCCTGACCATCACGCTAGAGCCAACCGATGCCAAAGGTATTTGCGTGGTGGTGAGCGACACTGGCAAAGGCATGAGCGAAGAACAGCGCAGCATGGCATTCCGTCCGTTTTACACCACCAAGCAAGGCGGGCTGGGGGTCGGACTGGTGCTGGTCAAGCGAATCATGGATCGTTTCGGGGGCGGAGTTACCCTCAATAGCCGTGAAGGCGAGGGCACTACTGTCCGCTTGTCGTTTAATCGGATTCCCTGAAAGCGGGTATGAACTTTCCCCGTTAGCGGGTGTCAAGCCCCAGTCGTTTTTTCCGGATATGGCACATTGATGTTGATAAGCCATTGTTTTAGCGCGTGTTAATACTTTCGTATAAATCAGTTACAAATCTGGCGAGTTCTTTGCAAAACCCCATTACCCCCTTCACGACTTCGAGGCGGCTGGTGATGGAAAGAAAAGCTCGTTATCCCTACAAATGGTTTGGCCTATTGGCGCCTGTTGGCGTCGTTCTGACGATGACGCTGGGCACAGCGAGTCTGCGTGCCAGCCCGATCGATGACGAGCGACAGCCTGAACCCTCCGACCCTTCGGCTTACTACGATGAGCCGGCTGACGAAGCCACGGCGTTGAATGCGATTTTGAGCATGCCGGAGGCCAACCAGGACTCCTTCGATTTGCCCGATGGCGTCAAGGGCAACCGCGACGAAACGCGCATAGAGAACGTCCTGCCGCCTGCGGTGCAGACCAGTTTCAATTACCCCACCAATGGCAAGCCGAGCCCGTTGTTTGGTGCTCAGCCCTTTACTCAGCAATTGGTGTTGTTTGAAGAGTTCGGCCCGGAAAAACTCGATCCCACCACACCGGCGGCACCCTTGGGGTTTCCACCGGCAGCGATCGGCCCGTTGCCACAGCAGGACCCGACCAGTGTGGCCCGCAGTGCACCACCGAGCGCGGCACTCGATGCCTTCATGCGTCAACCGGGGCTGACGCCGTTCCCCAGTCAGTTTTCCAACGTGGTGGACCGCAACCCTTGGCAGGCGCAGATCGAGATTTTCCTCAATCGCCATATCGGCTCGGCGGCTGAAGGTCGTCCGCCAGGAAAGGGCTGGTCACATCAGCGCTGGAATGAGTTCTACCCGCAAATGGCCTACAAAACCGTGCAAACCGGGGTGAGGACCAACACCGGGTGGCGTGACAGTCATCAGATGCATGGCTACGCCGTGGGCGAGTTTGGCCCCGGTGGCCTCTACCACAACGTCGCCGGTGTACAGGCCACCGATGGCACCGCCAAAGGCGTCGATGCGCGTTTCCACCCGAACATGCCGGTGCAGAATCACAACTCGGTCTGGACCTTCGACGGCACGTTGCCGCCTAAATTGCTGATGGTGCGTTACGGCCAGCCGGTATTGATGCGTCACTACAACGGCCTGCCAATCGACCCGTCGGCCAACATGGGCTTTGGCCTGCACACCATCACGACCCACGAACACAACGGCCACGCCCCGGCGGAAAGCGACGGTTATGCCAACGCGTTTTTCTTCCCTGGTCAGTATTACGACTATCGTTGGCCGATCCAGCTGGCCGGCTACGACACGATCAACACCGATGCGCACGATCCACGCGCGGCGTTCCCTTGCGCACCGGGCGAAACCCTGTGGACCAATGACATGAGCCCGAGCCGCAAGACCTGCGAGAACGGCACGATCAAGATCCGTGGCGACTGGCGCGAAACCATGAGCACCCACTGGTTCCACGACCACATGCTCGATTTCACCGCGCAGAACGTCTACAAGGGCAACGCGGCGATGATGAACTACTACAGCGCCCTGGACCGTGGCAATGAATCGGTGAACGACGGCGTCAACCTGCGTTTCCCAAGCGGCAGTGCGTTGCCGTGGGGTAACCGCGACTACGACGTCAACCTGGTGGTGGCCGACAAGGCCTGGGATCAAAGCGGTCAGCTGTGGTTCAACCCGTTCAACACCGACGGCTTCCTCGGTGACCAGGTGCTGGTCAACTGGCAATGGAAACCGACCCTGGATGTGCGCGCTCGCAGCTACCGCTTCCGTATCCTCAATGGCTCGGTGTCGCGTTACTACAAACTGGCGATGGTGCGGGAGATCAAAGGCACCAGCGGCGAATTCCAGGGCCCTAAAGGTTCGGGGGTGTCCTATTCCCGCGTGCCGTTCCACATGATTGCCAACGACGGCAACATCATGGAACACAGCGTGCCATTTGACGGCACCATGGACCTCGACGCCGACGGCGACAAACAGAACCACAACGCGATCCTGCCGACCCAAGGCATTGCCGAACGCTTCGACATCATCGTCAACTTCGCGAAAAACGGCATCAAGCCTGGCGACAAGGTGTTCTTCGTCAACCTGTTGGTGCATGACGACGGCAAAGGCCCGAAAGAGCCAGTGTCGCTGGCAGACGTGCTCTCCGAGAAATACCTGGCGGTGATCAAGCAAACCAGCAAAGGGCCGATGTGGGACAGGGGTGACCCGGCGGTGGGCAAGATCCTGCAACTCAACGTCAAGGCGTACACTGGTCAGGACCTGGCCATGGACCCGGCAGCGTACGAACCGGCCAAACCGGGTAAAGCCGAAGGCCTGGTGATGATCCCGCTGAAGATCCATCGCGACAACGCGGCCGACAAGGCGCTGCTCGCTCAGGCACGTCACCGCACCTTCACCTTCGGCCGGTCGGACGGCACCGATGAAGCACCGTGGACGGTCAAGACCGATGGCGGCTTCGGCTTCCACATGGACCCGCGTCGCTTGAACACCGCGACTCACTTGGCTAACGGTCCGACCGATGCGGGGGCTGCCGGTTTCGGCACCCTGGAGGTCTGGAACATCAAGCTCGGCGGCAGTGGCTGGAGCCACCCGGTGCATGTGCACTTCGAGGAGGGGATCATCCTCAGTCGAGGCGGCAAGGCGCCACCGGAATGGGAAAAGTGGGCGCGTAAGGACGTGTACCGCATCGGCTCGGAAAAAGACGGTCTGGACAATGTCGAGATGGCGATCAACTTCCGCGAATTCGCCGGGACCTACATGGAGCACTGTCACAACACCCAGCATGAAGACAACTCGATGCTGCTGCGTTGGGACATTGAGAAACCCGGGCAATTCCAGTTGATGCCAACACCGCTGCCAAGTTGGGATGGTGTGCGCTACGTCAACTCCGCCGCACTGCCTACCTTCCGTACTGGCGACGGCTTCGGCCCTAAAGTGACGGTCAAACCATGAAACGCCGCGAGGGAGCCGACATGAACACGAACATTCACACGCCGCGCTCCCGCGCCTTGGGCATGCACCTGATATTGGTACTGGTTGTCTGTTTGTTGGCCAGTCAGGTGCTGCTGGCCCATGAGGGTGTGCTGGCGCCGACGGAGTCGGCGACACCCTGGGGCGGCGATTATTTCCCCAACACCCTGCTGACCGACCAGGACGGTCAGCAGGTGCACTTTTTCGATGACCTGATCAAAGACAAGGTGGTGGTGATCAACTTCATCTTCACCTCATGCAGCGACTCCTGCCCGCTGGAAACCGCACGCCTGCGCCAGGTGCAAAAGCTGCTCGGCGACCGGGTCGGCCAGGACATCTTTTTCTACTCCATCAGCATCGATCCCTTGAGTGACACACCCGAAGTGCTCAAGGCCTATGCGCAACGCTTCAAGGTCGGGCCGGGCTGGAAATTCCTCACCGGGGAATTTGCCGACGTCACCGAGCTGCGCAAGAAACTCGGGCTGTTCATTGAAGGCGTCGACAACGGGCGCAGCAAGGACCACAACCTGAGCCTGATCGTCGGCAACCAGAGCACCGGTCGCTGGATGAAAGCATCACCGTTCGAGAATCCGTGGATTCTGGCCGATCAGTTGGCCAACACTTTGCAGAACTGGAAAAAAGCCAGCGTTGAACAAAGCTACGCCAACGCCCCGGAAATTCGCCCGCCCAGCAATGGCGAAGAACTGTTTCGCACCCGTTGCGCGTCGTGTCACAGCCTTGGACCGATGGACGGCCAGGGCATTGGCATGCGCAGCATTGGCCCGGACCTGATCGGTGTGACCCGTCAACGCGACCCGGCCTGGCTCAACCGCTGGATTCGCGAGCCAGACCGCATGCTGAAAGAGAAAGACCCGATTGCCGTGGAGCTGTTCGAGCGTTACGAAAAAATCCCGATGCCGAACCTGCGTCTGGATGAGAAATCCGCGCAATCGATTATGGAATTTTTGCAGGAAGAAACCGATCGACAGCAGCCGTTGCAAGCGGCGCAGGCGCAATAGCGGCGAAATACTATCATTGGCTCAGTCAGGCACCGTCATTGACGCCTACACTGATCTGAAACACGGCTGAACAGGCTAGATACGAGCATCCAGGACACCCCCTATGCCGATACTCGAACAACAACAAGAACCGGCACCGATCACACCGGCTGTCGCAGGCCAGAGCCGGGGTGGGCAGTTCAATCTGTTGCGCTGGTTTTCCCTGGCCAGCTTTTTCATCATTGCCGCCGTGGCGTTGGGGCTTGGCTATATCTCCACGCGTTTTGTGGTGACCGAAAGCATCGAGCGCGATTCCATGCTGACCGCGCAATTCATTCAAGCCATAGGTGACGCCGAAATTCGCCATGCCTTGATCGACCCGGCCAGAACCATGGGCGAGATGCTCGACCCTCGGCTGGACAACGCTTATCCCGACGTGTCCCCAGGCACCCGTGCGGCGGCGCGCATTGAATTTCTCGATCACGTGGAGCACCTGCCGGACATTTTGTTGGCGACGGTGTACGCGCTGGATCGTACCGTGGTCTGGTCGACGAACCCGGAGTTGATCGGCGTGCGCATCAAAGACGATGATGAGCTGGACTCGTCCTTTGAAATGAAAGAGCTGGTGTCCACCAGCTACCACGAAATCGATGACGAGCGTCCCGAGCAGAAGCTGCTGCGCGAGCCGGAATACCTGTTCGTCGAGAATTACATCCCGATGTTCAATGCCGACAGAAGCAAAGTGGTCGCCATGGTTGAGATCTACAAGGAACCGGTCGACCTGGTGGAGCGCATCCAGCGTGGTTTCAAGGCCATCTGGCTGGCAACCGTACTCGGCGGCCTGGTCATCTACCTTGGGTTGTTCTGGATTGTGCGCCGTGCCTCGATGCTGCTGCAGAGCCAGCAGAAGCAATTGATCACCAATGAAACGTTCGTCGCCCTGGGGGAAATGTCCTCGGCGGTGGCACACAGTTTGCGTAATCCACTGGCCAACATTCGTTCCAGCGCCGAACTGGCCCAGGAAATCGCCAGCCAGAATGCGCAGAAGAACATAGGTGACATCATCAGTCAGGTCGATCGCATGTCACGCTGGGTTCGGGAATTGCTGGTGTCGTTACGGCCGATGAATGACGACTGCGAAACGGTCGATCTGGTGCTGGCCATCGATGACACCCTGAGTGCATTCGATGCGCTGATCAAACGGTCGAACGTGCAGGTGCGATTCACGCCTCAAGCCTGCCCACCGGTCGTCAGCCAACAGGTGCTGCTGACGCAAATTCTCAATAGCCTGTTTGCCAACGCCCTGGAAGCCATGCCCAAGGGTGGTCAATTGAGTATTGATATCGAACAGCCACAACCCGGCCATGTGCGCATGACCCTTAGTGATACCGGCAAAGGCATGACCAAGCAGCAGCAACAGATGGTCTTCAAGCCGTTTTTCACCACCAAACAAGGAGGGCTGGGCGTAGGCCTGGCCCTGGTAAAACGAATAATGGAGCGTTTCGAAGGCTCGGTCGAACTGATCAGCCAGGAGCAGGAGGGAACCCGCGTTTGTCTCAATTTTAAAGCGGCAACGGGAGGGGAATATGGAGCACAGCATATTGCTGGTCGAGGATGACGAAATCCTCGCCGAGAATATTCAGACCTACCTGGAGCGTAAAGACTTCGAGGTAACGGTCTGCCATTCTGCTGAAGATGCACTGGTGCAATTGGGAGCGTTCGCCCCTGACGTGGTGTTGACCGACAACTCGTTGCCTGGCATGAGTGGTCACGACTTGATCCAGAAGCTGCGCGTCAGCGCGCCGGATCTGAAAGTGATCATGATGACCGGTTACGGCAATGTCGAAGATGCCGTGGTGGCGATGAAAGAGGGGGCTTTCCACTACGTCACTAAACCGGTGGCCTTGCCTGAGCTCAAGCTCTTGCTGGACAAGGCGCTGGCCACTGATCGCATGGAGCGCACGTTGTCGTTCTATCAGGAGCGCGAGGCGCAGAAATCCGGCGTGCAGGCACTGATTGGTGAATCGGCGCCGATGCACTACCTGAAGAACACCATCGCCCAGTTGCTCGACGCCGAGCGGCGCATGGCCAACACCGACTTGCCGCCCGTATTGGTGGAGGGTGAGACCGGCACCGGTAAAGAACTGGTGGCCCGCGCGCTGCACTTCGACGGCCCGCGCAGCAAAGGCCCGTTCATTGAATTCAACTGCGCATCGATCCCTTCCAATCTGGTGGAGTCGGAACTGTTCGGCCACGAGAAGGGCGCCTTTACCGATGCCAAGGACCGCCGTGTCGGTCTGGTGGAAGCGGCCGATGGTGGTACGTTGTTTCTTGATGAAATCGGTGAGATGGATTTGTTGCTGCAAGCCAAACTGCTGAAACTCTTGGAAGACCGGACCATTCGTCGGGTCGGTTCGGTGAAGGAGCGCAAGGTCGACTTGCGGGTGATCAGCGCCACTAACTGCAACCTCGAACAGATGGTGCAGCAGGGCAAGTTTCGCCGTGACTTGTTCTTCCGCCTGCGGATCATCTCCATCAAAGTGCCGCGCCTGTATGCCCGTGGCGAAGACATTCTGCTACTGGCCCGGCACTTTTTAGCCGTCCATGGCAAACGCTATGGCAAACCGAACCTGCATTTCAGTGATCAGGCTGAAGAACTGCTGCTCAGCTATAGCTGGCCGGGCAACGTGCGTGAGTTGCGCAACATGCTTGAGCAAACCGTGCTGCTGGCGCAAAGCGACACCATCGCCGCGCATCAGTTGAACGTCTGCCTCAGCCTGGTGGATGACCCGCCGATGTATCAGCATGAGCCGCAAAACCACGAACCACGCCCGATCTACAACGGCACTGAGTCGATGAACCTGCCTGAAGTCGAGCGCGACATGGTGCGCAAGATGCTCGACAAGACTGACTGGAACGTCACCAAGTCCGCACGGCTGCTGGGCCTGAGCCGAGACATGCTGCGTTACCGGATCGAAAAACTCGGCCTGGCACGTCCGGACAAACGCCAGTGGTAGGCATTGACCTGTGTTACAAGGCGGGGCCCTGGCGCAGGCATGACAACATGCAGCTCGGGTCCTCGACTTCCTGGTTCACGTAGACGCCGTGTTCCTCGTCGTAGGTGCGAATGAACACTCGCACCGACGCGTCCGCCACCGTCGGCAAGCGGGAGTCGTGGAACACGTGCTGACTCGACACCGGGATGAACGTTTGTGGAGAAGACGAAATGTACGCGCCCGGCGGAACAATGCTCATGGAGGGCGGCACCGGGTGGGAAAAGGGTTGATCCTTCCCGTAATAGTTGAATTCACTGCTTGATTGGTCGGTTTCCATCAGGCTGTCATCCGCGTGCACGCCGGTGGCGACCAGGCAAAGGGCAAGCAACAGCGTTTGTTCGAACGTCTTCATGGCAACACCTGCGAAGTCGGATTTCCCGTGTTTCCCCAAGGTCATTAACTATAGCGCTCCCGTGTAAAAAACGTCCGTGAGGCGCCGATTGCGGCTGGTCGCACAAGCCCTCAAACCCGGCGACACGCGGCCCATCTACACATTTACAACCCCCATCCCTCCCTCACAGCCTTGCGAATCCCCTCCAGCAACATCGCAAACGCCGGGTTGTCATTGTTCTCGCGCCAGATCAAATGCAGCTCGCTCTGTACGCCTTCCCCCAGATCGATATCCCGAAACACCACGTTCTTGAACACCACGCTGGTGGCGCAGCGAGGGACCAGGGCCAGGCCCATTCCGGCGTTGACCAGCGCCAGAATCGTCAGTGACGAACCGAGCCATTGCACGTATTCCGGAGCGACGCGGGCTGAGCGCAGCATGCCGGTCAATAGTTCGTTGAAGGGCGGGTAGGCGGCGTGGGAGTACATCAGGAACGGTTGCGCGTCGAGGTCTTTGACGGACACGGTTTCGGCACTGGCCAGCGGGTGGCGACTGGGGACGGCCAAGACAAAGGGCTCGCGCACCAGGCACTCGGTGGCGTAACCCGGTTCCAGCAAGGGCGCGCGGACGATACCCAGATCGATACGCCGGGCGCGAAGGGCTTCGTGCTGCTGGTAGGTGTTCATCTCCGCCAGATCGATTTTGACGTGGGGTTGTTTGAGCCGTGCTTCGGCTATGACCTTGGGCAGGAACTCGTACACGGCGCTGCCCACGAAGCTGATGTTGACCGAACCAATGTCGCCTTCGGCAAAACGCCGGGCAGTGACGGCGGCTTGCTGGGCGCGCTCCAGCAAGTTCTGCGCTTCGATGAAGAAGGCGCGGCCGGCGGCGGTGAGGGCGACGCTGCGGGTGGAGCGGGTGAACAACTCGACACCCAGGTGATGCTCCAACAATTGGATCTGTCGACTCAGGGGCGGTTGAGTCATGTTCAGTCGTTCGGCGGCACGACGGAAGTTGAGTTCAGTGGCCACGGTGGTGAAGCAGCGCAGTTGGGTCAGTTCGAACATTGATCTAATCCGGGTATCAATCGAATGCCAGTTTAGATTAGACGGGATCAATTGCCGCGTCCATGATCGGTTCGTCCCTAAAAAAACAATGTCGGGAGTCGCCCTTTGAAAACCCTCCAGAGTCCGCCGGACCCGAATGTGCTTGCCCGCGCCGCGGCCAAGGTGAAGCGCCATGTGTTGCCGCTGTTTGTGGTGATGTTCATCGTCAACTACATCGACCGGGTCAACATCGGCTTCGTACGCAGCCACATGGAAACCGACCTGGGCATCGGCGCAGCGGCCTATGGCCTGGGCGCCGGGCTGTTCTTCATCGGTTACGCGATATTCGAAGTACCCTCCAACATGCTGCTGCAGCGTTACGGTGCTCGTGCCTGGTTGACGCGCATCATGTTCACTTGGGGCGCAGCTGCCATGGCCATGGCCTTCGTGCGTGGCGAAACCAGCTTCTATGTACTGCGCTTCATTCTCGGCGCGGCCGAAGCGGGTTTTTTTCCGGGCATCATTTACTACTTCACCCAGTGGCTGCCGTCGACTGAACGGGGCAAAGCCATGGCGATCTTTCTCAGCGGTTCGGCCATTGCTTCGGTCATTTCCGGCCCGGTGTCCGGTGCGCTGCTGAACGTCAGCGGTTTCAGCCTGCATGGCTGGCAGTGGATGTTCCTGATTGAAGGCTTCGCCTCCATCGTCCTGTGCGGTTTTGTCTGGTCCTGGCTGCAATCCCATCCGCGTGAAGCGAAATGGCTGAGCGTCGAAGAAAAAGACGCCCTGACTGGCGCCATCGCGCTGGAACAGCAAGCTCGCGAAGCCGCGCAGACGATCAAGCCGTCGATGTTCAAACTGCTGGCCGACAAGCAAATTGCCCTGTTCTGTTTTATCTACTTTTCCATTGCCCTGACCATCTATGGCGCCACGTTCTGGCTGCCGAGCATGATCAAAAAAATGGGCAACCTCGGTGACTTCCAGGTCGGCCTGTTCAACTCGATACCGTGGCTGATTTCCATCGTCGCGATGTATGGCTTCGCCGCCATGGCCAGCAAGTGGAAATACCAGCAGGCCTGGGTGGCGTTGACGCTGGTGATTGCGGCGTTCGGCATGTTCATGTCGACCACCGGCGGACCGATCTTCGCCTTTGTCGCCATCT
The DNA here is from genome assembly GCF_024748695.1 of Pseudomonas sp. B21-040. Classification (NCBI taxonomy): domain Bacteria; kingdom Pseudomonadati; phylum Pseudomonadota; class Gammaproteobacteria; order Pseudomonadales; family Pseudomonadaceae; genus Pseudomonas; species Pseudomonas sp. B21-040. Next base: position 2,628,451 of record NZ_CP087176.1, read on the forward strand.
GTTTTGCGGCCATTGGTTTCAAGGCCGCCTCGGCGTTGTTCTGGCCGATTCCGCAAGGCTATCTGGATGCGCGCATCGCCGCGGCGGTGATCGCCCTGATCAACTCCATCGGCAACCTGGGTGGTTTCGTGGCCCCGACGGCGTTCGGTTTTCTCGAACAAAAAACCGGGTCTATCGAGGGTGGGCTTTACGGCCTGGCCGCCACATCCCTGGTCGCGGCCGTGGTGATCTTTTTCGCTCGCACGGCCCCTCGTGGCGACGCCTTGCGCTCGCTGAACGGCAAACCCGCGGAGGACGCCGCCTGCAAAACATCCACCAGTCAACCCGCCTTGAGTTCAGGTTCAAAGGGAGCAGCCTCTTGAAAATCAAACGAGTCACCGTCACCCCCATCGCTTTCCGTGATCCGCCACTGCTCAATGCCAGTGGTATCCACGAGCCGTTCGCGCTGCGCTCGATCATCGAGATCGAGAGCGACAATGGCTACATTGGCCTGGGTGAGAGCTACGGCGACGCTCCGGCGCTGGCGATCCAGCAGCAATTGCAAGACAAGCTGATCGGCCTCGACCCGTTCAACCTCAATCAGCTGCGCGCCATCGTCCAGGCCACCGTGGCGGCGAACAAACCGGCGAGCATCGCCGGCGCGGAACTGGCGCCCGGTTCTCACGCCAGCAAAGCGGTGAGCAACGCGTATTCGGCGTTCGAAGTGGCGTTCCTGGATTTGCAGGCGCACTCGCTGAACGTGCCGTTGGTGGACTTGCTCGGCGGTGCGATCCGTGACGAGATTCCGTTCAGCGCCTACCTGTTTTTCAAGTACGCCCAGCACATTGATTCGCCTTACAAGCCCGACAGCTGGGGGGAAGCGCTGAACGAAGAACAGATCGTCGCCCAGGCTCGGCGCATGATCGAGACCTATGGTTTCAAGAGCATCAAGCTCAAGGCTGGCGCGCTGGAGCCGGAGCATGAAGTGGCGTGCATCAAGGCGCTGAAAAAGGCCTTCCCGGGTTACCCGCTGCGGATCGATCCGAACGCTAACTGGTCCCTGGAAACCTCGATTCGCATGGCTGAATTGCTGGGCGACGACCTGCAATATTACGAAGACCCGACGCCGGGCCTGGAAGGGATGTCCGAACTGCACAAACGCACCGGCCTGCCGCTGGCGACCAACATGGTGGTGACTGATTTCGATGAATTCCGCCGCAGTGTGGCCTTGAACAGTGTGCAGATCGTTCTTGCCGATCACCACTATTGGGGCGGCCTGCGCGACACCCAGGCGCTGGCGAAAATGTGCCAGACCTTTGGTTTGGGCGTGTCCATGCATTCCAATTCGCACCTGGGCATCAGCCTGATGGCCATGGCCCACGTCGCCGCGTCGGTGCCGAATCTCGATTACGCCTGCGACACGCATTACCCGTGGCAGGAGCCGGACGAAGAAGTGATCAAGGGCGGCAAGCTGCCGATCGTCGATGGTTGCGTGAAAATCACCCGCGCGCCGGGGTTGGGCCTGGAGCTGGATCACGATCAACTCGGCAAACTGCATGACCAATACCTGACGTGCGGCATTCGCCAGCGCGATGATGTGAAACAGATGCAGCGTTACAAACCGGAGTGGAAAACCGTCAAGCCACGTTTTTGAAATCTAGCTAACAGTGGCTTTCAGTGAGCCGAGAGGTTCACTGAAAACCCCGGTTTGTGACCACCAAAAAACCTGTGGGAGCGGGCTTGCCCGCGATGAGGTCCCACCTATCAACACACCTCTGAAGGCTGCACCCACCGCGTCCGATACACCCCCGGCGCACACCCCAGCCAGCGCAGACAGGCGCGGTTGAAACTCTGCACATCGCTGTAGCCCAACCGGTCGGAAATCTCCACCAACTCCAGGTCTGCCGCCTGCAACAAATCTTCCGCGCGGCAGCGCCGGTACTCATCCTGCAGCTGCGAAAAACTCCACCCCAGCGCCTTTAACCGGCGTGCCGCCGTGCGTTCCAGCAAATGATGGTCGTTACAAAACTGCTGCCAGTTGGCGCTGGCCAGATCGGCGATCAAATGGTCGCTGACTTGCTCCAGCAACGTAGGCTCGCTGTTGCGCCGGGTCTGTTCCAGCAACTCCACCAGTGTGTGTTCCAGCTCATGGTTGCCCGGCGTCAGCGCGGTCACGAACAACTGTCGGTCCAGGCGAATCGAAGGGTGCGGTTGTGCCCAATGCACCGGTGCGCGGAACGCCTGTTCGTGATCGGTCGGGTTGGCGGTCCTTGGCCACGCGAGGCCAACACTCAACACCGGATCACGTTCCAGGCCACTGGCGAGAAACTTGCGGCGCAGCATGCTGCACAGGCTGATGAGGATGTAATCGGTGGTCGCCGCACCGGCTTTCACGCTGCCGCAGTCGAGCAGGCGCAATTCCACACCGTCATCGCTGCGCACGATCTGGGCCTGGAAATGCCCGTTGAAGAACGGGAAAAACCGCTCGAAATACGCGCAGGCACTTTCCAGTGACGCCGCCACGTCGAACAGGTAGGTCAGGCCGTTGGTGGCGGTGGAAACGAAGCGACGGCCCGCCGCCAGACCGATCAACGGGTCGCCGGTCTGCTCCAGCGCAAAAGTCCAGAAGCGCCGCGACAGGAACAGCGGAATGCGCATGAAGGGCGTGCGCAGCTCGAACAGGCTGCGTCGAAACAGACCTTCGAGGGTATCCCGGGCAACGCCTCGGGCCAGCAGTTCTTCGATGGCCGGCAGCAAGGTCGGCGCATAAAACGCATTCGGTCTTGGTTGATGGGGCAGTCGCTGATCGCTTTTTGTCATGTAGGGCTCACAGCATGTTCCGGGACACTGGTTAGGCTGCTCGACGTTAAGCGATTTGCCGGAGCAAGACCATGCTTGATTTACGCCAGCTCGACCTGAACTTGCTGCTCGCCTTCGATGCCATTTACCAGCAACGCAGCGTCACCCGTGCCGCCGAAGTGATGTGCCTGTCGCAACCGGCCATGAGCAATGCGCTGCGCCGCCTGCGCGAATTGTGTGGCGATCCGCTGTTCATCAAAAGCCGTCTGGGCGTGACGCCGACGCTGGTCGCGCACCGTTTGGCGGACTATGTGCGCGCCGCCCTGGAATCATTGCGCGATGGTTTGCGGATGATTCCGGCGGCGCGGCAGAACAATCCGTTGTTACGCATCAGCTGCCTGGATTGCCTGCAACCGGTGCTGCTCGATGCCTTGCTCGAATCCCCCCAGGCCGACTGGCAGGTGCGCTATTTCCAGCCGCGCCGTCGCGATGCCTTGCAGGAGCTGGCCAGCGGCAAACTCGACATCCTCATCGACCTCGACCAACCGCTGGCCGGGCTCGCCGGGTTGCACAAGCAGGTGTTGCCGGCCGACCATTACGTGTTTGCCTATGGCGCCGCGCTCAAGGAACCGCCGCGCACCCTGCAAGCCTTTCTTGAGCAACCGCAGATTCAGATTTCCAGCCGCCGCGACGGCCTCAGCCCGGTGGACTTGCACCTGGGCTTGAAAGGACTGCGCCGAACGATTGCGGTGAACACCCAAAGCACATTGGCCGCCAAGCTGATCGCGGATCGGCAGCCCTTCGGCATGAGCCTGCCAAGCCGGGTCGCCAGCGTACTCGGGCTTCAACAGGTGCCGTTGCCGCTGGACGAATCGGTAGAACTGAAGCTGGCGCTGTACATCGAGGGCCGTTACCGCTTTGAACGCAGCCGTGAAGAAGCAATGCATTGCCTGCTGCGCGCCTTGGGTGAGCCGCGAGCGATGATGCAGTCATTTGCGCGTCGCGCCTGATTCAAAAGCAACGCAGAACCCCTGTAGGAGCCGAGCTTGCTCGCGATGAGGCCATAACATTCAGCCTCTATGTGACTGATATGCCGCCATCGCGAGCAAGCTCGGCTCCTACAGGTTTTGCGGTGTTAGACCTGATCCACCGCGAGCAATCGCTGGTCCACCGCCAGGATCGCTTCCACCATCGCCAGCGCTGCCGGCGTCAAAGAATGACCGGGGCGGCTGACGATGCCGTAGTGCAACTGCAGGGCCGGGTCATCTCTGGGGATGTCGGTAAAGGTCAGCAAGTGGATATGCCCCTGGCTGGCCAGTTCATCGAGGGCTTCCATGGTCGCGATGCCGACGGCGTCGGAGTGCATGACCACCCGGCGAATCGCATCGAATTGCGCGCATTCGACGCTGGGGTTGAAGTCCGGCTCGCCCTGCACATCGGCGAGGATCTTGCGAATCATCGGCGGAATCCGGGTGCCGACCACGGCGTAGTCGAGCAGGGCGCGAAGGGGCAGGCGTTCACCCGTCGCCAAGGGGTGGCCGACGCGGCAAAAAAATCGCCCGCGACGGGGCCGCAACAGTTGCACCTGATACTGCGGATCACCGGTGAAGTAACGCGAATCGGCCACCAGAAATTCGATCTGCTGTTCACGCAGCCACAGCGCCAGTTGCTCCCAGTCGCCCAGGTGAAAGCTGGTGCGAATCGCCGGGTGCGCTTGGATGAACTGCGCCAGCGCTTCAGGCACCAACAGTTGCGCCGGGTAAGGACCGCAGCCGAAGTGCAGTTCGCCGCCCGTCAGGCCGTTGTATTGAGTCAGCTCGTTGTGCAGCGCCTGGCTGCCGGCGAGCAAGCGCCTGGCGTGTTGCAACACCAGTTCGCCCTGGCCGGTCAGGCGGAACTCGCGGCTGCTGCGTTCCACCAGGGCACAGCCGAGGTCCCGCTCCAGGGTCTGGATGCTGCGACTGAAGGCCGGTTGGCTGAGATTGATCGCCTCGGCGGCGCGGCCAAAATTACGGTAATCGGCGAGCGCCACGAGGTGGCGAAGCTGGCGTAGGTCCATCATGCGTCTCCTGCATTCCTGGAATACTTTTAATGCATTGGATCGATATCACGACCACTGGCATAACTACAACCCTGTTTACTCGTCGTAGCCTGCCATGCCTGATCAACCGTTCGTTTCCAGCGCCTTTACCCGCACCATTCTCAGCCACGCCCAACAGTCCGGTTTGTGCCGGGAGCAATTGCTGCAACGGGCCGGCATCAACTTGTCGTGCCACGATGGGCAAGGGCTGCCGGTTCCCGCGCACCTCGTCGAAAAGCTTTGGAGTGAATGTGAACGTCTGGGCGCGGGCGCGACGTTTGGCTGTGAACTGGTCAACGGGATGGCGACCAATTGCCTGCAAGGGCTGAACATTTTGCTGGACTCCGCCACGACCCTGCGCGCCAGCCTGGTCTGTTTCACCGAGTTCCTGCCACGTGTCACCAACTACGTGATGGCCGAACTGGAAGAGGCGCACGGGCAGGCCCGATTGCACCTGCGCGCGACGGACCAGCAACCGCATTTTTTCGGTCTGGATGCCGCGGCGTTGACCCTGGTGCGCAACATCGCCCGACGGGTCGGACGGGCGCCGGGCGAGGTGTTTGTCGAGGTCTGCCTCACGCCGCAACAGGCCGCGGGGCAGTGGTTACGCAGCGTCGGCATCGACGTGCACGAGGGGCCGCACCTGTGCCTGACATTGCCCTTGGCCAGCCTCGACGAACCGCTGCTGGGGGCCAATCCGTTCTTGCATCAAAGCATGCTCAGGCACTGGCAAACCGCCGCCGCGCACACCACCCGCAGCGACAGCCTGGACATGGCGCGGCATTGGCTGACGGCCGGTGATCAACCCATCGAACGAATCGCCGAACGCCTTGGTTACCGCCAGCCGAGTAACTTCATCCGGGCCTTTCGCAAACAGTTCGGTATCACCCCCAAACAGTTTCGCCTCTCCTTGTAACCACACCGGTCTGTAGCAGCTGACGAGCTCCAGCGAGGCTGCGTCCGGCTGCGAAGCGGTCGTGAATCCGGCACGCGCGGTCTTACTGAAACACCACGCCGCCTGATCTCACGACCGCTTCGCAGCCGGACGCAGCCTCGCTGGAGCTCGACAGCTGCTACAGAGCCGGACGCAGCCTCGCTGGAGCTCGACAGCTGCTACAGAGCCGGACGCAGCCTCGCGCTGCTCGTTAGCTGCTACAGGTCGAAGTGGCGGTGATGATTACTTTTTGTCGGCCATCGCTTGCGTGTCGGCACTGATTGTTGGGCACCGTGTCCGGGCTGAGTAAATCTGACCGGAGCCTAATAATGATAAGAAAAAGCTCGGCCACAGCCGGAGTCCGACCGCGACTTCACAGGCTTGGCCACACCCGCCCGCAACCGCTTGCGCTGGCGATCCTCGCTGTCTTGACCGGGCCGGCCCAGGCCACCAGTTACGAGATCAACGAGGACTGGAGCCTGTCGACCAAAACCACCCTGACCCTGGGCAGCAGTTGGTCGACACAAAACCCCGACAAAAGCCTGATGACCCGCGCCAACGCGCTGCAAGCCCAAGGCGTGCGCGCCAACGGCACCAGCGTCAGTGCCGACGACAACCGGCTGAACTTCGAGAAGGGCGACCCCATCTCGCAGGTCTTCAAGGGCCTCACCGATTTCAGTCTCGATGGCCAGGGCCAGGGGGCGTTCGTTCGCTTCAAGTACTGGTACGACCACGCCTACGAAACCCGTAACGGCCGCTTCAAGGATTTCGACGATTCGGGCTGGGACGACCTGTCGAAGTTCCAGGGTTTCAAGACGCTCGACGCCTACGTCTGGAAAGATTTCCAGGTGGCCGACCACCCGTTGAACGTCAAGGTTGGCAACCAGGTGTTGTCGTGGGGCGAGGCGTTGCTGATCCAGAACGGCATCAACGTGATCAACCCGCTGGACATCTCGGCGTTCAACCGCCCCGGTGTGGAAATCAAGGAAGGCCAGTTACCGGTGGAGATGGTCTCCTTCAGCTTCGGCCTGACGGACAGCCTCAACCTCGAAGGTTTCTACCAGTACAACTGGCGGCCCAGCGTACTTGACGGTTGCGGCACGTTCTTCGCCAGCAGCGATGCCATCCAGCCTGGTTGCGGGCCGTTGTATTTGAGTCAGGTGCAGACCGATCAACAAATGCAGGCCGCGGGGTTGTACGCCACAGCCCGAGGTAATGAATCACCGTCCGACAACGGTCAGTTCGGCTTCGCCTTGCGCAACATCATCCATTCGCTGAACGATGCCGAAGCGGCGATTTACTACATCAACTATCACTCGCGGCTGCCGTATTTCACCCTCAACGCGAAGAACACCAGCCTGCCCGGTACGTTCCCCGGCGGCGTCCAGGCGCCGAGTTATGCGGCGGCGTTTCCGGAAAACATTCACCTGTACGGCATCAGCCTCAACGGCGTCGAGCCCTACACCGGTATTTCCCTGGCCGGTGAACTGAGCTATCGGCCGAACATGCCACTGGCGATCAACGCACCGGACATCAACGTTGCGGTGATCTCCGGACCAGGCGGCAGTTCGTGGGTAGACCTGCCACCGGGCTTCAGCACGACCAATGGCAGTCGCTACGACGGTTGGGTGCGCAAAGGCGTCTGGCAGATGACCGGCTCGGCCACCCAGGCCATCGACAACGTGCTGGGCGCTACGCGCCTGAGCCTGTTCGGTGAGGCTGGTGTGGTGCACATCGACGACCTGGGTGACGAACGTCTGGGCCGCAACTCTGCGTTTGGCCGCAGTGCGCCGCGCAACGGCACGCTGTGCAACACCGTGGCTTCGGGCGTCACCAACCAGTACTGCACCGACAAAGGGTTTGCCACCGAGTGGTCGTGGGGTTATCGCCTGCGCGCCAGCCTCGAATACAGCGACGTGCTGCCCGGCGTCAACCTGATTCCGGCGGTCAACTGGCGACAAGACATCTCCGGTTATTCCTACGATCCGCAAGGGCCGTTCCAGGAAGGCCAGCAAGCGTTGGGCGTGAGCCTGACCGGCGTCTACATGAACGATTACAGCGTCGAACTGGCCTACAACGCCTTCTTTGGTTCCAACGATTACAGCACCCTCGACGACCGCGATTTCGCATCCGTCAGCTTCAAGGCAGACTTCTAAGGAGAACCGTTATGCGTATGCAATTGTGCGTGCTGGCGCTGGCCTGCACCGTCGGCCTGGCTCAGGCTAAAGGCACTGATTCCGCCGCGCTGGGCAAAACCCTGACCCCCATGGGGTCGGAAATGGCTGGCAATGCCGACGGCAGTATTCCGGCCTGGACCGGCGGCCTGGCGAGCAACGCCGGCAGTGTCGACAGCAAGGGCGGCTACAGCGATCCGTATGCGTCGGAGAAGCCGTTGTTCACCATCGACGCGAAAAACGTCGCGCAGTATCAGAAGTTTCTCAGCCCGGGGCAGATCGCGATGTTCAAGCGTTTTCCCGACAGCTACAAAATGAACATCTACCCGAGTCATCGCAGCGCCAACCTGCCCAAGGAAGTGTTGGCGCAGAGCCGCGACAACGTCGCCAAAACCAGCATGGCCGATGGCGGCAATGGCTTGCATGACTATGTGCACGGCATTCCGTTTCCGCTGCCTACCGAAGGCCTTGAGGTGATGTGGAACCACATGACCCGTTATCGCGGCGGCAGTTACGAGCGCATCAGCAGCTCGGCGCTGGTGCGTGAAAACGGCGCCACCAGTTACGTGCGCAACCAGTCGCTGATCAACTTCGCCGACACCGTCGGCGGGTTGGAGTCGGGCGCCAACATCCTGTTCATGTTCAAGAGCCGCGTGCTGGAACCGGCGCGTTTGTCCGGCGAAGCGGTGCTGGTGCACGAGCCGGTCGACCAGGTTGCCGAGCCGCGTTCTGCGTGGCAATACCTGCCGGGTCAACGCCGGGTTCGCCGTGCGCCGATGATCGCCTATGACAACAGCGCCCGTTACAGCAACGGCCTGATCACCGCCGACAATATCGACGGCTACAACGGTGCACCGGATCGTTTTGACTGGAAGCTGATCGGCAAACAAGAGCTGTTCATCCCGTACAACAGCTACAAAATCGGCAGCCACAGCCTCAAGTACGACGAAGTGATCAAGCCCAACCACGTCAACCAGGACCTGGCGCGTTACGAGAAACACCGGGTGTGGGTGGTGGAAGCCACGCTCAAGCCCAGTGCCCGGCACATTTATGCCAAACGCCGATTCTATGTCGACGAAGACAGCTGGCAGATCGCTCAGTCGGACCAGTACGACAGTCGCGGCGAACTGTGGCGCAGCGGCGAACTGCACGCGATTCAGCAGTACGACCACGGCTTTACCTACAACGTGCTGGAAACGTCCTATGACCTGATCTCCGGGCGCTACTACGCCGGTGGTCTGGCCAACGAAGAGACTGAACCGATGCGCGTCGGCTTCTCGGCCAAGACCGATGACTACACCCCGTCGGACCTGCGGCGCTGGGCGAAGTAAATCGTATCTCACACACACCGCAAGTCCTTGTGGGGGTGGGCTTGCCCACGATGAGGTCTTCAGATTCAGCAGCTATGTTGACTGACACTCCGCCATCGCGGGCAAGCCCGCTCCCACAGGATTTCAGTGTTTGCATCCACCAGGAGATCAACCGTGCGCTACTGGATATCCGCTCTGGCCCTGGGCGCAAGCCTGGGCAGCGCTCATGCGACAACCCTCGATCAGCCGCAAGCCAAGGCGCTGGCGCAAGAGGCTTACGTCTTCGCCTACGCCACCGTCGAGCACGACAAAGTGCTCAGCGCCATCGCCGCCAGATTGCCATTCAACCGGCTGTACAGCGAGCCGCGATTGCTCGGCCCGCAAGACAACAAAGTGGTGTCGCCCAACAACGACACGTTCTATTCACGCGCTGTGCTCGACCTGCGTGGCGAGCCCATGGTGCTGGACGTTCCGGCCGTGGAAGGGCGCTACTACAGTTTCCAGCTCGTCGACATGCGCACCGACAACCTCGATTACATCGGCACTCGCGCCACCGGCAACACCGCTGGGCGTTACCTGATTGCCGGGCCGGATTGGCACGGAGAAACACCGAGCGGTTTCAGGGGTGTGATTCGCTCGCCGAGTCGCCTGGTGTTCTTGCTCGGGCGCACCGAGGTCAAGGGTGAGGCGGACTTGAAAGACGCAGCGAACGTGATGACGGACTACGCCCTGACGCCGTTGTCCAAGGTGACCGGCGGGGTAGCGCCGGCAGCGTTGGCTCCGTTGCAATTGCCTGCCTATCAAGACACCAAGCAAGGCCCGGCCCAGACATTGTTCGCCACCTTCAATACCTTGGCGCCGCTGCATGAATGGACGCCAACCGAGCGTTCGAAACTTGAACGCTTCGCGGCCATTGGCGTGAAGCCCGGTGCCGCGTTCGAACCGCCGGCAGCGCTGAGCGAAGCGATTGCCCAGGGTGCCGAGGCTGGGCGCGAACACGTCCGGTTGGCGTCGAGCCAGGTCTCGGTGGAGCAACAAGGCTGGTTTCGTTCGCCAACCAATGTCGGCAAGTTTGGTGATGACGACCTGACCCGCGCGGCGGTCGCTTGGCGCTATATCTACGCCAATGATCCGGTGGAAGCGATTTACCCGATGGCCTTGCACGATGCGCAGGGCCAGACGCTGGATGGGCGTAAAACCTATCGCCTGCATTTCCCCGCCGGGCAATTGCCGCCCGTGAATGCCTTCTGGTCGTTGACCCTCTACGACGGCAAGACCCAGTTGCTCGCCGCCAATTCGATCCAGCGTTACGCCCTGGGTGATCGCAGCCCTGATTTGCACTATGACGCCGACGGTGGCTTGACCTTGATGCTGCAACCCGATGCGCCGACCGCCGCACAGCAGGGCAACTGGCTGCCGACACCCGAGGGGCCGTTCAATGTGTTGTTGCGTTTGTACCTGCCCAAGGCCGGTGCGCTGGATGGCAGTTATCAGCTGCCGACGATTGCGAGGGTTGAGCCATGAATATGATGTTCAGTCGCCGCCGCATGCTGGGCAGCATGGGTGTGCTGGGCGGCAGTCTGGTGTTTCCACGCTGGTTGTTGGCCGCAGAATCCGATGACCTTCGAGCCATCGCGCAGGAGGCGTGGATCTACGCCTATCCGATGCTCATGCATTACCAGACCCTGGAAAAACAGCTGCTCAATCCCGCCGCGCCGGAATACGTCGGCGGCTTCAATCGCTTTCGTCACTACAGCGAGTTGTACACCCCGAAGAACCGCGAAATCGTCACCCCGAACAACGACACGCCGTACTCCTGGGCCTGGCTCGATTTGCGCAGCGAACCGCAGGTGCTGAGCGTGCCGGCGGTCGACGAGGACCGCTACTACGTGCACCAGTTGGTGGACCAATACACGCACAATTTTGCTTACGTCGGCGTGCTCAGCACCGGTCGCGAGGCGGGGGATTACCTGATCGCCGGGCCTGACTGGCAAGGGCCGACGCCACCCGGAATCAAAGCCGTGCTGCGCAGCGAGACCGAGATCGTCATGGTGCTGGGACGCACCGGCCTGAAAAACGCTGAAGACTTGCCGGCCGTGCGCGCGTTGCAGCAGCAATACCGTTTGCGTGCCCTGCATGAATACACCGCCAGCGCTGCACCGATCGCGGCGCCCGCAATTGACTGGCCGGCGTGGGACAGTAAAAGCGGATTGGGGCCCTCGTTCATTGCCGTATTGAATCAGCTCCTCACCCTGTGCCCGACTCAACCGTCCGAGCGGGCATTATGTGCCCGTTTCGCCCGCATCGGCATCGTGCCGGGCCAGGCGTTCGATGTTGATGGGGTATCGGTGGAAACCCGTCAGGCGTTAATCGCCGGAATCGCCGATGCCCAGGCGCAATTGCAAACCGCGGTGAGCCAGGTGCGCACTACGCTGGGCCTGTTTGGCACCCGCGAAGCGCTGCAAGGCAATTACCTCAACCGCGCGGTCGCGGCGCACGTCGGCATCTACGGCAACAGTGTCGAAGAGGCGTTCTACACCGGCAGTCGTCAGGACAATCAGGGGCAACCCTTACAGGGCGGGCGTCAATATCGACTGCGTTTTGCGCCGGGGCAATTGCCGCCGGCCAGCGAGTTCTGGTCGTTGACCTTGTATGACTTGCCGGACCGGCAATTGGTCGCCAACCCGATTGATCGTTACTGCCTGAGCAGCCGCGATTCGTTGCTGGCGGATGCGGACGGCGGGTTGACGTTGCTGATGCAGCCTTCGGCACCCCAAGTCCAGAGCAACTGGCTGCCGACGCCGGCGAGCGGGGCGTTTACGCTGGTGCTGCGGCTATACGGGCCGCAACAGCAGGTGATCGAACAGCGATGGAAGATGCCGGCGGTTGAAGTGGTTCCTGTGTAAACCGATAGACCGCCATCGCGGGCAAGCCCGCTCCCACAGGTTGAAATGCATTCCACTGTGGGAGCGGGCTTGCCCGCGAAGGGCGCGCCGCGGTTTAAGGCGTCACGATATTGAACTGCGGACTGAAGCTATCCAGGCTGCCCATCAGCTCCCCAATCTTCTTCCCGTTCCCCTGCAACTTGATCAACCCCTTCTGAATCGCCGTCGGGAAGTCCAGTTGCTTGAGGCTGATCTGCTCCAGTGTTGCCTTGCTCATGCTCACACCGGCATCGGCCTGAGGGTTGAGCCCGGCGCGGTGGGTCAGTACGCCATTGCGCAGGGTCAGGGTGAAGTCCTTGTTCTGGTCTTCGAACGTCCAGTTCAGGGTCATGTCGTGGCCCACGGCTTTGTCGCTGTCGAGGCGAATGGCCAGGAAATCGAAGAACATGTCAGGGCTCATCGCTCGCACCATGTCCCCCGACACCGAGCTACCGGCGTGCGCTGGTACACCGTTGCGCAGTTCCATGGCGCCGGTCAGGTACATGTTGCGCCACGTGGCGTTTTCGCTTTGATAACCCATCTGTTCCAGTGTCTCGGCCTGAGCCTTGCGGGCGTCCGGGTTCTCCGGGTCGGCGAACAGCAACTGGTTGCCCAATTGCGCGGCCCAGCGGTAATCACCCTTGGCCATCGCCGCGTGCATTTTCTCCAGCACCGCCGCTTGGCCACCCATGGCCTCGACACTGCGTTTGGCGGTTTCCACCGGCGGCAATGGATTGAGATTGGCCGGATTACCGTCGTAGAAACCCAGGTAGCGCTGATACACCGCCCGCACGTTGAAACTCAGCGAGCCGTAGTAACCCCGGGTGTACCATTTCTGGTCCAGAGTGCCCGGCAATTTCTTGATGGCGTCGGCGACTTCCAGCGGTGTCAGCCCCTGGTTCAACAGATGCAGGGTGCGGTCGTTGAGGAAGGCATACATGTCACGCTGATCGGCCAGGAACGTGCGGATCCGCTCGCCACCCCAGGTCGGCCAGTTGTGCTGGGCGAATAACACGTCGCTCTTGTCACCGTAGCGCGCCAGGCTGCTGTCCAGGTATTGCGCCCAGGCCTTGGCGTCACGCACTTGTGCGCCACGTGGGGTGAGGATGTTGTGCATCATCTGCGTTGCGTTTTCCGCCATGCACAAGGCCCGCAGTTGCGGCAGGTACAGGTTCATTTCCGCCGGCGCTTCGGTGCCCGGCGTCAGTTGGAACTCCACGTCCAGGCCCGCGATGGTGCGGGTCTCCAGCTCTTTTTCGATCAAGTCGGTGGGCGGGATCAGGGTGACCGTGCCGCCGCTCGGCGAGCTCTTGCCCAGGCCCGCGTCGACCTGACCACGCTCACCACGGGGCAACAGGCTGCCGAACTGATACTGCGCCCGGCGGCTCATCGCGTTGCCGGCGAACACGTTTTCGCTCATCACGTGTTCCATGAACCCGACGGGGGCGAACACCTTGACCTTGCCCGCCTTGACGTCGGCCTCATCGACCACGCCGCGCACACCACCGAAGTGGTCGACGTGGGTGTGGCTATAAATCACTGCGACCACCGGTTTGCGTGGGCGGTTCTGGTAGTACAGCTCCAGCGCCGCTTTCGCGGTTTCGGTGACGGTCAGCGGGTCGATGATGATCAGCCCGTCGTCACCTTCAATGATGGTCATGTTGGCCAGGTCGAGGCCGCGCACCTGATACAACCTTGGGCTGACTTCGAACAGCCCGGCATGGGCACTGAGTTGCGCCAGGCGCCAGAGGCTGGGGTTGATCGAGTCCGGGTTTTTGTCCTTGGCCAGGAAGTCATAGGCTTGTACATCCCAGATGACCTTGCCGGCCGCCTCCTTGATCTGGCCCTTGAAAGGTGCGATCAAGCCCTTGCTGACCGACTCGTAATCGGTGCGGTCGCTAAAGGGCAGTTGTTGCAGGACCGCCGCATTGTTGGCCGCGGTTTGTGCGCTGGCGGCGACCGGTTCATCGGCGGCGGCCACCGATTGCGCCAGGCAAGCAGTAATCAGGCAGGCCAACAGGCCACGAGGGCTTAAAGTGAAACGAGGCATGGTGTCTCCGTTTTTTATGGTTATGGTCAGACCAGCCTCCGAGGGTAAGTGGGCAGGCGGGAAGGGCAGCAATCGGCACCGGACAAAAAACATGCAGGGCCGCTATCCTTGCTTCACGTTGATCAAACAGGTTCGCCCATGCTTCAGGTCCAAGGCGTCTACAAAAGCTACGCCACCCCACAAGGTCCGTTGCCGGTGTTGCAAGGCGTCGACCTGACCCTCAAACCCGGCGGCAGCCTGGCGCTGATGGGTGAATCGGGCAGCGGCAAAAGCACCTTGCTGCACTTGATTGCCGGCCTGGACAAGGTCGATCAGGGCAGCATCCGCAGCGGTGAACATCGTCTGGAGCAGATGAGTGAAGGCCAACTGGCCAACTGGCGGCGCACTGAAATCGGCCTGGTGTTCCAGCAGTTCAACCTGATCGGCAGCTTGCGCGTCGAAGACAACCTGGCGTTTCAGGCGCGGCTGGCGGGGCGGCACGACCCGCGCTGGCAGGCGCATCTGGTGCAGCGCTTGGGCTTGAACGATTTGTTGCGCCGCTATCCCGAGCAACTGTCCGGCGGGCAACAGCAGCGTGTCGCCCTGGGGCGCGCGTTGGCGTCGAAACCCGCATTGCTGCTGGCCGACGAACCCACTGGCAGCCTCGATGAAGCCACCAGTGACGAGGTGCTGAAGTTGCTGCTGGAATTGCTCGACGACACACCCACCACGTTGTTAATGGTCACGCACAGCCCACGGGTGGCTGCGCGGCTCGCGGAAAAGGTGGTGTTGCACGGTGGTCGTCTGGCTGGCACGGACGAACGCTGAGGTGCGGGTTTTTCGCGAGACGCTACGGGCGCTGCTCAGCCATTGGCGGCAGCATCCGGTGCAATTTTTCAGCGTGCTGACCGGGCTCTGGCTCGCCACCGGTTTGCTCACGGGCGTACAGGCATTGAACAGCCAGGCGCGGGAAAGCTATGCCCGGGCCAGTCAGTTAATCGGCGGCGAACCACAGGCCAGCCTCAGCGGGCCCGATGGTGGAACGTTTTCTCAAGGGCTGTTTGTCGAACTGCGTCGTTCAGGCTGGCCGGTGTCGCCGGTGCTGCAAGGCCGAGTGACGCTCAAGGGCCATGAAGACCAGCGCTTGCAACTGATGGGCATCGAGCCGGTGTCGCTGCCCTCCGGTTCATCGGTGGCGGGGCAAGCGTTACCGATTGAGCGGATTGTCGAGTTTTTCAGTGCGCCGGGCAGTACCTGGATTTCACCGCAGACCTTGCAGGCATTGGGGCTGCACGAAGGCGAACGGCCGATAAGTGCGAATGGCATGGCATTGCCGCCGCTGCGCGTTGAAACCGACATGGCCCCCGGTGTTTTGCTGGTCGATATTGGTTTCGCCCAGCAGATTCTGGGCCTGCCGGATCAACTGTCACGACTGTTGTTGCCCAAGGGGTTCAGCGCCTCGATACCTGACGCATTCAAGGGCCAACTCCAGCTCAAGACCCGTGGCGAGGAGAACAATCTCGCGCGCTTGACCGAAAGCTTTCACCTGAACCTTGATGCGCTGGGGTTTCTGTCATTCGTGGTCGGTTTGTTCATTGTTCACGCGGCCATCGGCCTGGCGCTGGAACAACGCCGGGGACTGCTCAGGACCTTGCGTGCCTGTGGCGTCAGTGCCCGAATGCTCATCGCGTGCCTGGTGGTTGAGCTCGGCGCTCTGGCGCTGATCGGCGGACTCGCCGGTGTGGTCAGCGGCTACCTGTTGGCCAGCGTGCTGTTACCGGACGTCGCCGCCAGCCTGCGCGGTTTGTACGGCGCCGAAGTGGCGGGGCAGTTGAGCCTCAGCCCGTGGTGGTGGCTCAGCGGAGTCGGCCTGAGTGTGCTCGGTGCGTTGCTGGCCGGCGCCAACAGTCTGCTGCGAGCGGCGCGTTTGCCACTGCTGGCGCTGGCCGATCCTCAAGCCTGGCATCTGGCTCATGCGCGCTGGTTGCGGCGCCAGGGCTGGGTGGCAGCGATGGCGGCCGTGATTGCGCTCAGCGCCTTGATCTGGGGCGACAGCCTGGCCAGTGGCTTTGTACTGATGGCGGCGCTGTTGCTCGGCGCCGCGCTGGCGCTGCCGGTGGTGCTCAATGCCGCGCTCAACCTGGTATTGCCGCGCAGTCATTCAGTGCTTGGCCAATGGTTTATCGCCGATTGCCGGCAGCAATTACCGGCCCTGAGCCTGGCGTTGATGGCGCTGCTGTTGGCACTCGCGGCGAATATCGGTGCCGGCAGCATGACCGCCGGTTTTCGCCAGACCTTCAGCAACTGGCTCGAACAACGCCTGACGGCCGAGTTGTACATCAATCCGCAAAACCCGGCGCAGTCTCGCGAGCTGCACACGTGGCTCAAACAGCAACCGCACGTCTCGGCGGTACTGCCTAGCTGGCAAGTATCGATCCAGTTGCAAGGCTGGCCGGCGGATATTTTTGGCGTGATCGATCACCCGACCTATCGCCAGCACTGGCCGTTGCTGGAGGCCTTGGGCGATAACCCATGGGAGCAACTGGCCAGGGACGACACGCTGATGCTCAGCGAACAACTGGCCCGACGTCTGAAGGTGCGGCTCGGCGATCACCTGACGATTCCCACGCCGAACGGTTCGTGGTCGCCGCGCATCGTCGGAATCTACGCCGATTACGGCAATCCCAAGGGCCATCTGCTGGTCAATGTCAGCCATCTGCTGCGGGGCTGGCCACAGCAAGCCCCCAACCGCTTTAATCTGCGTATCGAGCCGGAATCGATCCCCCCGTTCATCACCGCGTTACAGGCACACTTCGCGCTGGACGACAGCCGTATCGTCGACCAGGCGCGGCTAAAGGGCTGGTCGACGCAAGTGTTCGAACGCACCTTCGCCGCCACCGCCGCACTCAACAGCCTGACCCTCTGCGTGGCGGGCGTGGCGCTGTTTATCAGCCTGCTGACCCAAAGCCAAAGCCGTCTCGGGCAACTGGCGCCGTTGTGGGCGCTGGGCGTGACGCGTCGGCAATTGATGCTGCTCAACCTCGGGCAAACCTGGTTGCTGGCGCTGTTGACGCTGGTGCTGGCGTTACCGCTGGGGATCGCGCTGGCGTGGTGCCTGGACGCGGTGATCAACGTTCAGGCGTTCGGTTGGCGCCTGCCGTTGCGGGTTTTTCCGCTGCAACTGATGCAGTTGATGGGGCTGGCCTTGATCGCAACATTACTGGCGTCGGCGTGGCCGCTGTACTCGCTGTACCGCACGCAACCGGCGGACCTGCTGAGGACGTTTGCTCATGAGGATTAACCTCGGCGTGGTGTTGCTGGTGCTTCTGTTGAGCGGCTGCGATCACCCGGCGCCGGATGAAAAAGGCTTCGCGGGTATGGGCGGCGAGGCGGCGGCTTTTACCCCGGTGGTGCCCGGTCGGGTGTTCAACTTCCCGGAAGATCATGGGCCACATGACGGCTTTCGCATCGAGTGGTGGTACGTCACCGCCAATCTCAGGGACGAGCAGGGCCGCGAGTTTGGCGTGCAATGGACACTGTTTCGCAGCGCCTTGAAAGCAATGCCCGAGGTGGCGGGGTGGGGTAATCAGACAATCTGGCTGGGGCACGCCGCCGTGACGTCGGCGACGGTGCATCATGCTGCCGAACGCTATGCCCGTGGCGGTGTGGGGCAGGCAGGTGTGAGCGTGGCTCCTTTTGATGCCTGGATTGATGACTGGCGTTTCAGCAGTCAACGTTCTGATCCTTTAGCGGATCTTCAACTCAGTGCCCGGGACAAGGATTTCGGCTATCAACTTCGCCTGACGTCCAGCCGTCCGCTGGTGCTTCAGGGCGACAAAGGCTTCAGCCAGAAATCCGAACAGGGCCAGGCGTCGTACTACTACAGCCAACCGTTTTTCCAGGCCAGCGGCACGCTGGAAATCGATGGCAACACCTATCAAGTCAGCGGCCCGGCCTGGCTCGACCGCGAATGGAGCAGCCAGCCGCTGACCGCCAATCAGACCGGTTGGGACTGGTTCTCGCTGCACCTGGACAGCGGTGAGCAGGTGATGCTTTATCGCATGCGCAACAAGGAAGGCGCGCCGTACCTCACTGGCACCTGGATCGACGCTCAGGGGCAGACGCAGCCATTGCACGCCGACGACATCCGCCTCACACCGCAAGACACCGCCAACGTCGCTGGCCGTTCGATGCCTGTGCGCTGGTCGATCAAAATACCCGGCAAACACCTCGACCTCACCCTCAACGCCCTTAATCCAAACGCCTGGATGGATTTGCGCATTCCCTATTGGGAAGGGCCGGTGCAACTGAGTGGCAGCCACGCGGGGCAAGGCTATCTGGAAATGACCGGGTATTGAGTCGCAGCTTTCGGTAGATCGCGGGCTAAGTCGAGCATGTTCACGACGCGCTGCGTGCCACTCCCTTGACCTGGCGCAAGGAAAGCGCCAATAGCACCGACGGTGGTGAATACCTCGCAGAAGAAACTTCGAACACTCCTTGAACTGCGTCTATGCTCATGGGCACGGATCGCGTCGGCGCCTGAGCCAGAGCGGTCTGTTGTCATTTATTACCAAGGAATGTATCGCCTATGAAACTCCACGCACTGACCAAAGCCATCACCCTTGCTACCTTGCTGTCTGCCGTCAGCCTTGGCGCCATGGCGGCGGACATTCCGCTGTCTAACGTGGTGGAAGCGGCAACGATCACCGCTGATGTTGTCTCGGTCGACGCCAAAAGCCATCAAGTCACCCTTAAAGGGCCAGAAGGTAACGAGACGACGCTGCAACTGACCGACAAGGCGAAAAACCTTGCCAACCTCAAAGCTGGCGATAAGGTCACAGTCGAAGTTGCCCGCTCCGTCGCGGCATACCTCGACACCGACGTCGACAAGGGCCTGCCAGGCTCCACCGAGCGCACGGGCGAAGTCCGAGCGGCACCGGGCGGTTCCATGCCTGCCGGCGAAGCTTACCGTCAGGTTCAAGTTCAGCTGAAAATCACCAAAATCGATTTGGCAAAACATGAATTGACCTTCGAAAACCCGGCTGGCCAGTCCAAAACGGTTGAAGTGGTAGAGCCGAAAGTTCAAGCGAAACTCAAGGACCTGAAAGTAGGGCAAACCGTTGTTGTCACCTACACAGACCTTCTGAAAGTGACCAGCGCACACTAAAATTGAGTGTTGGCTCTATAAAAAATGATTGTTCTTGTATAACTTTTTGTACAAGAACAATCAGTTTTAATGAACGGGTTGGTGAGTTTTATTCATTCGTCTGAATAGTATTTCATCCGACATGTTGTTAAACATTGTGTTTATAAATTTCATGTTCGCGAGGCGGACATCTTCACCTGCTTCTATTAAACTTCCCCCGTTCGTCCAGTGTCATGGCTCTTTACCAGTGCATGGAATGCCGAGGCTGTTTCACTGGGCGAACTCTTTTTGGCAGTGCGTATGCGACGTGCTGACAATGAATACATAAAAAAACGGGCGATCACTGGATCGCCCGTTTTTTTTGCAGTCACTCTGCGGTGTCGTCGTGTCGTGCAATGCGTCGAGGGCACATTGATGCCGATGTCGGGCATGTATCGAGCCAATGGGTCAAAGGGGCCAGCGCACGGTTCAAATGACCATCAGATTCCCGTACGCGGTGCTCCCGCCTGCATATGCCCGGCCTCATTTCCTTCGGAAATTTCCTACATTTTTGTAGTGTGCCTCTTTGCTATAACCAAAGCCTCAAAATGTAACGTGGTTCATAACCACTCAACGTCTGGGGTAAGTTTATTTATGCCTACTGATCCGCCATCGAACAGTCCAATGCCTAACGTTTTGCGACCGGCGTCCCCCAACAATCCTTCCGGTCATCAAAAATCAACGCGAGGCCCAATACTCGGTCAAAGGGCAACCTCTGCATCATCACCTCCCTTCACCGTGCCCACTGGCGTGGTGATCGCAGCGACCAAACCTGCGGCGTCAAAAACAGCTCCCTTTCAAATCCCTAAACTCTGCCCCCAGTGCAAGACCAATCACACGGGTGCTTGTACGCTTAAAAAGTCGACACCGACCCCTTCAATCGCTAGAAAATCTGTTCCTGCTCAAGAGGTCTTTGACAAATACAAGACCGGCTACGATGCAACAGATAGAGTTTTGCCCTTTACCATCATGAAGGATGTAACAAACGACTCGCTGGTTTTTTCTGATAAAAAAGCCAATCAAAAACAAATGGATAAAGCATCGAATAAAAAGTTTACCCTCCGGCACTACACCACCTCAGTCGATGGGCCGCCTAGATTTAACGCGATTGAACCGAATTTTGAGTTGGTTAACAAAGGGGTGAAAACACTTCATCGGACTCAGGGCAGCAACACAAATGAAGACGACTGGAACCGCTTGGGCAATACAGCCTTCACGTTCTTTTTGTTAGCCATCGACGGGAAGGTTTCCGGGCGAAAATTTTTAGCCCAGGCGACACATTATGCGGAAATTGATGTGGAGGACTCCGGCCAGTTGTCCGCCCTGGGACTCGATACGGCTGAGTTTTTTGCATCTGCGGATTTGTTGCATGAGAAGGATTTAACTAAGACCAAGGTGGTTAAAGGCCCGTTAACGGAGTTTAAGTCTTTAATGCTTGCCAGTTCAGGGGTTCAAGCAATTCAGTTGGGGTTGATGGGGCCGGAAGTTTTGCTTCGTTCGATTGATGAGCAGTTTTTAGGAAGTCTGGAGGTTAAAATTCCGGGTTCGGTAGCGGTGGGGCGGTGGGTTTCGGTTTAGAGCGGAAAGGGGGATGAGTTTTTTCGTGTAAATAAATCCGACCGCTTTTTCTATGTTGCTTTGCAGTGATTTTTATATGGCCCATTTGTCTAAAGGCAATACGTTCATGTTTTTTGAGAATGTCTCTTTCGCTTCTCCGAGTGTCATATGGTTCGGCCCGCTATATTGTTCAGGATCAATTACTCCGTTGTCTTCCCATTTGCACAGATCACAAATGTCGTAGTTTGCTCTCGACGATAATGTGCGGTAACCGCAGCAAGGACAAGCTTCCATTGGTTCGATGAGTCCCAATACTTCATGCTCGCCGAATCCCATTTTTTTCATTTGGCTAGATAAATACAAATTTGTAACGCTCTTGTATTGTGAGTGCAAAGCAATCAATAACAACTCGTCATAAAGAGGATTCTGTACGTCACTTGGCGGTTCGTCGTTTGAGATAAGTAGATGTTGCATTTCTTTTGAAAGCAAGGAGAACACTTCGTCGCTGTCATCAATCCCCCACCAATTCAGTAGCAGTGATTCACGCGCATCATTGTTGAGAGCAGCTAAAGCTTTTTGGCTCAGCTTGTAAACTGCATCGGATCGAGAGGTTTTTTGCATGTTAAAGTACTTTTGCTAAATCAATTGCTGAATTCGTATAAAAATATGTCTGTTTCCTTTCTTTGTCTTTCTTGGTTGTTTTTATATTTCTATTTTGATTAGAGCATTGGATATTACCTGTTGTAGTTCTTTCCAGTTTTTTGCTTTTTCGCTGAAAATTGGTTGCTCCCAATCATGGGATTTAATTAGTGAGACTTTGAAGGTGCCATCTTCGCAGAACTCCGGATACCAGCCGATATCAATGAGTTGATCATGGGGGAAAACAGCTTGGAATAGATCCTCCTTTAAATCATCAATAATTATTGATATATCAATATCTTGATTTAGGTGGGATATGTCATCAAATGTGATTCTTCCGCCAAGTTCAATTATTTTTTTCGTGTTCATTTAATTTTTCTTCATTTTTGTGAGTTTTTTAAATGCATCTTCGGAAATAGGATGGCCATGAATAGTGTTCGCACCTAGCTCAACCCTCATGAATCGTGTTTCGTTACCGTCGTTAGTGGACAATGGTTTCCCCTAGTCAATGACTTTTCACGGCTTTCCATCTTTGACGTCCTGACTATCCTTGAACGCGTGACGCTCAAGTGCTTCAGTGTTCCAAGCGTGAAAAGGGATAGATTGATTTTTCTTTATGGAAAATCAATCTATCCTTTCTTTTGTTTGACTTAGAAATAAAAAAACAGCCCGGTTTTGCTTTTCAGTGCTAGCTTGTTCAGGGTTATAATTTTTTCTAATATCTAAAGTTTGGTGTGTTCGTAAGCGCTTGTTAAAATATTTAGAGATGTGGTTAGTTCGATGTTGCCTTGAATACTTTCGTCTTCGTACTCATCTATAAATTTTCCTAGTGATGAGTTTATTTTTTCAAGTACTCCAGATTGCAATAATTTTGCGTAGTGCTCTTCTGGTGATTGAAGTTTCTCAAGATCAGCAAGCAAACACTCATCTAGATCTAAGCGTTTCATTGCTTCAGAGCTCAATGGGACGGAGATTGTTTTCATTTCATGTCCCCTTATTAAAGTGCGTTACTTCATTGTATTCGCTCTGCGTTCTGCCTGCCTGCTTTCCATTGGGCAATTTTTTGTTGCTGGGTACAATCCCTTGTAAATCCAGATACTTCCTTTTGCCTGGAAGCGGGTGCGAAAAGGGGACGGATTTATTTTCTTGCGTGAAAATAAATCCGTCCCTTTTTTTTGTCCATTTTTTGTCTTTTTTTTGCGCCTAAATAGCGTCGGAGTCCTTGTCGTTCAGGTACACCGAGGGGCCGCAAAGTAAAGGAGATTCTGTTGTGAACTCAATCATTGAGTTTTTGTTTGATGCTTGGATTGTAAATATGGTTTCTTTTTTGTAATTGTTATGTTTAATTTATCTGTTGTAGGTATATTTTTTATCAGAACGTTTTTGATGTCGCCACAATTTAATCCAATTCGACACGTATTGAAGTGATTCTTTTTCCATTTTGCTGGAGGTGCGTCAGGGAGTTCCTCTATATCAAACTCCATTATTATCGTTGGTCTGCTGTTATCAATATTTAAAGCAAAAAGCTCAATGGTTCCGATCGCTATGAGTGTCGTGAAAATCTGGTTAAAAAAAGTGCTGCCGTCAATATCATTCCAGAATTTCATAATTACTCCTTGAAGTAGAAGTGATCTTTTGCACCTGGGATTTTACCCGTTCTGGTGTTTTCAATCGGTCGTAGATTAAAGTGAGCAGCCTGGTCGCCTTTGTTCCCAGGCTCAAGGCGAAAAGGGGACGGATTTATTTTCTTTCGTAAAAATAAATCTGTCCCCTTTGTTTTTTGTTTTTTGTTTTTGTAATTTGTGGAAAATTCTACAACAGTTCCTAGCGTCTTGGGCTCGATGATGTGTAGTATCGCCACCTTCATTTATTTAGTTCTCTTTGTGTTTTTGTCCTACAGTAGTTGATAACTAAATCTTTCATCCCATCCAAATTTTTCATCCTGTTCTTTCGCTCTTTCAAGTATATTCACAATTTGTTCGTAAGGAATGCCCATGGCGTCCCTAGAGTCTTTTGAGTTTTTCCAAATTAGCTCCAGCGGTCGCTCCGCATTCGCGCTCAGCAAATCCCATAAGGCGTTTAGGTTGTTTCCATAGTATTCGGTGATTCCCAGCACTGATGTGAGTTTTTTGTGAAAATCTGCTTCTGATTTTATTGTGGTGCCGTCTAGTTCTATTATCATTTTTTCGTCCCTACTTCCATTTTCCAATGGCCTTTACCGTGTCGTAATGATCGCTGGTGATATAAAGCAGCCCGTCGTCGGAATAGAGCAGTCGAGTCCCTGGCTGATTGCTTCGAGACATCGTGTTGTTTATCCCAACATCTGCTTCGTACCAAGTGCGTCCTGGTGATGACGGTAATACATTAGTGTCATTGTGAAAGATATCACCGCCCAATTGACCTCCTGGAACACTGTTGTTCAATGCTTTCCCAGGTTTCCATCCACCTTGTGCTGCTTGCACTTTCGTCACGTAATTGTTGGGGAGTTGTCCGGTCGTTCTTAAGCTATCTACGGCGCCGTTGGCTGCTTCAGTCGTTTGTAGATCGCGTTTCAGGGCCGCATACTTAGCAGCGTTATGAGCCGAGTTGTCGGACGCTTCCGGACCCTTGCACTCCGTACTTGCCAGCCCCAACGGATCCACCCACCCCGTAGGGTTAGGCACGTACTGGTAGTTGTTCAACCCACCCGCAAGCTTGATCGGATCCGGCGTCAGATACCGCCCGGTCCCCGGATTGTAGTAGCGATGCCGGTTGTAGTGTAAGCCCGTCTCCGCATCGAAGTACTGCCCCTGAAACCGCAAAGGGTTGTCGATTTCGGCAACATCGAGTGCAGCGAGATTGCCATAAGCGCGATACTTGGCAGACCACATGATCTCGCCGCTGTAGTCGGTGAGCTCCTGCGGTGTTCCCAGATGGTCGAGTTGGTAGTAAAACGGCGTCGCCTTCAGCGGGCCTTCGCCATCAAGCATCACCAGTGGACGGAAGCTACCCGGTTCATAAACGTAAGTGCGATAGCGGTTGTCAGCGCTTTCGGCGATCAGGCGTTCGCCTTGCCACAGGAATTCAGTGGTGCTGCCATCGACAGTTTTTTCGATGCGTCGGCCGAACGCGTCGTACTTGTAGGACGCGAGGCTGCCCCCCGGCAGACTGGCACCAATCAAACGGTGCTGGCAGTCATAACGGTATTCGGTGACGAGTTTCTGCCCGGTGCCGCGACGTTCGCGGGTCAGGTTGCCGTAGGCGTCGTAGTCGTAGTGGCGGTCGCCCTGCATCAGCAGGCGGTTACCTTTGACGTTGGCCAGGTTTGCGCTGGCTTGGTCGCCTTGGCCCAGCAAGTTCCCGGCGGGATCGTGGGCGAAGCTTTCCGGGGTGCTGCCTCGGACGTTGATCAGGCGATCGAGCGGGTCGTAGTGGTAGCTGCGATTGCCTTTGCGGCTGTCGTCGATGCCGGCGAGGTTGCCGTTGGCGTCGTAGGCGTAAGTGAAAAGGGGACGGATTTATTTTCTTTCGCTGAAAATAAATCCGTCCCCTTTATTGTTGCTTTATTGTTTTGCTGGCCTGTTTTTGGTGAGTTAAAGTGGATAGTCACAACGCCATGGAGCTGTGAACAACTCTGGGTTGACTTGGTTGTTTTTCAAAAAGCTATTTATTTCTTCTTCTGAATTCAACTCTTCAAAATTTTCTATATTTATGTCGCGGTCATCTATGCCGTCGCTAGTTTCGAGTGTCTCAATAGGTACTGAAAATATTATGATCGCGTACCGAGAGTTTTTTGAATTGTTTATAAAGTCATAGTATCGAAAAGGATCGTTCGTTAGAAATTTATATTTGTAAATTGCATATATCGCGGCCCATTTACGCGACAGTTGGTCTTCAGAGTTCAATTCTTGCGCAATTGAGTCGTAGCTTTTGCCGTCGAGACCGTACCAAACACTTCGTGGGATTGTTTTCTGCTCGTTCATTTTTGCCCCTCAAATTGATTTGGCCAGTAGATACGGATTACTTTGCCGTCTTTTGGATGTAGTTGCAAATGTGGCAAGGCGGCATGGGGGTCAGTAGGGCTGTGATTCGCCATGTATACTTTTCTGGTTTCGATGTTGGAAACGGGTGTGTCGTCCCAGTGGTAGTATGACTCTTTCCCTTCGGGAGTTACAAAGTAGTCTTTGGCGGTCACGGAGTTAAATTCTTCGGCGTTTCTATAGCCTTCACCTACGTATTTCCCTCTAAATAGCTCCTCAGCCTCTCCTCTGCTGTTAACCGTTACATCTTTCGCCCCGCGATCAAGCTGATCGGAGGCTCTTTTAACTGAAGGGCTTGACCAAGTAACCTCCGGGGTTGGCGGCTCCTTAGTCTCAACTTTAGCTTTGTCGGCGGGATTTTTCGAATCAGGATTGCTCCCGGCCCCTGGACATCCATTCAACCCCAACGGATCCACCCACCCCGTAGGGTTAGGCACGTACTGGTAGTTGTTCAACCCACCCGCAAGCTTGATCGGATCCGGCGTCAGATACCGCCCGGTCCCCGGATTGTAGTAGCGATGCCGGTTGTAATGTAAGCCTGTCTCCGCATCGAAATACTGACCCTGAAAGCGCAACGGGTTGTCGATTTCGGCGACATCCAGTGCAGCGAGGTTGCCGTAGGCGCGGTACTTGGCTGACCACATGATCTCACCGCTGTAATCAATGAGCTCCTGCGGCGTACCCAGATGATCGAGTTGATAGTAAAACGGCGTCGCTTTCAGCGGACCTTCGCCGTCGAGCATCGCCAGCGGGCGGAAGCTGCCCGGTTCGTAGATGTACGTGCGATAGCGGTTGTCAGCGCTTTCGGCAACGAGGCGCTCGCCTTGCCAGAGGAATTCGGTGGTGCTGCCGTCGACGGTTTTTTCGATGCGACGACCGAAGGCGTCGTACTTGTAGCTCGCGACGCTACCGCCCGGCAGGCTGGCGCCGATCAAGCGGTGCTGGCAGTCGTAACGGTATTCGGTGACGAGTTTCTGTCCGGTGCCGCGACGTTCGCGAGTCAGGTTGCCGTAGGCGTCGTAGTCGTAGTGGCGGTCGCCTTGCATGAGCAGGCGGTTGCCTTTGACGTTGGCCAGGTTCGCGGTGGGCTGGTCGCCTTGGCCCAGCAAGTTGCCGGCGGGGTCATGGGCGAAGCTTTCCGGGGTGGTGCCGCGAACGTTGATCAGGCGATCGAGCGGGTCGTAGTGGTAGCTGCGATTTCCCTTGCGGCTGTCGTCGATGCCGGCGAGGTTGCCGTTGGCGTCGTAGGCGTAGCGGCGGTGGAACAGGTTTCTATCTTTTTGGCTGACGCTGTGTGCTTGCAGACGGCCTTGATCGTCGTACTGATACTCGCTGAGTAGCAGGCCTTGTTGGCGTTTTTGCTCGAGACCGGCGTTGAACTGATGGGTGGTCAGGCGCGAGCCGTTGAGGTCGATGCTGCTTAGTTGGCCGCCGCGCTGGTGGCGGTAATCGAGCTTACTGCCGTCCGGAAGGCGGCAGTGGCTGAGTTGTCCAACGCTGTCGTACTCGTAGCGCAGGGTGCCCCAGCCTTGGTGTTCGGTGATCAGGCGGTCTTGCAGATCGTATTCATACGCCAGCGGCCAGTTGCCGTCGTCGACGTTGACCAGACGGCCAAGGGCGTCATAGCTGTAATGGACTTCCTCGCCATTGGCCAGGGTTTTGACCAGTAAGCGGCCAGCAGCGTCGCGCTGATATTCAGTGACAAGTTCACTGCCATCGTCGCCGAACTCGGTTTTCTTCAGCAGTTGGCCGTTGAGGTCGTACTCGTAGGCGGTGCGGCGCCCGTCGAAACCGGTTTCCTGCTGGATCAAGCCGTTGGCGTGGTAGTCGAGGTGGTAGTGCTCGCCGCGTTCGTTCTCGATCTCAGTCAGCAGCAGGCGCGAGTTGTCGTAGCGATAACGCAACTGGCTGCCGTCCGGATTGATCCGGCGGCTGACCAGGTGCAGACCATCGGCGTACTCGTAGCGAGTCACGCGGCCTAGCTCATCGCGTTCGGCGGTGATACGACCATAAGGGTTGTAGGTGAACGCACGGGTGGCGCCACCGGGCAGGGTGACTTGCGTCAGGCGGCCGACAGCATCCCACTGGTAGTGGGTGATCGCACCGGTTTCTTCCTGACGGGTAATCTGTCGACCCAGCGCGTCGTAGCGGTATTTGCGCTGGCCGCCGTCGGGCAGGCGTTCCTCCAGCAATTGACCGAGGTTGTTCCAGCCCAATTGATGGCGGCTGCCATCAGGATGACGAATTTCCAACAGGCGACCCTGACGGTCGTAGCTGTAGTCGGTTTCGTTTCCATGGGGGTCGGTTTGCTGGGTGATATCGCCCTGACGGTTGCGCTCGTACTTCCAGCGAGCTCTGCCGCGTTGCACATCGATGAGTTGGCCATCGTAGTAGTTGTAGCGAGTCGGTTCATCTTCTGGAGGTACAACCGCAATCAAACGTCCGGCGTCGTTGTATTGGTATTCGGTGACGGCTCCCAGTGCGTCTTTTTCAGCGATCAGGCGACCTTCGCTGTCATACGCTCTTTGCGTTTCCGCTCCGTCGGGGGCGGTCTCGCTGATAAGTCGCGCATTTTCGTCATGTACGTAAACCTGCTCGCTGCCATCGGCGTTAAGAATGAAAAGTGGAAGGATTTATTTTCTTGCGTGAAAATAAATCCGTCCACTTTTTCTTGTCCCCTTTTTTCTTATAGTTCTTGGTTTGATGAGTTTCTTCACGGCTTTTTGAAAGGAAATGTCTCGCCTGTAATAATTATTTGCTCTTCCTGTATAACAACATTTTTTATGCTGTTGACTACTAATTTTAGGTTTTTGGAATTTGGAAATAATGAGTCTAGTAAGTCGAAATATAGATAATCGTTAATAAGGGTGGCGGCTAGGTTTGGTTTGTGTTCAATAAGCTGCGTGAAGCTTGCATAGTTGGCTTCTTTTAGGTTTTCAATGTCCGCGAATCCTTGTTGAGAATCATCGATTTTGCATTGGTGAATAAAGGAGTCTGCACTTTTTAGAAAATTTTCTGTTAGCTCTTTAACGTTTATGGTTAATTCATATTCCGTTGTCTCAAGTCCAGGGTTTTCTCCAAAGCCAAGACTTCTATAGCCAATTTCGCTCGGGTTGATGGCCAAGCTAGCAGATCTGAAATTCATGGTGCTGTTCCCGGTGGTAGGAGAGTAATGGTTCCATCTTCATCTAGCGTAATGGAACCTGATGGTTTGTACTCTTGCCCTGCTTTAGGGTCGAGACCAGAGCGTGTTCCGGAGCGTTGGAAGAACTCTTCCGGCGATTTTATTTCTTCGATGTTTGCGGTTTTATTTCCGGGTACGATCCTTGTTTTCTCAAGCGATAAGAAGCCTTCTCTTAACTCAAATTTACCTTCGAGGGATTTAACATGCTTTCCCGCTTGATTTGCATTTAGGTGACCGAATCCAA
Organism: Pseudomonas sp. B21-040; assembly: GCF_024748695.1. NCBI lineage: Bacteria > Pseudomonadati > Pseudomonadota > Gammaproteobacteria > Pseudomonadales > Pseudomonadaceae > Pseudomonas > Pseudomonas sp. B21-040. The sequence goes on from NZ_CP087176.1 coordinate 2,657,508, forward strand.
CGTCTAAGTCGCTACCAGGGAGGTTGTCACCCCTGACCCTGCTTCCTCCGATCACGACCGAGGTTCCCTTTTTATAGGAGTCTTCAAGAATCATTTGCGCTTGCTCTTTAGGCAACCCCGGAAGGTGTTCTTGCAAAAATACTGCTTGCTCTTCAGGCCCGGAAGTTTTTATAACTGTTTTTTCGGGGTATTTAGTGAATACCGATTTTTCTGTCCATTTTTTAGGCGGTTCCGCGTCCGGGCATTCTCCTAGCGTGGAATGTAAGCCCAACGGATCCACCCACCCCGTAGGGTTAGGCACGTACTGGTAGTTGTTCAACCCACCCGCAAGCTTGATCGGATCCGGCGTCAGATACCGCCCGGTCCCCGGATTGTAGTAGCGATGCCGGTTGTAGTGTAAGCCCGTCTCCGCATCGAAGTACTGCCCCTGAAACCGCAGCGGGTTGTCAATTTCGGCAACATCGAGTGCAGCGAGATTGCCATAAGCGCGGTACTTGGCAGACCACATGATCTCACCGCTGTAGTCAGTGAGCTCCTGCGGCGTACCCAGATGATCGAGCTGATAGTAAAACGGCGTCGCCCTCAGTGGACCTTCGCCATCCAGCATCACCAGCGGACGGAAACTACCTGGTTCATAAACGTAAGTGCGATAGCGGTTGTCAGCGCTTTCGGCGATCAGGCGTTCGCCTTGCCACAGGAATTCAGTGGTGCTGCCATCGACAGTTTTTTCGATGCGCCGGCCGAAGGCGTCGTATTTATAGGACGCGACACTACCCCCCGGCAGACTGGCACCAATCAAACGGTGCTGGCAGTCGTAACGGTATTCGGTGACGAGTTTCTGCCCGGTGCCGCGACGTTCGCGGGTCAGGTTGCCGTAGGCGTCGTAGTCGTAGTGGCGGTCGCCCTGCATCAGCAGGCGGTTACCTTTGACGTTGGCCAGGTTTGCGCTGGCTTGGTCGCCTTGGCCCAGCAAGTTCCCGGCGGGATCGTGGGCGAAGCTTTCCGGGGTGCTGCCTCGGACGTTGATCAGGCGATCGAGCGGGTCGTAGTGGTAGCTGCGATTGCCTTTGCGGCTGTCGTCGATGCCGGCGAGGTTGCCGTTGGCGTCGTAGGCGTAGCGGCGGTGGAACAGGTTGCGTTCCTGCTGGCTGACGGTGTGAGCCTGCAGCCGGCCTTGTTCGTCGTACTGGTACTGGCTGAGCAGCAGGCCTTGCTGGCGCTGAAGTTCCTGACCAGCGCTGAACTGGTGCGTGGTCAGGCGCGAGCCGTTGAGGTCGATGCTGTTCAGGCGGCCACCGGCTTGGTGGCGATAGTCGAGTTTGCTGCCATCGGGCAGGCGGCAGTGGCTCAGTTGGCCGAGCGAGTCGTACTCGTAACGTAGCGTGCCCCAGCCTTGATGTTCGGTGATCAAGCGATCTTGCAGGTCATATTCGTAGGCGAGGGGCCAGTTGCCATCGTCGACGTTGACCAAGCGGCCGAAGGCGTCGTAGCTGTAGTGGATTTCCTCGCTATCGGCTAGCGTCTTGACCAGCAACCGGCCAGCGGCATCGCGTTGATATTCGGTAATCAGTTCGCTGCCGTCGTCGCCGAATTCGGTTTTTTTCAGCAATTGGCCGTTGAGGTCGTACTCGTAGGCGGTGCGACGACCATCGAAACCGGTTTCCTGCTGGATCAGGCCATTGGCGTAGTAATCGAGGTGGTAGTGCTCGCCACGTTCGTTTTCGATCTCGGTCAGCAGCAGGCGAGAGTTGTCGTAGCGGTAGCGCAGTTGGCTGCCGTCCGGATTCAGGCGGCGGCTGACCAGGTGCAGGCCATCGGCGTATTCGTAGCGAGTGATGCGCCCCAGCTCATCGCGCTCGGCGGTGACTTTGCCATAGGCGTTGTAGGTAAATGCACGGGTCGCGCCACCGGGCAGGGTCACTTGTGCGAGGCGATTGGCGGCGTCCCATTGGTAGTGGGTGATCGCGCCGGTTTCTTCCTGACGGGTGATTTGCCGGCCCAAGGCGTCGTAACGGTATTTGCGTTGACCGCCGTCAGGCAGGCTTTCTTCCAGCAGTTGTCCGAGGTTGTTCCAGCCCAGTTGATGGCGGCTGCCATCGGGATGACGGATTTCCAGCAAGCGGCCTTGGCGGTCGTAGCTGTAGAGGGTGGCGTTGCCGTGCGGATCGATCTGCTGGGTTATGTCGCCCTGATTGTTGCGCTGATACTTCCACGTGGCTTTGCCGCGATGGACATCGCTCACGAACCCATTGCTGTATTCGTACGTGACCGGTTCATCTTCCGGAGGAATGACCGCCGTCATCAAGCCGTCTTCGTCGTACCGGTATTCGGTCACGGCGCCCAGCGGATCTTTTTCTGCGATCAACTGGCCCTTGTCGTCGTAGGCCTTGAGGTGTTCCGCGCCATCGGGGTCGATCTTGCTGATCAACCGCGCTTTATCGTCGTGGGTATAAACCTCTTCGCTGCCATCGGCGTTGGTAACCGTGACGCTACCTTTATCGTCCCAGACGTAGTGCGCTTCCATCTGCGAGAAACTCGCCCAGTGATGGACGCAGCGCGCGAGCTTGCCTTCGTTCTCCCATTCCCAGAAGAAACTGGCGCCACCCGCCAATTGCCGTTCGAGAATCACGTGCTGATCGTTGTAGCGATAGTGCTCGGCTTCACCGGCCGCGTTCTTCGCTTCAATCAGGCGATGCTGCGCGTCATAGCTGTACGTGACCAGCGTCTGGACGGTGTTCCAGGCGTCTTCCAGAGTGTCCGCCGGAAGGAACTGTTGATAGTCGACGGCGACGATGTGCTTTCGGTCGTAGCGCAGGAGAAGGGCGCGACCGGCACCGTTATCGAGGCGTTTGATTCGCCCGTGAATATCACGGGTGATGTGCAACCGGTTGCCATAGCTGTCGCTGATGGCGATGAGGGTTGCGCCTTTGCTGTTGTAACGGAAGTGGTAGAAGGAAGGGCGACTGCCTGCCTGTGCCAGAACCAGTTCCGAAGGATCGTCGCCGATAAAAATCGCTGCGCGCGACAGGCTGTTGGTGATAGCGGGGCGTTGCTGGCTCGGAAGTGGAAACGGCGTGGCACGGTTTTCGTGGTCGGTCCAGATGACTTCGTCACCGTTGATCTCGACACGGTGCGCCAGCGCATGGCTCCAGCCGTAACCCAGGCCACAATCGATTTCCACGGCGCTGGTTCGATACAGGCGCGTCCACTCAAAGGGCAGCAGGCCGTCGAGTTGACCATCGGTCAGCGTCAACAGCTCTTCACCGGTGACCATCGAAACGGGGCACTTGTCGGTGCAGGTTTTCGCGGCGGGTTCAGCGCTTTTGTCGGCGGGTGTCGTGGCTTGCCTGGAGACATCATCGCCGGTTTTGCCCTTGCCCAGTTTCGCGTTTTTCTTCCCGTCAAAACGCAACTGGGCCAAGCCATTCTTCATTTGTGCCGTCACACCACGCGCCGCAACGGCTGTGTATTTCGTGACGTACTCCATGAAGCCTTTGATGATCTTGAACACCGACTCCACAAAGCCAGTGACGGCCTTGATGATGATTTCGCCATACTTTTTCAACCGCGCGGCGAGGTAGATGACGCCCGTACCTTCCGCGGCGATGGTCAGCACGATCGAGATGACGATGTCGATGGCGATACCCACGACCGCCGCCGTGGTCATTTTTGCCACATCGCCAGCCATCTTCATCGGTGGCAAACCTGCCAGCCAGATGACGGCGCTGCGCACCATCAGGAACAGTGCGGCCTCATCGCTGGCCAGCAACATGGCCTTTTTCATGATGTCGGGCGCTTGTTTGGCCAGGTCAATCAGTTTCTGGGTACCTGCACCGAGGTCCTTCGCAAACTTGCCCGGGTCTTGCAGGATGTCGAGCACCAGACTGATGCCATCCCAGACCCCTTTGATCGCTTCCCAGCCTCCTTCAAGGATGCCGTTGCCGACAGCCATGGCGGTGCCGGAGGCTGACACGTTGGACCATTGAGGTTTGAAGCCCGCCCATTCCTTGCGCAGGAAGCCTTCCAGGTCGGCGGTCAGGCCGCCATAGGAACTGAACAGCGTATCAATCTGCGCCGGTGTCACTTCATTGTGAACGCGGATCTTGTAGAACTTGCCCGGAACACCTTCTGTCCAGGCTGCTTTGCCTTGAGCATCCAGTTTGACTTTGCTGACCGCGCCGCCTTCCACCGCGACGATTTCAACTTCGATATCGCCCAGCGGAATGTCGTAGACCGATTCGAATTTGCTTTCGATCAGCAATGGGCCTTTGAGTGGGCACTGAGCGACGTTTGAGGAGAAATCGCCGTCAGTCATGCTGACGGATTTGCTGGAGTTGCCGACCTTGATCACTCGCTCCATGCCGAGCAAAGAAGGCAAGTCTGCAGCGCGACTGCCTTTATCGGCGACCTCTGCATACCAGGTTTTGGTTTGTTCCTGGTACAGCTTCAGACTGTCCTTGAACGTACTCAGTTGGTTATCAACGTAGGCAACGCGATCCATCAGCCTTGCTCCAGAATCAGGTGGTTTAACAGTGCTTCATTCAAGTTTTTCGGAGCATCGGGCCGACGCACGAAGCGTGCGATTTTCAGCTTCAGGTTGCTGTCGGGGTAAGCGGCGTAGATGTCTGGGCGTTCCTCTTCCAGCCATTGCATCAGGTTGCCGATCAAGGTCGACGGGGCTTGCTTGGCCAAGCCATCAAGCAACGTCTTTGGCACCTCCCACCAAGGCCAATCTTTCGCCACCGGCACCACGCGTGGCCCGATATCCAGCCGCTTGCCATTAATCAGATACCGATCAAACACCGGTAACACTTCACCCGCCGCCTCACCCAATCCCTCCAGAATCGGATAGATATGCCGCCCATCCCAGAACCGGAAAAACACCTCGGTTCCATCGGGCATGCGCACTTGGGTCAGGCTGCGCAGGTGTTCAAAGACCAGCTCCGGCGTGCTGGTTGAAACCGCCAGCCATCCCCAGTCTTGCGCGTCCGTTTCGGCAATCCACGACAGAAAACCCGAGTTGGGCTTCAACTCGGTGAGGTAAGGCATTACTTGTTGCCAACTCGCGTAGGGTGTTCCGCCCCAGATCGGGGTGGCCTGGGTGGTGGGGTCATTCTGGTAAAGCGTCTTCAGCGCATCGGCATCACTGGCGGCACTGACGATCAGATACAGGTGTTCGCCCGTTTGCAACGGTCGTTCAGCCAACCACGCCTGAGGAGTCAAAAGATCAGCTCGCACAAACACCTGCCTTACATTTCTCGCACTCTTCACAAAACGGCGCATTACGCTTCAGCGTATTGACCTGCGCCGGTGTCAGTACCGCCCCAGCCTTGTCCGCATCCGCCTGTTTCAACACACCCGGCATCAACGGCGCAGCCCCGGTCCCGCTGCCCGGACTGCCCCCGGAGTTCATGTTGATCACCGGCCCGCTCATGGTCACGCCGCTGGCGTCGATCTTGATGAAGCTGCCGCCACCCTTGAGCGTCAGTTCGCTCCCGGCTTCGAGCACGACTTTCATGCCGCTGCTCAGGTGGATTTCCTGGCCGGCTTCAATGAACTGCCCGGTGCCAATCTTGATGTGCTGGTTTGCGCCCACGGTCAGGTGGTCGTTGGCGCGTGCTTCGACTTTGCGGTCGGCGTAAACCGTGTGGTGTTCTTCGGCTTTGAATTCGCTGTAGCTGTTTTGCTCGACGGTGTCGTGGCGTTCGTTGCCGACGCGGATTTTCTGGTCGTGCTCGACGTTTTCGTCCCAGTCGCGCTGGGCGTGCAGGAAGATTTGTTCCTGGCCCTTTTTGTCTTCGATGCGCAGTTCGTTGAAACCACCGCCCCCCGGTGAGCTCAGGGTTTTGAAAGTGCTGCGGGTCTTGTTCGCCGGCAGCGGGTACGGGACGACGTTTTCCTTGTGGTAAAGGCAGCCGCTGATCAGCGGTTGGTCGGGGTCGCCTTCGAGGAAGGTGACGAGCACTTCCATGCCGATCCGCGGGATGGCGATGCCGCCGTAGTGGGCGCCGGCCCAGGCGGAGGAGACGCGCAGCCAGCAGCTGGTCTTGTCGTCGGCCTGGCCTTCGCGGTCCCAGTGGAATTGCACTTTGACGCGGCCGTACTCGTCGCAATGAATTTCTTCACCCAGGGGCCCGGTGACCACGGCGCTTTGACTGCCGAGGATCCGTGGCTTGGGATGCTGCAGCGGCGGGCGATTCGGTACGTCCCACGGGGTGGCCTGGAAGCGGTTGCGGTAGCCCTGATGGAAGTCGTCCTTCAGGTTGGTGGTGTGGCTGGTCACCGATTCTTCCAGCACTTGCGGCTGTTTGCCTTCGTGGAGGATTTCGGTCAGCAGCCACAGGTCGTTCCATTTAGCCTTGGGGTGTTGGGTCAGGGCCAGGAAGTGGCCGCTGACCAGCAACGGCTGATCACTTTTGCCTTCGGCGAGCTGGAAGTCGCTGCGGTGGCGTTCGAGGGCGCGTTTGGCCAGGTGCTTGCCACGCTCGCGGTCGATGAAACGGCCGGGGTAGTCGTAGTCTTCGAGGTCGGGCAGGGCGTCGCCACGGTTTTCGCTTTCGAGGGTGATGCGCGGTTTTTCGAAGTCGTAGTCGCGGCGGGTGGTGCGGCTGGTGCGGGTTTCCAGGCGCAGATCGAAGCGCTTGATCACCGGGTCGTTGGCGACCATGCCGGAGTCTTGCTGATAGGCCACGGGCGCCAGTTTCGGGAACACCGTCTGGTCATCGCCGAACACCAGCTTGTGGGCCGAAGTGCTGTGCTGAAAGTGGTAGTGAATCCCTTCTTCCTCGCACAAGCGCTGGATGAATTGCAGGTCCGATTCATCGTACTGAACGCAGTAAATGCGCTTGGGATAAATCGCCCCGACTTTGAATTCGTAAGCGTTGCTTTGGATGCCGTGCTCTTCAAGGACCTTGCCGATGATTTTCGGCACGTTGAGGTTCTGGAAGATGCGTTGGTTGACGCGATGCGCCAGGTAGGACAGTTGCGGACGCAGGGTCACCGCGTAGCGGGTCAGGCGTTTGCCGGAATCACCCTGGGCGGCGCGGTAGATCTGGCCGTGGATGCCGCTGCCGTCAGGCGAGAGCTGCAAGAAGGCCGGTTTGTGCAGCAGGTTTTCGAGGTCCAGGGACGGCTGTTCACTGACCAGCTCCACCTCAAACACGAACGGTTGGCTGATCGCCTCCCGACCTTGCAAGGACAGCACCTGCAAATCGCTGGATAGGCCTTCGATGGTCAGGGCAAAGTGAGTCTGATTGGCCGGCGCGAACATCCCTTGTTCCTCGTGCAGTGCTGCGGCGTGCGCCAATGGCCAAAAAAGGCATCAGCCGACGCGAAAATTCTGGAAGAGCGAAAACAACATCGACCAGCAGAGCTGGCCGATGCTTGAGACGGTCGGCCTGATTTAGGCGACCGGCAGACGCCAGTCATCGGAACCCGAAGTACCGGATACTTCGTGGGTCCAGGTGATTTTGCGGTAGGTGAACTGCACTTCTTCCAGGTGCGTGAAGTGCGAGTTCGACGGGTCCTGGCAGTTGTGCATTTTGTTGTTGATGGCGACGATGATCGCGTCTTCCAGTTTGGTGGTGTAGTAGTGCTCTTGAGTACCTTGAGCCGAAGTGCGGTACCACTGGATAACGATTTCGCTCATGCGCTCGCCGGAAGTCAGGGCCGCTTGCAGCAGAGGCGAAGACTTGTCGTAGACCTTGGTGATCACGACTGGCTTGTGAACGCGCTGACCGGTAGGTTGGCCGGACTGTGGGTCACGCGGGATGATCACGTCGTGGCTGAAAGCCTGAACCATGACCTGGTCTTCGTGGCCTTCCTGGTAGGTGTTGCCAACCGAATCGGCGGTGAATGCGCCGGCGGTGATCAGACCTTGTTTTTCGCCAGTGACGGACATGTACGCTGGTGTAGCCATGGGTGTGCTCCTTGCTAAAAATTAAGGGTGCCCGGGAGGCGGTATCGCCCGGTGGGTGCCTGACTGTTATCAAGGTCCGTGCCATAAACGTTAAAAGCTATATAAAACAGTGTGTTGAGACTGTTTTTCAAGTTCCGGAAAGATTTCTACAGAAGAACACTGAGGAATGTGCGCAAGAACTTGCACAGCACTGCGCAACTTCTTGCGCACTCGGCTGGAGAGCCCGCCCGGCAGGGTGATCAGGGTCCCAAAAAGGCCTTTTCCAACGATGAGTGCGCAACTTCTTGCGCATAAGGGCTATGCGCCATCCATCAACGACACCTGATAGCCGGTGCAACGAATCGACTGGCAGCAGGGTCCATAAAAACACTGCCATCGAGCATCCTGACAACCCTGAACCGGAGTGAGAGCGACATGAAAATCCTGATGGTTTTAACGTCCCACGATCAATTGGGTAACACGGGGAAGAAAACCGGCTTCTGGCTGGAAGAGTTCGCCGCACCGTATTTCGCCTTCAAGGACGCCGGTGCTCAGTTGACCCTGGCCTCGCCCAAGGGTGGCCAGCCGCCGCTGGACCCCAAGAGCGATGAGCCGGATGCGCAAACCGCCGCCACCGATCGGTTCAATAAAGACGCGGCGGCTAAATCCGCATTGGCCTCTACCGCGCTGCTCAACAGTGTGAGAGCCGAGGATTACGATGCGGTTTTCTATCCGGGCGGCCATGGTCCGCTGTGGGATTTGGCTGAAGACAAGCAATCCATTGCGCTGATCGAAGCGTTTTACAAGGCGAATAAACCGGTCGCAGCGGTTTGCCATGCACCGGGTGTGCTGCGCCACGTCAAAGGCACGGACGGTCAGCCGCTGGTCAAGGGCAAGCGGGTCACGGGCTTCACCAACTCGGAGGAAGAGGCGGTGCAACTGACGAACGTCGTGCCGTTTCTGGTCGAAGACATGCTCAAGGAGAAGGGCGGGATTTATTCCAAGGGCGACGATTGGGCAAGCTATGTGCTGACTGACGGGTTGCTGATCACCGGTCAGAACCCGGCGTCGTCCGAGGCTGCGGCCGAGGCGTTGCTCGCCAAACTCCGCTAAACCCGATCCTGTAGCAGCTGGCGCAGCCTGCGTCCGGCTGCGTAGCAGTCGTAATCCGGTAACCACGGTTTATCTGAAAAACCGCACCAGCCGATTTACGACTGCTTCGCAGCCGGACGCAGGCTTCGCCAGCTGCTACAGGTCAGATGGCGTGGCCCAGCGTCGCATAGCATTCCTCAATCGAACGCCGTTGCGTTTCGGCATACAACCCCAACTCATCAATCGTCGCTCGCCCCAGCGCTTGTTCAAATGCTTGCTGATTCGAATGCACGCCATAGTGGGTTTGCGCTGCATCCCCGAGGTTCGACTGGAAAATCCCCGCTGCGCTCACGGGCAGAAAATCCTCATAGACCAAAGGTTCAGCCCGCAGGTAACCGCCGCTGAGCAACGCCTCCAGCGACAACGATTTCAGTTCTTCGGCCGCTTGGCCTTTTTCCGTCACAAAGTAGCGAAAGTACGCCAGTTCCTGTTGGCGCATGCCTTCGTACGTGTCAGGAAATTCGCCAAAGTGCTGCGTCATTAGCGCGTTGTAGCGTGCGGCATTGGCCTCATTGGGGAAGTCTTTCAATTCATCTCGTGCCGCGTTGAGCAACCGGTCATACAGCGCCCGGCCTTTTGGCGTCAGCGCGGCACCCCGTTGTTCGATTTCACCGAAGCGGGCGCTGTGGCTGCCTTGGGTGGCGGTTTGATCGGTAAAGGCAACCGGTTCGTCCAGCGCCTTGAAACTGGTCTGGCGCAACAGAATCGGGCACTGGCGGCGAGGCGGGCCTTCGATCACTGCTTTGGGGGTGATGCCGTGGACCGGCATTTGCGCCTGGACGATGTCGATGTCCAGCGTGCGTGGCGTCAGGTGGTTGATGTGCGGGCCCTTGAAGGCCACGACGTCGGCGATCAGGCGGTGCTGGGCGCTGAGTTTTTGGTACTGCTCGGCGGTGACGGTCGCGCTGTGATGCCAGCGGAAGGTTTCCAGCGCCTGCTCGACGAAGTCCTGGGCTTCTTGCTCGGTGAGGCCGCCTGCGGTTTCAGCGCGCTCGATCAAGGTCAGCGCTGCCGGGGTAAAGATCTGGCGCTTGTCCAGCACCGACTGGGCGAAGGCGCGCAGTTCCAGGTCTTCGATCAGTTCAAGACGCAGCAACGAGGTGAACACGCGGAACGGACTGACTTGCAACGCTGCTTCGTGCACGGCGCGGAATGCGGTGGAATGCACTGGCACGCCCGCCGGGGTCAGGTCGTAATAGCCCACCGGTTGCATGCCCATGACCTTAAACAAATGGGCGAGGGTGGTCAGTTCGGTGGCGGTACCGACGCGGATTGCACCGTGGCGTTCCAGGTCCAGGCGCTCGATTTCGCCGGTGCTGATCAACTGGCGGGCGATCTGCGGGTCGCTGTCCAGCACGTACTGATTGGTCTGTTCCACCAGTTCCATCAGCGCGCCGTACAGCGGCACTTCCTCGCGGTACATGTCGGACATCGCTTTGGAGAAGCGTTGACGGATCAGGTCAGGGCTGACGAAGTGTGCTTGGCTCATGAAGAATTCCTGGCGCGGTGACGTAAAGGATGTGCGAAAAGATCGCAGCCTTCAGCGGCGCCGACAAACGAAGAATCTTACGAACTTCATTCTGCCAAGGACTGCTTGAACAACAGGACCTGTAGCCGCTGCCGAGCCTGCGAGGTTGCTTCCGGCGGCGGAGCCGTCGTAAACCCTGAAAACCCGGTTTAACTAAAAAACCGCAGAGCCTGATTCACGGCGGCTTCGCCACCGGACGCAGCCTCGCGCAGCTCGACAGCTGCTACGGGGCTCGGTGGTGGTTATAAGTGGGAACGGCTTTCGGTGCGCAGCGATCCCAGGAACTCCCGGTACAGCCTTGCGGTATCCGCCGGTTGCTCAACCATCGGCATGTGGCCGAGGTGATCCCAGATATGCACTCGCAGATCGACGATGGCCTTGCTCCAGACGGACACGCTGCTGACGTCGATCAAACGGTCCTTGTGACCCCACAACAACAGCGCCGGGCACTTGATGTCCGCCAGTATCGGCTCCATCGGCGGGCTGGCGCGAAAGTCGTTGAAAATCTCCTCCAGCTCATCGCGGCTTTGCTCGTAGCGCTGGGCCACGGCGTCCAGTACTACGCCGGGCACCCACGGCGGTTCGGCCATGGTCATGGCGTAGAAGCGTCGAAACTCCTCGCGCGAGTGAATCAGAAACGGGTTGTGCCCCTTGGCCAGGTGCCGCTCCAGATCACTGGCTTCGGGCGCGGTGACCCCGGCCGGATCGATCAGCGCGACGGAGGCTATCCGCTCCGGGTACGTGGCTGCCAGCCACGCTGCGATGTAGCCGCCCATTGAGTTGCCAATCACATGCACCTTCTCGACCCCGCAGACGTCGAGCAACTGGATGATCCGCTTGGCCTGCAAGGGGATGTCGTAGCCGCCACCGGCCTTGAACCCGGTTTCGCCATGACCGGCAATGTCCGGAATGATTACCCGATAATTGCCGACAAAGTGCCGGGCAAATCGCAGCCAGAGGTTTTTGTCGGCACTGTAGCCGTGCAGCATCAGCACGCTACTCGACGCCTCATACGGGCCGCCTTGCCAGGTCGAGACGGTCATCTCGTGGATCGGTACGACGATCTTGTGCAGCCGATACAGCTTGGCTTCAATCGCCATGTTCCAGTCATAGAGCCAATAACCGATGGCCGGGTAGCTCAACCAGCTCCAGGCCACGATAACTGCAATAACGACAACCAAAAGAAGCATCGGATGACTTCCTCTAACGTGATCAGGACAGGATGTGGTCGGCAGGTTTCAGCGCCCGGGTCAATCGGTGGTAGCTGAAACTAAACCCCGGAAACATGGCGATCACATGACCGCTCTTGCTTTGGTACCAGCTATGGCACCCCCCGGACTTCCACACCGTGCGCTCCATTTCGCGATGGATCATTTCAGTGTAGGTACGTTCCGCTTCGGGGCGTACTTCAATGCTGCGTAAACCTTGGGCTTTTAACGTGCGGATGCAGTCGAGGATGTAATTCATCTGCGATTCGATGATGAACAGCGCCGAGGTGTGGCCAATGCCGGTGTTCGGGCCGGTGACGATAAACAGGTTCGGGAAGTCCGGCAGGCTGGTGCCCAGGTAGGCCCGCGGGTACTGCGCCCAGACGTCCTTGAGTTGCGTGCCGTGTTTGCCGGTGACCGGGTAGGAAATCACCCCGTCGGTGGCGTCGTAACCGGTGGACCAGACGATCAGATCGAGGTCGATGTGCTGGCCGTCCTGAGTGACGATGCCGGTTTCGTCGATGGCGGCGATGCCTTGTTCGCGACTGTGCAACGTCACATTAGGCCGGCTCAGCGCCGGGTAGTAGGTGCTGGAGACCAGCACCCGCTTGCAGCCGATGGTGAAGTCCGGTGTCAGCTTTTGGCGTAATGCGGGGTCTGGCACCTGGCGTTTGAGAAAGCGCAGGGCGTGTTGCTGGACCATGTGGATCGCCGGTTTCGAGTACTTGAAGGCGATCACCCGGGTTTCGAACTGCCAATAGATCATCCAGCGCAGGAGCTTGTAGGCCGGCTTCAGGCCCAGCAGCCAACGCTGGAAAGGGCCAAACGCACGGTCAGCCCGTGGCAGTACCCAGTGTGGTGTGCGCTGGAACACATGCAGGTGCTCGACGTCCGGGGCAATCGCCGGGATGACCTGGGCAGCGCTGGCACCACTGCCGACGACGGCCACGCGTTTTTTCCGGTAGTCGTAGGAATGGTCCCAGTTGTTGGTGTGGAAGGTCTTGCCCTGAAAGCGTTCCTGACCGACGAAGTGAGGAATGACCGGCTGGCTCAACGGCCCTGTCGCGTTAATCAGAAACTGTGCGTAATACGTGCCTTTGGTGGCGGTGTGCACGGCCCAGCGTTTGCTGGCGTCATCCCATTCGATGCGTTCGACATTGGCTTGCAGTTCAACCCGCTCGCGCAGGCCGAAGCGTTCCACCACGTACTGGGTATAGCGGTGAAGCTCCGCTTGTTCGGCGAACATTTGCGTCCAGCGGTAGGGCGCAAAAGACAGCGAATACAGCGGCGAAGGTACGTCCACCGCTGCGCCGGGGTAGGTATTCTGGCACCAGGTGCCGCCGAAAAAATCCCGTCGTTCCAGCAAGCGAAAATCATCAATGCCGGCCTTGAGCAAATTGATCGCCGCGCACTGACCGCCAAAACCGCTGCCGATGATCAATACTTGAAAGGTCTGCATGGGCCTCCTTTTTTATCGTTGTTTATTGAACCCTTCTTTCATGTATAGCCAAACATTGAAGACTCGCCTCGCGGCAATACCACGGTATTCAGGCCGCTCGCCGGTGATGGCTATTTAACGTTGCCCTGATAGACTCCAATCGCACCTGTCACCCCGGTGTCATCAGGTTCCGTTCAGTGGTGCAGAGGCCCTTATGGAAAAAGCGGGAGGAAAAGGACTTTCATTGGCCAGGAGGCTTTATACATCGCGTACCCTGGGTTTGGCCCTGGGATTGTTGTGCGTGAGCGCGGCGATGTATCCCCTCGACCCGGCGCCGTGGGTGTGGGGTTTGATGGTGTTCAACGGGGTGTTCTGGCCGCACGTTGCCTATCAGTGGGCGCGGCGGGCCAAGGTTCCGTTTCACGCCGAACACCGCAACATCCTGGTCGACGCCTTTCTCGGTGGTTTCTGGGTGGCGGCCATGCAATTCAATCCGCTGCCCAGTGTTGCAACGCTGTCGATGATGGCGATGAACAATGTCGCCATCGGTGGCTTGCGTTTTCTGCTGGTGGGCACCGTCGCGCAGATTCTCGGGATAGGCATTGGATGGCTGCTGTTTACGCCCGCGTTCATCCCGACAACCAGTCCATTGCAGATGTTTGCCTGCATGCCGCTGCTGATCCTGTACCCCTTGGCGTTGGGCTGGATCTGCTTTCGCCAGGCCACCACCCTGGGCCGGCAAAAGCGCGAACTGCTGGCCCTGAGCCGCACCGACAGCCTGACCGGCCTGCTGAACCATGGCGCCTGGAAGGATCAACTGGAAATTGAATTCCAGCGTTGCCAACGCCAGCAGCAGGGCGGGGCGATTGCGCTGATCGACATTGACCATTTCAAGACCATCAATGACACCTACGGCCACGTCGCCGGGGACATTGTGTTGCGTCAGCTGAGCAAAATGCTCAAGCAGAACCTGCGCGTTACCGATGTGGCGGGCCGCTACGGCGGGGACGAGTTCTGCGTGCTACTGCCGGATTTGCCCCTGGACAGCGCCGCCGCGGCCATGGATGCCTTGCGTGATCGCTTTGCCACATTGGGCTACGAGCAAAGTCCTGCGTTGAAAGTCAGCCTGAGCATCGGCCTGGCAGCCTTCAACCCGGCACACGCCGATGCCACGTTGTGGCTCAACGACGCCGATCAGGCGCTGTACGAAGCCAAGACCACTGGCCGTAATCGGGTGATTTGCGCCGACGGCAAGCTGCATCGGGCGTTGTTTGATTCGGTGTGACTCTTTAGCAGCAACCCCTAAACCCCCTCACCACAGGGTTTTTGTGGGGGTTGAGCTGGCTCATTCAGTGGCGCACAACTTTCCAAGACGTTTCCTACAACGTACCCTGTTGCCGCGTTTCGGTATCGACCCCTATAGTTCGGGCTCGCGGAAAACTCCGCGAACGACCTTGGTCGGTCGGATACAGGAACGTCCAGCTACCCGACACCGTTCAGGCGATTAGCGCCTGAAACATCGTGTTATGGCGGCTGTGCGTGGGACACCTTCGGGTGTGCCGGTTCCTGTACCCGGTCGGCCAACCCGCGTACGGCTGCCACCTTCGTTTGGCCGCGAAACGGTGGTTGCTCCAATTACAGGAGTTACAACAATGCACGACCAAGTAATGCCGCGTTACCTCCCCATCGACACCTACGACCCCGAAAATCCGGTGCTCTTCGTCAATACCCACAAAGAACTCAGCGACCTCGCAGCCTGCGCGGCGCATCGCTTTACCGTGGTTCGTGATTTGGCGGACACCTTGTCCAGCCTTGGCCTCAAAGGCATTTCAGACTGTGATCTGACGCGTGTGACCGGGGCGGTGCATCTGCTGATGCGTGAAGGATGCGCGATTCTGGACGTGATCCGGGCGCGGGCGTTGCAGCGGGAGGAGGGGTTCAAGGCTGCAATCTAGCGGTGTTGCAACCGGCCCCTTCGCGGGCAAGTCGGATCGCCGCACCGCACGCTCCCACAGGGGAATGCGTTTCAACTGTGGGAGCATGGCTTGCCCGCGAAGGCGTCAGCCCAGGCAATACAGCTAAACCGGTTAAACCCTTATTCTTTAACGCTCATGAATTCTTTCGCCCAGCGGATGTATTCCTCAGGCTGCGTGTAGGTGTGCGTCAGCTCCGTAGCGTTCAAATCCGACGCTTGGGTAAAGATCTGCCGCTGTTCGCGCAAGCTGTCGTACGTCGCCTTGATCGCCGCAAAGTAAGCGCCATGTCCGTCAATCGTCACTCGCACGCCCAGTTCGGCCAGGCGCTTGTCATCGCGCAGCGCCGGGTTGCCGTAGGTGACCAGCATCAGCGGCACGCTCAGGTGCTCGGCGATTTTTTCCAGTTGGTCGAAGTCCTGCACACCGACCATGCAGATCCCGTCCGCTCCGGCGGCTTGGTACTGCTGGGTGCGGCTGATGATTTCCTGGACGGGCAGGATGCCGGCGTTGGTGCGGGCGATGATCGCCATTTCTGAATCGACGCGGGCTTCCAGCGCTGCACGGATCTTGCCGACGCCTTCCGCGACGCCGATCAGGTCGGTGGATTTACGGCCGAATTGTGCCGGCAGCAAGGTGTCTTCGATGGTCAGCGCGGCCACGCCGGCGCGTTCGAGTTCGACGATGGTGCGCATCACGTTGAGCGCGTTGCCGTAGCCATGGTCGGCGTCGGCGATGACCGGCAATTGCGCCACGCGGCCAATGCGGGTGGCCTGCTCGGCGAACTCGCTGAGGGTAATCAACGCAAAGTCGGGGGCGCCCAGCACCTGCAACGATGCGACCGAGCCACCCAGAATCCCCACTTCAAAACCCAGGTCAGCCGCAATGCGGGCCGACATCGGGTCGAAGACCGAAGCCGTGTGATAGCAGGTGTTGGAGGCGAACAGTTCGCGGAAGTTACGGCGCAAATCTTGATGGGAAAGCCTGGACATACGAGTTCCACCACTGCAATTGGAATGGAAGGGCTTGAGCAAAAGTGTCAACGCCGAAGGAACAAAAGGCTATCACGCGGACGAACAGAAGATGATGACGAATTTACAAAGTTGTTGTCTGCAATCCTCACAGTAACGCTAACCCCTGTAGCAGCTGCCGAAGGCTGCGTCCGAGTGCGCAGCACTCGCCATCAAGTGTTTACGCCGCTACAGCCTGCTGCTGTTGATTGAGCAATGGCACCGCACGCACGGAGTTGCCGGGCTGCAGTTGCAGCCGTTTGGCAGTGAGTCGGTCGACAATCAGGCTGTTGCCCACCATGCGTGCCTTGGCGGCGGTGATGCGGCAGTTTTCCAGGCGACGGTTGTGGATCAGCCAGACCGGGGCCTGTTCGTCGGGCGTGCCAATGGTCAGCACCAGGGCCTGGCTGTCGCGCACGGTGCGGATTTCCGACACCGGTGCTTCAATCACCGGACCTGCGTCGAAAATATCGATGTAGCCCTTGTGGGAAAAACCCTCGGCGCTGAGGATCTTCAAGGCCGGTTCGGTGTTCGGGTGTGCCTTGCCGATCACGGCTTGGGCCTGTTCCGTCAGGAGGCAGGTGTAGAGCGGTTGGCGCGGCATCAATTCGGCGATGAACGATTTACTGCCCAACCCCGACAGGTGGTCGGCGTGGCTGAATTCCATCTTGAAGAAATGCCGGCCCAGGCTGTCCCAGAATGGTGAACAGCCATGCTCGTCGGCGCGGCCACGCAGTTCGGCAATGAGCTTGTCGCCGAACTGCTGGGGGAATTCTGCGACGAACAGCAGGCGCGCCAGCGACAGGAGCCGGCCATGGGTGCCATGGCGTTGGTCGTGGCGCAGAAAGAGCGAGCAGAGTTCCGATTGGCCAGTCATTTCGTTGTTCAGGAACAGGGTCGGAATCTGTCGTTGAATGCCCAGGTCCGGCGAAGCGCTGACAGTTAACCCGACCCGATAGTTGTACCAGGGTTCACGCAGGCCCACGGCGCCGGTCAAGGCACTTACGCCGACCACTTGCTGATCGTCATCCTCAAGCACAAACAGGTAATCGGCATCCGCACGCTCGACTTGTTCGGCGAATGTCCGCTGGGCCCAGCGCACCCGGTGCGCCAAGCGATCCTCGTTGGCCGGCAGGGTGGTGAACCCGGGGCCGGCCTGTTGCACCAGGTCCATCAAGGCGGGCAGGTCGGTGACGCGAACCGGGCGGACAATCATGATGCAGCTCCTTCTTCGCGCCTGTTCGGGCGCTGTCGTTGGCCACGGGGCCGAGTGATGCTCACAGGGCGATCAACCGGATCGGGCTGCCATCGGTCACGTTCAGGGCCCTGCACATGTCGGCGCTCAACCCTACCGGGTGCCCGGCCTGGTAATCCAGTTCGGCGACGATCGCGCGATAGCCCTTGAGTGCGTCATTGCTGACCAGATACCTGCCTCGTGCATCGATGGACGAAACGGCCTGCGCCGTTGCCTTCAGGCTTTGGGCGATGGTGAGTACGTTCGAGGTGCGTGCATACAAGGTCGGGCCACCGTCGAACAGGTCGATGTAGCTGTTGGTTTCAAAGCCTTCGCGTTCAAGAATGTCGAAGGCCTCCTGGCCGTCGGGGTGAATCCGGCCGATGCAGTCCTGCGCAGCCTGGGGCAGCATGGGAACGTATATCGGGTACTGCGGCATCAGTTCGGCGAGAAAGGTCCGGCTTTCCAGCCCGCACAGGCGTTCGGCCTCGGTATAAGGCAGGTCGAAAAAGTGCTTGCCCACGGCATCCCAGAACGGCGATTGCCCCTCGTCGTTGCTGTAGCCGACGATTTCGGTGATTACAACGTCCGCAAATCGCTGCGAATGGGCCGCGATAAACAGCAGCCGTGCCCGTGACAGCAACTCCGAGAACTCGGTGCGCACCAGGTCGTCGTCGATGTGAAAGCCGCGCAGCAGGGTGTGACCATTAAGGTCGTGGCATAAAGACAGTGCCGGCACGCCATGCTCGATGTTCAACTCCCGCGAGGCGCTGGTGAAGTGGCGGTTGCGCAGGCTGTAGAAGGGCTCGTTGAACCCGGCGGTGGCCAGGATTTCCGAGCAACCCACCAGGCGCCGGGCCGTCAGGTCCTCCAGCACGAAGAAGTAGTTCTCCGGGCCATGTTTCTCAACGCCTTTGTCCAGTGAGGCGCAGGACTCGAGAATTCTGCTGCGCAAGCGTTCGCTGTCATCGGGCAAAGACGTGACGCCCACCAGGCTGTCACGGGCCAGTTGCTGCAATTGGGGCAGGTCGGTTAACTCGACTGGGCGTAAGACCAGCATGGCTGCACTCCTGTATCAAAGGGTTCGGTGATTGGCACCGAACCTGACTATCACTGTCGGTTTCCACGCATGAAAGCAGCGCTCGCCTGATTTGTTGTCAGACGCCGCCCTTTTTTTTGTCAGTCGTTGCTCGGGTCGGCCAGCACCGTGTTGTACATGATCGCCGGTGCCCACAGTAACGCGGTGTGGTGGGCGATGAATGGCAGGTCCCGGGGTGAGCAATGGGGGAGCGTAAACATCCTTATTTATCCTCCAGCAGGTGGGTGTCGAATTCGCCGCGCAGGGCGTCGATGCCTTCCAGGCGATCGGCCAGGTCCGGGCTGCGCAACGTCAGGCAGGCAATCAACGCCTCGACCTGGGCCAGCGCCGGAACCATGGTGTCGAAGGCTGACACCGATTCAACCGGCGCACTGATAATCAGGTCAGCCATCTCGCGTAGTGGGGAAGTGTAGATGTCAGTGAACAACACCACCCGTGCGTATCGGCTCTTGACGGCGTTGGTCAACCGCAAGGTCCGCGACTGGTAGCGGCGGTAATCGAACACCAGCACCACGTCCTGGCGCTGCACATCGAACACTCGGTCCGGCAGTTGCGCGTTGTCTTCCAGGGCAAAACAGCCGGGGCGTAGCAGGCGCAGGTGGTTGAGCAAGTACTGGGCGAGGAAATTGCTGAAGCGCCCGCCAAAGCAGTGCACCTGATGGCGAGTGTCGAGCAGCCATTCCACGAGGATCCGGATGTCTTCGGGCTGAGTCAGTGCGTGGGTATCCACCAACGCTCGATGGCTGCTCGCCAGACAGTGGCTCCATGCATCGCCTTTGTGCAGATGGGAGCGCCGTTGCAACTGGGCACTGGGGGAACGCAAACGCTGGTCCATGTCGCTGAGCAGGGCATCCTGGAAATCAGCATAACCGTTGAACCCGAGTTTTTTCACCAGGCGCACAATGGTGGGATCGCTGACGCCGGCGTGTTCGGCCAAACGTGACATCGGGCCGAGGCCGTTACGCGGGTACTGATCCAGCAAGGCACGTATGACCTTGCGTTCCGACGGCGTCAGCTCCATGCCGGCGTCGGTGATCTGGTCTCTGAGAGAGGGCATCCGGGCTCCTGCTGGATGGGTGTTGGTTTCATTTCATAAATTGCTAAAACAGTATTTATGTAGCGGACTCCACAAGTCTAGTGAATTTTTCGGCGGTTTTTTCGAGCCCCAAAATGGGGCGAAACCCGCGTGCTAAGGGGGCTACATGGAAATCGACAGCGCTTGTAGGTAATCGCCCATAACCGTGTGGGACATTGCCGAATTTCATCGACCCTGGCGTTCGGCACGCGGTGCGTGACCGGTGAAACGAAACGCCCTGAACCGGGCTTCTTGGGGCACAATTGGGCAAGTTTTTGCGGCGCGTTGCCGTTTTCGATGGTTTCGACAGGTGGATAATTCGTGCAGGCAACCCGTTTGACTCTGATTTGTCACGCTCGAACCGTCGCACAGAAATTGGCGTATTTTCCTACGAACGAGCCACTGGAAATGGATTGGCAATTGGCGAAAGGCTCGCGCCGCAGCCAGTTCAAAGGGACGCCCCGTTTACTGTGCGGTCCGGAGATGCGTACCCGGCAAACCGCGGCCTTGTTCGGCGATGATGTTGAAGTCGTCGCGGCATTGAGCGAATGCGACTTCGGACAGTGGCACGGCGTACACATCGATGCCTTGCAAACGTCACAAGCGTCGGCGCTCCAGGCCTGGCTCGATGATCCGGCATCGGCGCCGCATGGCGGTGAGTCGGTGGTGCAGTTGCGCCAGCGCGTGGCGCAGTGGCTTCAAACGCTTGAAAGCGCACCGGGGCATATCGTTGCCATCACCCACCCCTTCGTCATACGGGCGGCGTTGATGGAAGTGGTGCAGGGCGCGGCCTTCAATCAGATCGACGTTGAGCCGTTGTCAGCCATCGAATTGCGCTTCACCGGCCGCTGGCGTCTGCGCTTGCTCGGCACCGACGCCGAAGGAGTGTCGTGATGAAAAAACTGCTGGTCATCGGCATTGGCGCCGGCAACCCCGACTACGTCACGATGCAGGCTGTGAAGGCGCTGAACCGTGTCGATGTGTTTTTCCTGATGGACAAGGGCCAGAGCAAAGACTCGTTGATCGACCTGCGTCGCGAGATCTGCGAGCGCTACATCACCGATCGCGACTACCGCTTCGTCGAAGCCCACAGCCCCGAGCGCGAGCGCGGTGATGTGGACTACACGAACAGTGTCGAAGACCTCAACCTTGCCAAGCAATTGACCTTCGAGCGCTTGATCAATGAGCACCTGAGCGATGATCAGTGCGCCGGTTTCCTGGTGTGGGGCGATCCGGCGTTGTACGACAGCACGATCAGGATTTTGCAGGCGATTCTGGCCTCGGGGCGCTGTGTGTTCGAGTTCGAGGTCATCCCCGGTATTACCAGCGTCCAGGCCTTGGCGGCGCAGCATAAAGTGCCGCTCAATGAGATTGGCCGCTCGATTGAAATCACCACAGGGCGACGGCTGGCGGCGGGGCAGGTGAGTGATGCGGACAGCGTGGTGGTGATGCTGGACGCGCAGGATGCCTACCATCAGGTGGCGGATCAGGAGACCGAGATTTACTGGGGCGCCTATTTAGGCACGCCGGATGAAATCCTGATCAGCGGCAAACTCAAGGATGTAGGTGATGAAATTGAGCGGGTGCGCAAGGCAGCTCGATTGGCCAATGGGTGGATCATGGATACCTATCTGTTGCGTAAGCCTTGAGTTAACTCGTGTCCGGGATGGCCTCATCGCGGGCAAGTCGAATCGTCGTACCGCCGCTCCCACAGTGATAGGTGTCTGCCACCGATGCTGTGTACGCCCGCAAACCTGTGGGAGCGGGCTTGCCCGCGATGGCGTCCTCAAACACACCTTAAATGATCGCACTGCCCCCACGCCCGAACCGCTCCCGATACACTGACGGCGGTACACCCACAATGCCCCGAAACGCCACCCGAAAACTCTCCACCGATCGATACCCACACCGCTCGGCAATCTGATCGGTGTTGTGGTCGGTGCTTTCCAGCAATTCCCGCGCTCGCGCCAGTCGCTCATGTTGTAACCACGCTTTGGGCGGCATCCCGGTGGCCTCAGTGAACCGACGCAGGAACGTCCGTTCACTCATGGCCGCCTCGCTGGCCAATTCGCGCACCTCCAGCGGTTCGTGCAAGCGCTCGCGCGCCCATTGCATGACGCGTGACACATCGCTGCGCGGCGTCGGGCTGACCGGTGCCGGAATAAATTGCGCCTGGCCGCCGGTGCGTTGCGGCGACATCACCAGCCGTCGCGCCACCGAATTCGCCACGTGCGTACCGAAATCCCGAGCCACCAGGTGCAGGCACGCATCGATACCCGCTGCGCTGCCGGCCGAGGTTATCAGTTGACCTGAGTCGACGTAGAGCACGTCCGGGTTGACCTGGATATGCGCAAAGCGCTCGGCCAGTTCGGTGGTGTAGCGCCAATGAGTGGTGGCACCGTGGCCATCGAGCAAACCAGTCGCCGCCAGCACAAATACGCCGGAACAGATCGACAGCAACCGCGCGCCCCGCGCATGGGCCTTTCGCAGGGCGTCGAGCAAGTGCTCGGGCACTGGGGAATGACGGTCGCGCCAGCCGGGAATGATGATGGTACGGGCGTCTTCGAGCAGCTCCATGCCGCCATCGGCCAGCACTTGAATACCGCCCATGGCGCGCATCGGGCCCTGATCCACGGCGACGATCCGGTGTTCATACCAAGGAAAGTCGAACTCTGGCCGCGCCAGGCCGAAGATCTCCACGGCGATGCCGAATTCGAAGGTACAGAGGCCGTCGTAGGCCAGGATCGCGACCAATCCAGGGTTAGGCTGCATTTGGCGGAAAGTTCCCGGTGAGTGTCTTGTGCGCCACTGTAGCGCCAAGCATCGGGCGGATAAAGTCTTCTCACACCCACCCTGACTTTGGAGTACTGCCCATGACCAGCCTGGTCCGCGAAATTCCCGCAGCCCCTTCGGCCATCGCCCTGATGCATTTCAGCAACCGTCTGACATTCGAAACAGACTGTTCCGACGTCCACGGCAGTCAACAGGCCGGCGAGGTGGATTTCGTGTTGGTCGACGTGCGCGGCCCGCTGGCGTTCGAGCGGGGGCATGTGCCGGGCGCGATCAATATTCCGGGGCGATTGCTGAATGCTGAAGGGTTGGCGGCGTACCCGAAAAGCAGCTTGTTCGTGGTGTATTGCGCCGGTCCGCACTGCAACGGCGCCAACAAGGCAGCGGTGAAGCTCGCGGCGCTGGGTTACCCGGTCAAGGAAATGATAGGCGGTGTGACCGGGTGGCTGGATGAAGGGTTTGAATTGAGTACGCCGGTACAGCGTCCGGCCAGTGCTGCCATTGGTTGCGAATGCTGACGTTCAAGTAACACAAAAAGCCCGTCAGTCCTGACGTTCAGCGAGTGGACGCAGCCGCCCACCACGCATCCAGCGTCGCCTGCAGCCAGTCATAAACGGCGGCGTAGGCGGCGCTGTCCGGTTCAGCCCGAGGCAATGGTGATTCCTCGGCAAAGTGTTCATTCAGTATCGCCACCGATTCGGCATTCCACTCCGGATGGAACTGCAGTCCCACCCGCGTTGGCCCCACGCGATACATCTGCTGTTCGCATTGATCGCTGCTGGCCAGCAATTGCGCCTTTGGCGGCAGGCCGATCGCGTCTTCGTGCCACTCCAGCACGTTCAGCCTTTGCCCATCGATGAATGTCACCGACGTCCAGCCGGTTTCCGTGCGCGCCATCCGCCGCACCGTTCCGCCCAGGCTCAACGCCAGCAATTGCGCGCCCAGGCAAATCGCGAACACCGCGACGCCTTTATCCAGACCGCCCGCCAGCCACTGTCGCTCGGCCTCAAGCCATGTCGGTCCGGCATTGGATTCATATGGCCCGCCCAACACAATCACCGGTGCTGCGCTCACGGGCGGCAATTGGCCGAGATCGGCACGAAACACCTTCAGCGTCAGCCCTCGGGACGAGGCCCAGTCAGCAATGGCACCAGGGCCTTCGGCGGGGTGGTGCTGGATCAGATTCAAGGTAGGCATCACGGCTCTCGGGTAAGTTTTGTTTGTCAGATTTGTCCGAAAAAAGGACTTGTCCTACAGTCTGTGCACCGCCTTGGCGCACGCATCAAGCCGCTCTGTTGTAGCAGCCACTTTTCTATAAGTATTTGTCGCTTAAACACAATTTGCCCATTTGAAGCCACTCTAGACTGCCGGCCACTTCGGTTTTCACCGGCCGAAAGCCAATCTTAAGCTGCCAATAAAAGCCTCCGCACACAGGAGTTATAAATGAAGAAGCTAGTGATGTTCGGTGCCCTGGCACTGTCGATGTTGTCCCTGACCGCTGTGGCCGAAGACGCCAAGCCGATCCGCATCGGTATCGAAGCCGGTTACCCGCCATTCTCGATGAAAACCCCTGACGGCAAACTCACCGGTTTCGACGTGGACATCGGCGATGCACTGTGTGAACAGATGAAAGTGAAGTGTACGTGGGTCGAGCAAGAATTCGACGGCCTGATCCCGGCACTGAAAGTGAAGAAAATCGACGCCATCCTGTCGTCCATGACCATCACCGACGACCGTAAAAAGAACGTCGATTTCACCATCAAGTACTACCACACCCCGGCGCGCTTTGTGATGAAGGCTGGCACCGACGTCAAGGATCCGCTGACCGATCTCAAAGGCAAGAAAGTCGGTGTGCTGCGCGCCAGTACCCACGACCGTTTCGCCACTGAAGTGCTGGTGCCGGCCGGGATCGAGCTGGTGCGTTACGGTTCCCAGCAGGAAGCCAACCTCGACATGGTCTCTGGCCGCATCGACGCGCTGCTGGCCGACTCGGTCAACCTGGACGACGGTTTCCTGAAAACCGACGCCGGTAAAGGTTTCGCGTTCGTGGGTCCTGAGTACAACGATCCGAAGTACTTCGGTGGCGGCGCTGGCATTGCCGTGCGCAAGGGCGATACCGAGCTGGCTGATAAATTCAACACCGCTATCACCGAAATCCGCGCCAACGGCAAGTACAAGCAAGTGCAGGACAAGTACTTCAAGTTTGACGTTTACGGCGAGTAATCATCTCGTTTAAAAAAGTGGCAACCGTTGACGCGGTTGCCATTTTTTTTGTGCATTCTCTTTAGCAGCAGAGAACCCTGTGGGAGCGAGCTTGCTCGCGATAGCGGAGGGTCAGGCAACAATGACTTGACTGTCAGACTGCTATCGCGAGCAAGCTCGCTCCCACAGGGGATCTCACCGTTCAGATTTCAGGAGTTTATCCATGCAACGTATCGAACATTCACTGCCCTGGAGCCACCTGGGCACCGAACGTACCCTCAGCGTGTTTCGTTACGGCGCGGGCACGCGCAAGGTCTACATCCAGGCCAGCCTGCATGCGGATGAACTGCCAGGCATGCGTACGGCATGGGAGCTGAAAAAGCGCCTGGCTGAACTCGAAACCCAGGGGCAGTTGCAGGGCGTGATCGAACTGGTGCCGGTGGCCAATCCGATTGGCCTGGACCAGCACCTGCAAGGCAGCCATATGGGCCGTTTTGAACTGGGCAGCGGCAAAAATTTCAACCGTTCGTTCGTGGAACTCAGCGCACCCGTGGCTGAGCTGATCGGCGACCGGTTGGGCAACGATGCGCAAGCCAACATCGCGCTGATTCGCCAGGCCATGGGCCAGGTGCTCGACGGTTTGCCAGCACCCGCCTCGCAGCTGGAAGCCATGCATCGCTTGCTGTTGCGCCATGCGTGCGATGCCGACATCACCCTCGATCTGCATTGCGATTTCGATGCGGCGATTCATATTTATG
Organism: Pseudomonas sp. B21-040; assembly: GCF_024748695.1. Taxonomy (NCBI): domain Bacteria; kingdom Pseudomonadati; phylum Pseudomonadota; class Gammaproteobacteria; order Pseudomonadales; family Pseudomonadaceae; genus Pseudomonas; species Pseudomonas sp. B21-040. The sequence continues at coordinate 2,682,872 of NZ_CP087176.1, forward strand.
CGTTGCCGCAGCACTGGCCGCAGTGGCAATCCCTGGCGGCACGGTTGAAGGCCGGCGTGGCATTGTTGTGTGAAGATTCCGGCGGCAGCTCGTTCGATGAATCGTGTTCGTCGCCGTGGTTGCGCCTGGCGCGAGCGTTTCCTGAGGCGGCGATTCCACCGGCCAATCTGGCGACCACGCTGGAGCTGGGCAGCATGGGCGACACCCGCGTCGATCAGGCTCAAGCCAATTGCGAGGCCATCTTGGGTTTCCTCGCCGAGCAGGGCTTCATCAAAGGCGAATGGCCGGCAGCACCGGACGAGTGCTGTGAAGGCATGCCGTTCGAGGGCACCCAATACCTGTTTGCGCCGCATCACGGGGTGGTCAGTTTCCTGCGCGAGGCCGGTGAGTGGGTGGCGCAGGGCGATGCCCTGTTTGAAGTGGTTGATCCACTGCAAGACAAGGTCACGACGGTGCATGCCGGAACCAGCGGTGTGTTGTTTGCGATTGATCGCGGGCGCTATACCCAGCCGGGCACGTGGCAGGCGAAAGTGGCGGGACGGGAACCGATTCGGGTTGGGAAACTGATTAACGACTGAGGTCTTTCGTTGTGCTTGAGGGCCTCATCGCGAGCAAGCTCGGCTCCTACCGAGGATGGGTGTTGTACACACCTTTGTGTTGCAACAAAGACATCTGTGGGAGCCGGGCTTGCCCGCGATGGGGCCATCAGCAACACCTGATCTATCAGGTGGCCGCAGTGCTACGCTTACCCCGGAAACCCTGCACCCTCTGGAGGTAGGCTTATGTTGAAATTTCTCGCCCTGTTGGCGCTGCTGGCATCCGCCACGGTCCATGCACAAACCACGCTGCAAACCGATCTGCCGCTCAACTACCAGGAACAGACCACCGCGGATTCAAGCCATCAGCCACTGGTGATTTTCATCCACGGTTACGGCAGTAACGAGCAGGACCTGTTCGGCATCAAGGATGATCTGCCTGCCACCTACACTTACCTGTCGGTGCGTGCGCCAATGACGTTGGAAGAGGGCAGTTACCAGTGGTTTCGCCAGAAGGGCGAGGGCGCTTATAACGGCCATACCGACGACTTGAAAACCGCCCGCCAGATCCTGCTGGATTTCATCGCACGCGCCGCAAAAAAATATCACACCGAACCGCAGAAGGTGTACCTGGTGGGTTTTAGCCAGGGCGCGATCATGTCTTACGAGGTGGGGTTGCGTCATCCCGAAGCAGTCGGCGGGATTGCGGCGTTGAGCGGACGGATTTTGCCGGTGCTCGAATCCGAACTGAAACCCGATGAAAAACTCCAGAAACTGGCCATTTTCATTACTCATGGCACTGAGGATGACATCCTGCCGTACAAGGATGGCACTGACGCCGAGAGCCTGTTGCAGAAACTCTCACTCAAGCCCGAGTTTCATGCCTACGAAGGGCTCGGCCACACCATCAGTGCGGCCGAGATCGAGGATTTGAACGCCTGGTTGCAGCGCCTCAACCCTTGACGCTTACTTGCTGACGATCTGTTTGATCAACGTCTCATGCGCGGCCATGTCGCCCGGACGGGAAATGACCTGAACCACGGCCATGCGGTTGCCGGACGCGGCCATCAGTGTGGTGTTGAGGGTCATGCCACCGCCCTGTGTGGCCGTGCTGTCAACCTGGCGAAGCCCCAGCCCGGTACCTCTTTGCGTCAGGCTTTTTTCGCTGAGCTTGTTGAAGTCCGGCAGGGCGTTGCGTTGTGATGCGTCGAAATCGGCGACCGTACCGTCGAGAAACGCACCGTCGTTGTCGGTGACGCTGACGTCTTTCGGCAGGTTGTTTTCAGCGGTGATCACCACGGTTTTGGTGGTTTCGTTGGTGTACATGGTGCCGCTCGCGCCGGTCGGGCTGGACGGCAGGGTGTTGGCGGTAAAGCCTTTGGGCAGGGTGAAGGTGAACTTGCCGCCCAGCATCGAGACTTTCTGAGCCGGCTCGTTATTGCTGGCAGGGGCCTTGGCCGCCTGTGCATGCAACGCGCCCAGACTGGCAACCGCGGTCAGCAACAGGACAGCGGTTTTTTTACTCAACAGTGACATGCAAAAACTCCAGGGATGATCGCGCTTTGACGGCGATCATCCCATGGACGTTGTAAAGCATTCCAGCGCGGTGTCGGTTTACACCTCGCGGCGCGACGGATAGCTGCGGATCACTTCCAGAAACTCGATCCGACGCTCCTTGGCCAACAAGTCCGGCAATAGCTTTTCGTATTCCTCGCGATACGGTTTGCTCAGGTGACGCGCGATGAAGTCTTCCTTGCTGCAGTTCCAGGTTTCGTAGAGCACCAGAGTGTTTGGTTCGTCCTGCAACTGGTGGACCCAGGTGTTGACGAAGTCTGGCTCGGCGGACATCTGGTGCACCACCTCCAACAGCCGCTCTTTGGTTTCGGTGAACCGTTCGGGTTTGGCCGGCAGGTAAACGATAAACGCGACGTGATCACTCATTTCATCACCCTCGAATGCCGTAATTGGTGGATTAAGCCTGGTTCTGCGGGAACAGGTTGCGACGGGTTTCTTCGTCGAACTCAGCCTTCAATACCAGTTTTTCTTTCAGGCCGTGGGCTCGCTGCGCGGCCGGGCGGGCACTGATTTCATCGAACAGGCGCTTGACGTTCGGGTATGCCGCCAGGCCGTTCTCGCCAAGGATGTACGGTGCGTAATTGGCCCAACCCCAGAGCGCCATGTCGGCGATGCTGTAAGTGTCGCCGGCCAGGTATTGATGATCGGCCAGACGCTGGTCGAGTACGCGGTAGTGACGCTCGACTTCTTTCAAGTAGCGGTTCTTGGCATAAGGCAGGTCTTCGGGGGCGTGGTGCAGGAAGTGCACGGCTTGCCCCGAGAATGGCGACAGGCCGGTGGCGATAAACATCAGCCACGACAGCAGTTCGGCATTGCCAGCCGCGGTGGTCGGCAGGAAGCGTTGATATTTTTGCGCCAGGTGCAACAGGATCGCCTGGGAGTCGAATACAGTGGCGTCGCCGTCAACCAGTGCGGGCACCTTGGCGTTCGGGTTGATCGCCAAAAAGGCTGGCAGGTGTTGTTCGCCTTTGAAGGTGTCGACGCCGATCAATTCATAAGGCGTTTGCAACTCTTCGAGCAGCAGGGCCACTTTCATCGGGTTAGGCGAAGGGTGGAAAAAGAATTTCATGGTGTAGGCCTCAGTCAGTGATGGGGGGTGAACTGAGGTTGATGTTGCGGGAAACCTGTTCGATTGACGTGCGAGGTTGTTGCTCTACTCGTGCGAAGTGATCGAACGTGTTGCAGGGCTTTTGTCGGTGGCTTGCCACGTGGCAATCACCGCCCCGGCAATAATCAGCAGCGCCGGAATGATCAGGGTCGGCCCGGCATAACCATGGCCAACGACGATCAGCAGCAGGGTCGACATCAATGGCGCCAGATAGGACAAGGCCCCCAGCGTCGCCAGGTGGCCGTGTTTGGTGGCGTGGTCCCAGGCAAAAAACGCCAGGCCTGCCGGTCCCAGGCCGAGGACAATAATGGCGACCCATTGCGCCGAGTCGGGCCTCACGGTGGTTTCGAAGGCCAGGTGACAAACCAGCCCCGCAGCCGCGGACATGCCACAGATGCCGCCGATAATGCTGCTCGGGACTTCACTGAAGCGGCGGTTGAACACCGAGTATCCAGCCCAGATCAACGCACAACCGAACGCCGCCAGATACCCGGCCAAGGGCATTGCGCCAGCGGTGTGCGTCGCGCGTTGCTGCATGATGAACGCCGTGCCCGCCAGGCCCAGCAAGGCGCCGAGCACTTGGCGCTTGTGCAGCTTTTCTCCGGCGGCGAACGCCGACAGCAGCACCAGCAACAGCGGCCACAGGTAGTTGATCAGGCTGGCTTCGGCCGCCGGTGCGACCTTGAGCGCAAAAAAATACAGCGCGTGATAAACGAAAATCCCGACGAAGCCAGAGGCCCATACCGCCCAGGGTTGGCGCCAGCTATTGAAACCGGCCACCCCGCGGCGCCCCAGAATGATCAGGCTCGCGGCAAACGCGACGCCGAAACTCAGGGTCAGCAGTTCAAAGGGTGGAATGCCTTCGGTCAGGGTGGTCAGCAGCGCAAGACAAGACCAGAGGAAGATCGCAATCACGCCGACGGCCGTCGCCGGTCCGGCATTGCGCACGCGAGACTGAGTCATGTCTGTTCCTTCAGCGCATAGGGGCGGGCAACATCCTTGCCCGATGACTCGTTGGAGCTTAGTCCTTGATCGCTGTTCGTCCAGCGCCCGACGTCGCGCCGACCGGCCGCGCCAGCAAGCGTTTGGTCACGGCCAGCATGGCGACCGACACGGCAACGCCCAGCACAAAAGCGTTGAGCCCCATGTGCGGCAACGCCAACGACAACACCAGGCAAAACGCCGCGAACGAATACATGCCCGTGGCCGTCGCTCGCAGCAACGCCGCTGTGAACGCCGGGCCTCGGGTTTGCTGGGAAAACACCGCCATCACGCTGCCCAATACCGGGAAAACCGCGAGCAGGCCGCTCCAGCGGTCACCGACGGTGCTGGCCAGGAAGGTGACGATCAAGGTGAGCAGGGCGCCGGCAATCATCCGCAGGATCAGTTTGTCGGACTTGGGTGCCGGGCCGCTGGTCAAGGGCTTCACGGTCGGGAACAGGTACGGTGCGGCGAGCAGCGCGGTCGCGGCGGCGCACACGGAGAACAGCAGGGACGCAGGGATCAGCGCCAGTACCATCGCCACCCCCATCCAGACTGACAGTGAAACCGTCAACGCCAACGGCCATCCGGTCCGTTGGGCGACCTGGGCATAGGTCACGCAGAAGGCAATCATCGCGAACATCGCCGACAACGCCGCCGTGGCCGATTGCGCGGCGAACGCTTCACCTTGTTCGAGGGCGAGGAACAGCAGAATGGGCCCGACCACCACCGGCAATCCCGACAGCCAACCGGCCACGCTTGGCCCCCAGCGTTTACCGGCCAGTGAAATCAGCAGCAGAAATCCCGGGATCACCAGCAGTTTGAGGATCAACACGCGCACATCTCCGATCAGGGTGAGGTGGCAACGGTAACATTGCATGCAGTAGATTGCGCTACGGATAGGGTGATTTTGTATACAAAAATAAGAGCACCGAAAATTGTACGAAACCCGCTTTTACACATACGTTTTATCAAGGCATTCCTCGAGGGGGGCGAGCTCAGCATGAACCGCCAACAATCATCACTGCGCCATGGTCTTTGGCTGCTGGCACTGCTCGGTTGCCAGGCGCTGGCTAATTGGCAGGAGGCGTTACCCGGTGCGCAGCTCATTGGCAGCGGCGAGTTTCGCAAGTACGGTTTTGACGTCTACAGTGCGCGGCTCTGGAGCGTGGAGCGACCGTTCTCCAGTGATAAGCCGTTTGCCCTTGAGCTGATTTACCAGCGCTCGATCTCCCGCGAGCAGTTGGTGCAAGCGACCGTCAAGGAAATCAAGCGAGTCTGCGGCGATACGGTCAGTGCCGAGCAGTTGGCGGCGTGGCAGGCACTGATGCAGCAGTCGTTCATCGATGTGCAGCCCGGCACGCGATTGACCGGCGTCTATCTGCCAGGGCAGGGCGCGCGTTTTTTTGTCGGTCAGCAATTGTTGCGTGAAGTGAACGACCCGCAATTCGCCCGGGCGTTTTTCGCGATCTGGTTCGACCCGCACACGAGCAATCCCGAGTTGCGCCAGCAGTTGCTGGGCGTTGTCCCGTAAAGTTTGCGATGATCTGCGCGCGACCCCGCGCCTTACCACCTGTTGATGGATCATCGTGTGAAATTCAGTTTGCCGAAAACCGCTACTGCGCCGTTTTGCCCGCCAGAGGTGGCGGGCTCCGTCCCGGTCGACCCTCGTGCGTCATTCTTCAAACGTGTGTTGCGCTTTGCCGGCCCAGGCTTGCTGGTGTCCATCGGTTACATGGACCCCGGCAATTGGGCGACCGCCATCGAAGCCGGTTCGCGGTTTGGTTACAGCCTGTTGTTTGTGGTGCTGCTGGCGAGCCTGGCCGGGATGGCGGTGCAGTGTTTGTGTTCGCGGCTGGGCATTGCCACCGGGCGCGACCTGGCGCAGTTGTCCCGTGAGCGCTACAGCACCCGTACTGCGCGAACTCAATGGGTGTTGGCGGAAATCTCTATCATCGCCACCGACCTCGCTGAAGTGCTCGGCTGCGCGCTGGCGTTCCATCTGTTGCTGGGGTGTTCGCTGACGTTTGGCATCGCACTGACCGCGTTCGACACGCTGCTGGTGCTGGCCCTGCAAAACCGTGGTTTCCGTCGACTGGAAGCGATCATGCTGGTGCTGGTGAGCACCATCGGCGTGTGTTTTTTTTGTCGAACTGTTGCTGATCAAACCCTACTGGCCGGAAGTCGCCCGAGGGTTCACACCGTCACTGTCCGCCATCAGCGAGGCCGCGCCGCTGTATTTGGCGATCGGTATTCTCGGGGCCACGGTGATGCCGCATAACCTGTATTTGCACACATCCATCGTACAAACCCGGTTGATTGGCAAGGACCTGGCCAGCAAGCAGGATGCGGTGAAACTGGCGCGCATCGACACCATCGGCTCGCTGGCGTTGGCGTTGCTGGTCAACGCGGCGATCCTGATTCTCGCGGCGGCCGCATTCCACAAGACCGGGCATACCGATGTCGTGGACATTCAGGATGCCTATCACCTGCTGGACCCGTTGGTCGGCGGGGCGATGGCCAGTGTACTGTTCGGCGTGGCGTTGCTGGCATCGGGGCAGAGTTCGACCTTTACCGGGACCATCGCCGGGCAGGTGATCATGGAAGGCTTTCTGAACCTGCGGATTCCGTGCTGGCAACGACGCTTGATCACCCGTGGGCTGGCGTTGATCCCGGCGTTCATCGGGGTCTGGCTGATGGGGGATGATGCGATCGGCAAGCTGCTGGTGTTGAGCCAGGTGGTGTTGAGTTTGCAATTGCCATTTGCGTTGTACCCGCTGATTCGCATGACCAGTGATCACAAATTGATGGGGCCGTTTGTGAATCGGTGGCCGACGCGGGTGTTGGTGTGGGGGCTGTTTGCGGTGATCAGTGGGGCGAATAGCTGGTTGATCTTCCAGTTTCTGGCCTGACGCTGATCGTTCCCACGCTCTGCGTGGGAATACCTCTACGGACGCTCCGCGTTCGGCTCTGGATGGGACGCGGAGCGTCCCGGGCTGCATTCCCACGCAGAGCGTGGGAATGATCAGCGTGGATTATTTCTGGAATGCGCCTACCACAAAATCAATAAACACTCGGGTCTTGGCCGGCATCAGCGTTCGGCTCGGGTAATACAGCGAAATCGGCCCCGCGTCCGCGTGCCAGTGGGGCAGCAAGCGCACCAGTTCGCCGCGCTGGAGGTTGGCGATCACGTCCGGCAACACCAGCAGCGTCACACCCAGACCGAGTATCGCGGCTTCGCGCATGGCCGCCGGGTCATTGAGCACGATGTTTTCACTCAGATCCGCCGACGCTTCACGGCCCGCACCGTCCTGCATCACCCAATGACGAATCCGCCCGGTGCGGCTGCCGCGCATCACGATGCCGCTGTGCCTGGACAAGTCCGCCGGATGCGCGGGCTCCGGGTGCACGGCCAGATAGGCCGGGGAAGCAACCGCCACCACGTGCGCCGACGCCAACGTCCGCGACACCACACCGGGCGTCAATTCGAAGCCGCCACCGATGGCCGCGTCATAGCCTTCGGCAATCAGATCCACGGGGCGGTTTTCGAAGTGCCATTCCGGTCGGATCAATGGGTATTGCTCAAGGAATGCTGGCAACAGCGGCAAGATATGACCGATGCCAAAGGTCGGTGCGAGGCTGACTTTAAGCACCCCGGCGGGCTCACCCCGATCACTGTTCACCGCGCTGATTGCCGCCTGCAACGCCTCAAGATTGCCGCCGATGCTCGCCAGAAAACGCTCGCCGGCCTCGGTCAGTGAGAGCTTGCGGGTCGAGCGTTGGAACAGCCGCACACCGAGGTTGCGTTCAAGCATCGCCACGTTGCGGCTGACGGCTGCCGGTGTCAGGGCCAGCAATCGCGCGGCTGCCGAAAAACTGCCGGTTTCGGCGCTGCGGGCAAAGCACTCGAGGTTGGCAAGGGTTTCCATGTCGGTTGCCTGATAGCAATGCTTGAAGATGATTCAAGGCATTACCGGCTAATCACGCGCTAATGGCAAGGGCAGTATTCATCCCACCGTTAATCACTTGAGAGGAATACACCATGAGCACTATCGGAATCATTGGCGCTGGGGCCATCGGCGCAGCATTTGCCAGAGCCCTGTCGCGCAAAGGCATTGAAGTAGTTATCGCCAACAGTCGCGGGCCGCAAACCCTCGCGTCACTGGTGGCAGAGCTGGGGCCGACGGCGCGTGCCGGCACCCGTGAAGAAGCCGCCGCCCAACCCATCGTACTGGTGGCGGTGAACTGGTCGAAATTGCCAGCGGCGTTGGCGGGGCTGTCGGATTTCGGCGGGCGGATCGTGATCGATGCCAACAACTCGATTGAGGCGCCATCGTTCAAGGCTGTGGACTTGCACGGACGCATGTCCAGCGAAGTGTTTGCCGAATGGGTACCGGGGGCGCGGGTGGTGAAGGCGTTCAATCACCTTCAGGCGCGGTTGCTTGAAAGCGACCCAGGCGCGGAGGGTGGTCGCAGAGTGCTGTTCATGTCGGGGGATGATGTCGAGGCCAAAGCCCGGGTGGCGGCGCTGATCGATCGGTTGGGATTCTTCGGCATCGATCTCGGGGCGTTGAGCATCGGTGCGCGGCTGGTGCAGTTTCCAGGCGGGCCGTTGCCAGCACTGAACCTGGTGAAATTCGCCTGAGCGCACGATCTGTAGCAGCTGGCGTAGCCTGCGTCCGGCTGCGAAGCAGTCGTAAAACCCGAACACTCGGTCTTCCTGATGCACCGCATTGCCTGACTTTACGACTGCTTCGCAGCCGGACGCAGGCTTCGCCAGCTGCTACACAAGGTTATGTGCCAGCTGCTACAAGGTATGCGGTAGAACCCGGTGCGAGGTGAATCGCACCGGGGGTGTTACCAGACTGCGACGGATCTTCGTGGGTCCCCGCGCAGTCTGTTGAACGCTTTACGCTCGTTCGATTGCCAAGGCCACGCCCTGACCACCGCCGATGCACAAGGTGGCGAGGCCTTTCTTGGCGTCACGCTTGATCATTTCATGCAGCAAGGTCACCAGCACGCGGCAGCCCGATGCACCGATCGGATGACCCAATGCGATGGCGCCGCCGTTGACGTTGACTTTGTTCAAGTCCCATTCCAGGTCCTTGGCCACTGCCAGCGATTGAGCGGCGAACGCTTCGTTGGCTTCGATCAGGTCCAGTTGGTCGATGGACCAGCCGGCCTTGCTCAGGCAACGACGGGTGGCGGACACCGGGCCGATGCCCATGATCGCCGGGTCTACGCCAGCGTTGGCATAAGCGGCGATTTTCGCCAGCACCGGCAGGCCAAGGGCCTTGGCTTTGTCGGCGCTCATCAGGATCACGGCAGCAGCACCGTCGTTCAGCGACGAAGCGTTGCCAGCCGTCACCGAACCGTCCTTTTTGAACGCTGCTTTCAGCTTGCCCAGCGCTTCAGCGGTGGTACCGGCGCGTGGCTGCTCGTCGGTGGCAAAGGACAGCGGGTCGCCCTTGCGCTGAGGAATCAGGATCGGCGTGATCTCATCGGCAAAACGCCCGGCTTCAATGGCTGCCGTGGCTTTTTGCTGGGAGGCGGCGGCAAAAGCGTCCTGCTGCTCGCGGGTCAGGTTGTACTTTTCAGCCAGGTTTTCGGCAGTGATGCCCATGTGGTAATCGTTGAACGCATCCCACAAGCCGTCGCTGATCATGGTGTCGACGATTTGCGCGTGACCCATGCGCAAGCCAGTGCGAGCGCCCGGCATCACGTAGTTGGACAGGCTCATGTTTTCCTGGCCGCCGGCAATGATCACCTCGGCATCGCCGCAGCGAATCGCCTGGGTCGCCAGGTGCAAGGCCTTGAGGCCCGAGCCGCAGACCTTGTTCAGGGTCATGGCCGGTACGGTGAACGGCAGGCCGGCCTTGATCGCGGACTGGCGCGCAGGGTTTTGCCCGGCACCAGCGGTCAGGACCTGGCCCATGATTACTTCATCGACTTCCGCCGGGTTCAGGCCGGTTTGCGCCAGCAACTGACGGATCACCGCCGCACCGAGGTCAACCGCGGACACGCCCGCCAGGGAACCCTGGAAGCTGCCGATGGCAGTGCGGGTGGCGGCAACAATTACGACGTCTTGCATGGAAGGATTCCTCACTGGGCAGCGAACTGCATTTCCGGGACGTGATCGGGAACAATCAGTTTACCCGCCGTCTTGGCAACGATCTCCTCGACGCTGACGCCCGGCGCACGTTCTTTGAGAATGAACGCGCCGTTTTCGATTTCCAGATACGCCAGGTCAGTCAGCACGCGCTTGATGCAACCGGCGCCGGTCAGCGGCAGGCTGCAATGGTCCAGCAGCTTGGACTCACCGTCCTTGGACGCGTGGGTCATGATGACGATGATGTTGTCTGCGCCGGCGACCAGGTCCATGGCGCCGCCCATGCCCTTGACCAGCTTGCCCGGGATCATCCACGAGGCAATGTTGCCTTGTACGTCTACTTCAAAGGCGCCCAGCACGGTCAGGTCGACATGGCCACCGCGGATCATTGCGAAGGACTCGGCCGACGAAAAGATCGAAGCGCCGGTACGTGCGGTCACGGTTTGTTTGCCGGCGTTGATCATGTCGGCATCGATGGTTTCTTCAGTAGGAAAAGGACCCATGCCGAGCAGGCCGTTTTCCGACTGCAGCATGACTTCCATGCCTTCGGGGATGTAGTTGGCAACCAAGGTCGGGATGCCGATGCCCAGGTTCACGTAAAAGCCGTCCTGCATTTCGCGGGCGACGCGTTGAGCCATTTGTTCGCGGGAAAGTGCCATTGTCGTTATTCCTTCATTCGGTCCGGGGGCAGGGGATCACTTACGCACGGTGCGCTGTTCGATGCGCTTCTCGAACGTGCCGCAAATGACCCGGTCGACGTAGATGCCTGGGGTGTGGATCTGCGCCGGGTCCAGCTCGCCGGGTTCAACGATTTCTTCGACTTCAACCACGGTGATCTTGCCGGCGGTGGCGGCCAGCGGGTTGAAGTTCTGGGCGGTGTGGCGATAGATCACGTTACCGAAATGGTCGGCTTTCCAGCCTTTGACGATGGCGAAGTCGCCGGTGATGGATTCTTCCATCAGGTACTGGCGGCCATGGAATTCGCGCACTTCCTTGCCATCAGCGACCGGAGTGCCGACGCCAGTGGCGGTGAAGAAGGCCGGGATGCCGGCGCCGCCAGCGCGCATTTTTTCGGCGAGGGTGCCTTGCGGGGTCAGGACCACTTCGATGGCGCCGCTGAGCAGCTGCTCTTCGAACATCTTGTTCTCGCCCACGTACGAGGCCACAACTTTGCTGATCTGCCGGTCTTCCAGCAGCACGCCGAGGCCGAAACCGTCCACGCCGCAGTTGTTGGAAACCACCGTGAGGTCGCGAGTGCCTTTGCGCTTGATCTCGTTGATCAGGTTTTCCGGGATCCCGCACAGGCCGAAGCCGCCAGCGATCACGGTCATGCCGTCTTCAAGACCGGCCATGGCTTCCTCGTAGGAACTCACGCGCTTGTCGAAACCTGCCATATGCACCTCTTTTATTCTTTGTGGGCGGCTGGCTAGCCGTATGCGATGAAGTGTCGCGTCACTGCATTCATTTGTTAAGTTGATTTTTAAGGTTGATTGATAGATAAAACTCACTAATCAATCGCCCGTAATACGTTGGAGCCACCGGTCATGACAGTCAAGCAGATCCGCGCCTTCCTGGCTGTGGCCCAGAGTCTGAGTTTTGCCGTGGCGTGCGAGCGCTTGCACCTGTCGCAATCGGCGTTGAGCCTGACGATCAAGGCGCTGGAAGACGGGCTGGGCGGGCGCCTGTTCACCCGCAACACGCGCAACGTGGCGCTGACCGCCGAGGGCGAGTCGCTGGTGCCACTGGCTCGCCGGTTGATTGCTGACTGGGACAACGCCGAGGATGAGCTGCGCCAGCGCTTTACCCTGCAGCGTGGCCGCGTGACGCTGGCGGCCATGCCGTCGTTTGCCGGCAACCTGCTGCCGCCGATTCTCAAGACGTTCCGTGCGCGTTATCCGAAGGTCAACGTCACGGTCAATGACGTGATCAACGAGCAGGTGCTGGAAATGGTCCGCGACCGCCAAGTGGAGCTGGGCGTGGCGTTTGAGCCGACGCAGAGTTCGTCGCTGGCGTTCACGCCGTTGTACATGGACCGCTTCGTGGCCATCGTGCCCAAGGACTCGCCGCTGGTCGAGCTCGATGCCATCGACTGGCAAACGCTGCTCAAGGAGCCGTTCATCACCTTGCAGCGACCCTCTACGGTGCGGGTGATGCTGGAAGAACATTTGCAGGCGCGGGGCATGAAATTGCCGGTGGAGTTTGAAAGTCATCAGTTGGCGACCGTCGGGCGGATGGTCGCCAGCGGCTTGGGCGTAAGCGCGGTACCGGCGTTGTGCGCCGGGCAGATGCAAGAGCTCGGCGCACACTGCATTACCTTGCGTGATCCGGTGGTGGAACGGGCGATTGGCGTGCTGACCAAGCCAGGGGTAGAACTGTCGGCGGCGGCGCAGGCGTTGTTCGATATCCTCAAAGAAGGACTCGGCCAACAAATCTCCCTGCACTGATCACAATCCCCTTGTAGGAGTGGGGGGCTTCAGTGATGAAGATCGTTCCCACGCAGAGCGTGGGATCGATCAGTATGGGTTTCGTCAGGTGGACAGTTTTTGGGCCAGCAGGGGCAGGAGTTTCTCGCAGGACCCTTCAATTTTCAGATCCAGAATGTCATCTGCCCGAGTCTTCCCCAGGTTCATCGCAATCAACGGTTTGCCTTGATCCGCCACCGCCCGACACAACCGAAATGCCGAATACGCCATCAACGACGACCCGACCACCAACAACCCCGCTGCCTTTTCAACCGCCGCCATGGCCTTGGCCGCCGTCGCCTGCGCCACGTTCTCGCCAAAAAACACCACATCCGGTTTCATTCGCTCGCCTGCGCAATGCGGGCAGTGCGGTACTTGAAACCGAGCCTCAAACGCGGCGTCCAGCAAAGTGTCGCCATCCGGCGCTAGTACCGCATCGACACCCGCCAGGTAGGGGTTCTGCGCCTCCATCAACCGTTGAATGGAATCGCGTTCGCTACGTTCGCCACAATCCAGGCACAGCACCCGGTGCAGGCTGCCATGCAGCTCAATCACATCGTGACTGCCGGCCTGGTCGTGCAAGGTGTCGACGTTCTGCGTGATCAGCCCACTGATGTGCTGCGCGCTTTGCAAACTGGCCAACGCCTCGTGCGCCACATTTGGCTGCGCCAGGCGTACGCGCGGCCAACCGAGCATCGCCCGGGCCCAGTAGCGTCGACGCGATTGCGGGGCCGAGAGAAACTCCTGATACATCATCGGTTGCCGGCCGCGTCGCACGCCCTGGTTATCGCGGTAGTCCGGAATGCCCGACGGGGTGCTGATGCCGGCGCCAGTCAGGACCACGAACGGCTGCTCGGCCATCATTTGGCGAAGCTGTTCGAGTTGTTCGCGCAGGAATCTGTCGAGCATGTTCAACACTCCGGAGAGAGCCATGAGTGCTTGCAGCGTAGCAGACCGGGCACCCGGACAGCTCGTCTGTCCGGGTGCGGATCGACGGCTATTTACGCGCCTCCAGAATCAGGTTGAACGGTGTTTCCGTCGCCCGCCGGAACGTCTTGAACCCGGCCTCGGTGAAGACCTTGCGCAAGCGCGCTTCACCGGCCTGGGCGCCGAGCCCGAGGCCGACTTCCTGGGACAGCGAATTGGGCGTGCAGATAAAGGTCGAAGCGGCGTAGAACAGGCGTCCCACGGGTGTGATGTTGTCGTCGAGGGAGTCATTGGCGAACGGCTCGACCAGCAACACCGTGCCGTCCGGTTTCAACGATTCATAGGCATGTTTGGCCGCGCCCACCGGGTCGCCCATGTCGTGCAGGCAGTCGAAGTAGCAGACCAGGTCATAGTCGTCGCCGGGATAACTCTTGGCCGTACCCTGGAAAAACCGGGCGCGTCCGGCCACGCCGCCTTCTTCGGCACGCTGGGTGGCGACGGTGACGGAGGGTGCGTGATAGTCGAAACCGACAAACCGCGAATCCGGAAACGCCTGGGCCATGATCACTGTCGAGGCGCCATGGCCACAGCCGATGTCCGCGACTTTCGCCCCAGCCTCCAGTTTCGCCACCACGCCCTCAAGGGCCGGCAACCATTCGCTGATCAGGTGCGCCTTGTAGCCGGGCCGGAAAAACCGCTCGGTGCCGCTGAACATGCACGGGTGGTGATCGCCCCAAGGCAGGCCGCCATCGCCGCGCATGGCCTTGACCAGTTTGTCCTTGTCATGGAAAAACGAGGCGACCACGCCGATACCGCCGGCCACATACACCGGCGAATCTTCGTTGGCCAACGCCAGGGCCTGTTCTTCGGGCAGGCGGAACTGGCCGTCGCGGTGTTCCATGTAGCCGGAGGCTGCGTGGGCGCTGAGCCATTCGCGCACCAGTCGGGGGTTGCAGCCGGTTTTCCCGGCGAGTGTTTCAGGGCTGATGGGCTGGCTGTCGGCCATCGCCCGATACAGGCCAAGTTCCTCGCCGAGGATGACGTTGGCGAGCATCGCCGCGCCGCCCATGTCATTTACCAGTTTGCCCATGAAATCATTGAGTCTGGCCTCGTCCATCACGTGTGCTCCTTCAGCAGGATCACGGTCCGGAGGCCTGTTTTTCGAGGCATTTGCCCCTGGACAGTGGTCGTTGGAATGAACAGGACGCCAAGCGCGTCCTGGGTGCATTAAGTTTAGTCCGGGCCTCGAGCGTCGTGGTCTGCAGCGACGAAAGCCCCATTTCCCAGCCTGACACCGAACCCTTGTGGGAGCGGCGGTGCCTTGGGGGATTGGTGCTGTGTATCGCACTGTATCTAACCGCTGTCCCGATACATTCCACTTCATTCCCGACCATTGCCGAACACAGCCCGGATACAAACTTGCGATGAACTGTGAAGACCGTCCAGCGCCTGAAACCCGGATCTGCCTGGGCACTTTTCATGGTCGTCGCAACAGGCGGCCGTCTTCGCTTCTGACTCCGTTATGGGAACCCCCAATGACAACGCTCCTGTCTGAATCCAAGCCTGTCGACCGCTTGCGCGTCGACCATTACACCCAAGGCATCATCGGCCCAAGCCAGCCCATGCTCGGGCCGCTGGCCGACGGCGGTACGCTGATCACCGGCACCCCGCCGGGCTGCTGGGGGCCGATGATTACGCCGGCCTTCGAGGGGGGCCACGAAGTGACGCAACCGGTGGCCATCGCTGGCGCGGAAGTCGGCGATGCGGTGGCCATCAAGATCAAAAGCATGCGCGTGACGTCGCTGGCGACGTCGTCCGGGGTCATGAGTTTTGTCGAGGGGCGCTACAACGGCGATCCGTTCGTCTCCAAATTCTGCTCCAGGTGCGGCACCGATCACCCGGCCAGCCACGTCGAAGGCATCGGTGAAGACTCGATTCGTTGCAACAACTGCGGCGCCGAAGTCAGCGCGTTTCGTTTCAGCCACGGTTACGTGATCGTGTTTGATGCGCAAAATCAGGTCAGCCTGACCGTCAATCAGGACGTTGCCAATCGACTGGCCGGCAACGCCTCCGAGATGTCGGCACTGCCGGAATTCGCCGCCCAGCACTCGATCCTGTCGCTGGCCCGCGCCGACATCCCCGGCGTCGCCGCGCACATGCGCCCGTTCCTCGGCAATATTGGCACCACGCCGTCCCGTGACTTGCCGGACTCGCACAACTGCGCCGATTTCGGCCAGTACCTGATCAACGCGCCACACCGTTTCGGCATGACCCGCGAAGAACTGCACGCGGCGAAGACCGACGGCCACATGGACACCAATTCGATCCGCGAAGGCTGCGTGCTGATCTGTCCGGTGAAAGTGCCGGGCGCCGGCGTGTACATGGGCGACATGCATGCCCAGCAGGGCAACGGCGAGATCGCCGGGCATGCCACCGATTGCTCCGGGGAAACCGAAGTGCAGGTGGAAGTGATCAAGCACCTGACGCTGGAAGGGCCGATTCTCCTGCAAAACCTTGACGACCTGCCGCCCATGGCGCGCCCGATGACAGCCGAACAGCGGCAGAAAGTCCGCGAACTGGGCGAACGCTGGGGGCAGCACGAGATCGAACAGAGTGGCCCGATCACGTTCATCGGCAGCGGCGAGAACCTCAACGTCGCGGTCGAAAACGGTCTGAAGCGCGCCGCTTCGGTCACCGGCCTGCCGTATGACGAAGTGCTTAACCGCGCGACCATTACCGGCTCGATCGACATTAGCCGCTTGCCCGGCACCGTGCGCGTGACCTTCCTGTGCCCGATGACCGTGCTGGATCGCATCGGCATCGGCCACTTGGTGCGTGAAAAATACGACCTGGCATAACGCCCAACAACGGGTCTGTACCCAAGTGTGTACAGACCCGTCGCTGATACATCCCACCCGATTTTCTGCCGCAACCGAACACAGCCCCGATACAGCGCTTCGATTAACTGTGATTCCGTTTCGGCAATCATTGAGATCGACACCATGCAGACCTCATCCACATCAACCAGGGCCACCGTCGGGCTCGGCCTGCGTCGCGGCCTGATGAAAGACCTTCAAGCCGCCCGTACCGGTGATTTCGACTTCCTGGAAGTCGCGCCGGAAAACTGGATTGGCATCGGCGGTGCCCATGGCCATGCATTTCGCACCCTGGCCGAGCGATTTCCGTTGTCTTGTCACGGCTTGTCCCTGTCATTGGGTGGCCCGGCGCCACTGGATGTCGGGTTCCTGCAGGAAGTGCGGGTGTTCCTCGATCAATACAACGTGCCGCTGTACAGCGAACACCTGAGCTATTGCAGCGATGACGGTCACCTTTACGACTTGCTGCCGCTGCCCTTTACCGAAGAAGCCGTGCATCACGTGGCGGCGCGGATTCGCCAGGCTCAGGACATTCTTGGCCGGCGCCTGGCGGTGGAAAACGTTTCCTACTACGCCGCGCCACAGCAGGACATGGACGAAGTGGCATTCACCAACGCGGTGTTGCGCGAGGCCGATTGCGACCTGCTGCTGGACGTCAACAACGTGTACGTCAACTCGATCAATCACGGATTTGATCCGCAGTTGTTTCTGGCCGGCATCGATTCAGGCCGGGTGGTGGCCATGCACGTGGCCGGGCACTTCGATGAGTCCGACACTTTGAAAATCGACACCCACGGAGCCTCGGTGAAACCGGCGGTCTGGTCGTTGCTGGCGCAGGCCTATGGCCGATTCGGCGCGCAACCGACACTGCTGGAGCGGGATTTCAACTTCCCGGCATTCTCTGAGTTGGTCGCGGAGTTGCAGAGCATTCGCCGATTGCAAACCGAGGGGATTCACCATGGATAAGCCGAGCCTGTTCGAACAACAAACCCACCTGGGCCGCTACTTGCGCAATCCTGATCACTGCGCACCACCCGGCGAAATGAATGCCGCACGAGCCCAGGTGTATCGCGACCTGATTTTCGCCAACCTGTCGACGTTGCTCAGCGGGACATTTCCAGTGCTGATCAAGATTCTTGGTGATGAGCAGTGGCGCGCACTGGTACGGATCTTCCTGCGGGACTACCGCGCGCGTACGCCGAAATTCGGCGAGATCGCCCAGGAGTTTGTCGAGTTCATTGCGGCTCAACCGCCAGCATTGAACGAGGGCGCATGGCCGCCGTTCATGGTCGAACTGGCGCATTACGAGTGGGTCGAGATGGCATTGCAGCAGTCTGATGCCGAGCCCTTGCCGGCAAGCGATGCCGGGCAGTTGCAGGATCGACCGTTGCAGGTCTCGGCGCTGGCCTGGCCGCTGGCGTATGCCTGGCCGGTGCAGTGGGTGGGGCCGGACTACCAGCCAGAAACGCCACCGGCTCAGCCGACGTTGCTGCTGGTGCGCCGGGCCGAGGACTGGAGCGTGAAGTTTTCGGAGCTGAGCCCGTTGGCGTGGCGGTTGTTGCAGCGGATCGAGCAGTTTCCTGAACTGGAGGGGCGTGCTCAGTTGGAAGGGCTGGCGCTGGAGGCCGGAGCAACCGGGTCGGCGGAGTTTATGGCCAGTGGTGCAGCGTTGTTGCGCCAGATGCACGGCGAAGGCGTTTTGGGACTGGCATGATCGTTCCCACGCTCTGCGTGGGAAAGTCTCACCGGACGCTCCGCGTCGGCTTCAGGGACGCGGAGCGTCCAGGGCTGCATTCCCACGCGGAGCGTGGGAACGATCATCGGTGGTGCGGGTTACGCGGAGAAAAAATACCGCGTCAGGTGAAAGAAGATCGGCGCCGCAAAGCAGATCGAATCCATCCGGTCCAGCATGCCGCCATGTCCTTTGATCATGGTCCCCCAGTCTTTTGCACTGAGGCTGCGTTTGATCGCCGACATGACCAGCCCACCCAGAAACCCCATCACCACAATCACCAACGACATCAGCAGCGACTGCCAGAAACTGAAAGGCGTCATCCAGAACATGCAGCCACCGATCAGCGTTGCCGATAAGCCGCCACCCACCAGTCCTTCCACGGTTTTCGATGGACTCACCAGCGGCGCGACCTTGTGTTTGCCAAAGAGCTTGCCGAACACGTACTGCAACACGTCACTCAACTGAACGACAAACACGAGATAGAACAGCAGCAATGCGTTCTGTCCTTTGAAGCCTTCCAGATCCAGCAGCAACAGGGCCGGCGCGTGGCTGATGCAGTAGATGCAAATCATCACCCCCCACTGGATCTTGGCGGCACGCTCCAGAAAGCTGTCGGTGTCCTGACTCAGCACTGCAATCGCCGGCAGCAGCAGGAAGGCGTACACCGGAATCAGCAGTGTGAACAGCGAATACCAGTGCGTACCGATCAGCACGTATTGCAGCGGGATCAAAATGAAAAACGCTGAAAACAGTGCGTTATGGTCGCCGGGGCGTGTCGGCGTCAGGGTAATGAACTCCCTGAGCGCAAACAGTGAGATGAAGCCGAACAGGATGACCGTCGCATTCCCGCCCAGCAGGTAGGAGACGAAGAATATGATCACCATCCCCCACCAGGCATTCACTCGCTGATTGAGGTTTTCGATGGTCGAGATCGAGCCCTCGGTTTTCGCCCGCTTGGCCAGCACGTGGCCGATGATCGAAGCCACCGCCAGCAAGCAGGCGATGGCGCCAAAGAACCACAAGAATTTTTGTTCAAGCGTCATGCCGACAACCTCACGATGGCGTCACGCGCCCGTTGCAGAAACACCTGTTTTTCCTCATCGGCAACCCGTTGCATCGGGTCGCCGATACGGATCGTGCAGATGATGGGCAACGGCACGTGTTTGCCTTTGGGCATGGAGCGGTGCAGGTTTTCCAGGTAGATGGGCACCAGATCAACCTCGGGGAACGCCTCGGCGAGCCGGTACAGGCCGGATTTGAACTCTCCCGGTAATGCCTGGCTGGAACGCGTGCCTTCCGGAAAGATGATGATCGAATGTCCGGACCGCACCACATCGAAAATAGGCTCAAGCACGTTGGTGCCGGGTGTCGGGTTGCGCTCAATCAACACGGCATTCAAGCCTTTCTGCGAGATGTAGCGCAGGAAACGGTTCTTGCCCCAGTAGTCGGCGGCGGCCACCGGTTTCACATTGACCCGGGCTTCAGGGGGCAGGGCGGCAATAATTGCCAGCGTGTCCATGTGGCTGGTGTGATTGGCAAAATAGATACGCTGGCGGGTCAGGTCCGGCGGGCTTTCCCAGCGGGCCGTAACACCGATCAGGAAACGCAGTACGGAAATCAGCGCATTACTGATCCACATGGAGATTCCCCTTTAGCTGACGCGAAATGGCCAAGGTTCGCGTGACGCAGGTTGCGGCGGATCCGACAGCAATGATCAGCAGCGCGATCAACAGCACGTAGTGAGTGCCATACACCGTTGTTTCGACTGCATTGAGCAACAGCCCGGCGGTCATCACCGCCATTCGATGCTGCTTGGCCATGGGGCCCATGAACGTCTGCTTGAGGCCCAGCGAACCGCCAAAGACGCGAACATAAGCCGTCAGCGCCGCGGCCAACGCCGCGAACCATCCGAGGTCGGCGTGCCCGATGGCATACCCGAGCCCGATGATCAGCAGGCTGTCGGCAATACGGTCGGGGAATTCGTTGTAGAGGCTGCCGATGTCGGACTGCTTGCCACCTTCGATGGCCACCATGCCGTCGAACAGATTGCACAGCAGGCGCAGTTGAATGCCGACGGCGCAGAGGAGTGAGCCAATGAGGCCGTTATCAATATTTAGCGCCAGCGCCCCGGCGAGTGCGAAGGCGATGCTGGCGACGGAAATCTGATTGGGGGAAATGTCGCGTTTCACCAGCCGGTCGGTGATACGTTTCGCCCAACCCGCCGAGCGCGTCTTGATGGGCCTTCTGTTGTCATCCATTTGCCAATGTCCATATTAGTGATGAGGCGTTGCCAGTTGCGCCGCAGGGACGAGCCGACCGGCAGCGTCCGACAATATAAAGGCTTTCCCTGGCCCTTGCGTTTATTTACTGACTGACAGGTCGAACCGGCAATTTCAGCTCCGCACACAACCCACCCCCCTCGCGATTGCTCAGCGTCAACGAGCCACCGATGGCGATCGCCAATTGCTGCGCAATCGCCAGGCCCAGCCCGGTCCCGCCGGTGCTGCGGTTACGCGAGTTTTCGACGCGGTAGAACGGTTCCATCACGTGCGCCAGTTCTTCCTCGGAGATGCCCGGCCCGCGATCCATGACTTTCACCGACAGGTTGCCGTTTTTGCTTTCAACCCAGAGTTCGGCGGCTCCGGCGAACTTCAGCGCGTTGTCGGTGAGGTTCACCAACACTCGACGTAACGCATGGGGACGGGTGTCGATCACCGTGGCACTTTTGCCTTCCAGCGATACGTCTTTGCCCATGTCCTGATAGTCGAACACCAGGCTGTCGAGGAACGAGTCCAGGTCGGTGCGCCGGCTTTCTTCGGTAGCACCATGGACGCTGCGGGCATACGCCACGCCTTCGCGTACCAGATGCTCCATCTCGCCGAGGTCGTTCCACAGTTTGTCTTTCTCGCTGGAGTCGTCCATGAATTCGGCGCGCAGTTTCATGCGGGTGATCGGGGTTTGCAGGTCGTGGGAAATGGCCGCCAGCAGTTGCATGCGTTCTTTGAGGTACGCGGCGATGCGCGCCTGCATGGCATTGAACGCCTTCGCGGCGTGGGCAACTTCGGTCGGGCCTTTTTCGTCCAGGTGCACGGGGTGGGCGTTCGGGTCCAGGGTGTCCACGGCTTGCGCGAGGCGCGTGAGGGGGCGGATGGCGATTCTGACGGCCAGCCAGGTGCAGGCAATCATCAACGCCAATTGGCCGAGCAGGACGAACGGCAGCCACGGCGACAGCGGCACCATCGATGGGCGCACGTCGATGGTAACCGGGCTGCCATCGGCCAGTTTCAGATGAACCTGGAAGTGTTTGATCGGGCCGGGAATGTCGGTCACGGTCATTGGGTAGTCCTTGCCGATGGCGTCCTTGATCGAGGTCACCGCAATCGGCGTGTCACTCATGGCCGTGCCCGGCGAACCTTCGTCCAGCAAATAGCGGTAATTGCGCCGCTCCAGTTGTTGCAACCAGCTTGCCCGTTCCGCGGCGGGCAAGCGGTCGAGGATGGCGATGGACGTCGAGACATCGGTCTCCAGGTTGCCGAGCATGGTGTTTTTCGCGGTTTCGTAACGCTCGTAGTACTGCGCGCCGAAGGACAGCGCTTGCGCCAGGATCAAGCCAATCAGGAAGATCAACGACAGGCGTGAGGCGAGGGTGCGCGGCCAACGAATCGTGACGTTCATGAGGGCGCCCCGAGTACTTCCACCGCCAACGAAAACACATAGCCCTCGCTGCGCACGGTTTTGATGTAGGCCGGTTCGCGGGCATCGTCCAGCAAGCGCTGGCGCAAGCGGCTGACCAGCAAGTCGATGGAGCGGTCAAACAGATCGGCGTCGCGGCCCTGGGTCAGGTTCAGCAGTTGATCGCGATTGAGCACCCGCTGCGGGTGATCGAGAAACACTCGCAGCAGGCGATATTCGGCACCGCTCAGCGCCACCATGGTGCCGTCTTCGTCCAGCAGGTGCCGGGCCGAGGTGTCCAGGCGCCAACGACCGAACGCCAGCAGGCGACCGCTCTCGGTCACCACCAGGTTCGGCGGCAGCATGCGCGTGCGGCGCAGCACGGCGTTGATGCGGGCGAGCAACTCGCGGGCGGCGAAGGGTTTTACCAGGTAATCGTCGGCGCCCATTTCCAGGCCGATGATGCGGTCGGTTTCGTCGTTGCGCGCGGTGAGCATCAACACCGGCGTGGCCTTGTGTTTGCCGGCGCGCAATTCACGGCAGAGCATCAGGCCGTCGTCGCCGGGCATCATAATGTCGAGCACGATCAGGTCCACCGGCGTGGTTTCGAGGAAGGTGCGCATTTGGCGCCCGTCGGCGACCACGGTGGTGCGCAGGCCGTTCTTCTTCAGGTAGTTGCCTACCAGCTCCCGGATCTCGCGGTCATCGTCGACGATGAGAATGTGATCGACGTGTTCCATGGGGCCTTGCCTCTGTCAGTAGGGGAATGCTGCCCAGTCTATCGAGCCTTGGCCCGCTCGCCTTCCGCGCTTTGTATTGCAGTGTATCTGGCTTGGCGGCGGATACACGCAGACGCAAAAACACGGTTTTTCAGGGGTTTTGTATCGCTGTGTATCAGAGGGCGGCTTTGATACGTACCGATTTATACGCGTCTGTTCTCGACACAGACCAGATACCTCACGGGCTTCTAATAGGTTCCAACGAGGCAAACCACACCGCCTCGGCTCAATTGAACGACCTACCCATTGAAGCCTTGAGGAAACCGCCATGAACACTAAAGCCATCTACGCCGCTTGCCTGTTTGCTGCCCTGAACATCTGCACCTTGTCGGCCCGTGCCGAAGCAGACGTTACCGCCAAAACCTACACCTACGGCACTCACCTGGACATCAGAAAGGTCGTGTCGCTGAAACAAGACGCGACCCCGGTCTGCGGCGTGGTGGATGCGCAACTGACTTACCTGGATTCGCAGAACAAAACCCAGGTTCTTGACTACCGAAAAGTGGCTGACAACTGCAACTCGGACAACTGATTGCTGCGATCACCCATTGCCCACCCCCTTCGAAACAGGAAGACCCTCATGAACAACGTAAGCCGCTACCTGACCGCCATTGCCTTCTCCGTCGCCGGTGCCGCCGCCCATGCCAATGCCGCTGTTGAACAGAGCAGTTGTGGCAGCGCCACCTGCTTCCAGCTGACGCCAGTGGCGCACAAGGATTCCACCGCATTTCTGGCCGAGGACGGTTATAGCCGGACGCCGCAGGGGCAGATGGTGGCAGAGAACGGCGCAAGCCGGACTCCCCAGGGGCAGCAACTGGATAGCCAGACTGCCTGATGCCAGACACAACTTATCCAACCACCACCACCCACTGTGGGAGCGAGCTTGCTCGCGATGGCTGAGTGTCAGTCGACATCCATGTTGGGTGTACTGACCTCATCGCGAGCAAGCTCGCTCCCACAGGGATTTTCAGTGTGCCGCGCTCTTTATTTCAAAGGTGATCCCATGTTCCTCATCGCTTTCCTGGGCGGCATATTGACCGTCCTCAGTCCTTGCATCCTGCCGGTCGTACCGTTCCTGTTCGCCGGGGTCAAACGTACACGTTCCTCCATTCTGCTGACCCTCGGCGGCATGGTCCTGACCTTCGCCCTGATTTCCAGCCTGGCCGTGGTCAGCAGCGAGTGGGTGGTGCAGGCCAACAACACCGGTCGCCATGTGGCCCTGATCGTGATGGGGCTGTTTGCCTTGTCGTTGATCTCTGCCCGGGTCGGAGACTGGCTGGCCCGTCCGTTTGTGGCGTTGGGCAACCGTCTGGATCCGGATTCGCGCAAAATCTCCGGCCCGTTGAGTTCGGTCATGATCGGTGTGGCCACCGGCCTGCTGTGGGCACCCTGCGCCGGGCCGATCCTCGGGGTCATCCTCACCGGCGCCATGCTGCAAGGCGCCAATGCGCAAACCAGCCTGTTGCTGGTGGCATACGGCCTGGGCAGTGCGTTGTCGCTGGGGGTATTGATTTTCGCCGGTCGCGGCCTGGTCAATCGCTTGAAAGCGTCGATCCCGGTCACTGGATGGCTGCGTCGTGGTGCCGGTGTCGCGGTGCTGGCTGCCGCCGCGGTGATTTCCACCGGCGCGGACAAAACCTTGCTGGCCAGTACATCGTCCGAAGGCGTCAGCAGCCTGGAGAAAGGTGTGCTGGAAAACGTGCCGAAGGTCGTCGATTACTTTGTCAGCAAAGTCAAAGCCGACCCGATGGACAACGCCCAAGGCGCGATGCCCTCACTGAACGGCGCCGTCGAATGGATCAACTCACCGGCCCTGACCCGCGAATCGCTGAAAGGCAAAGTGGTACTGGTGGATTTCTGGACCTTCGACTGCATCAACTGCCAGCACACGCTGCCGTATGTGAAGGACTGGGCAAAGAAATACGAGAAGGAAGGCCTGGTAGTGATTGGCGTGCACACCCCGGAATACGGTTTCGAGCGCATCATCGACAACGTCAAGGATCAGGTGAAAAAACTCGGCATCACCTACCCGGTGGCGATCGACAACAACTACACGATCTGGCGTGCATTCGATAACCAATACTGGCCGGCGCATTACCTGATCGACGCCAAGGGTCAGGTGCGTTACACCCACTTCGGTGAAGGCAGCTACGAGACGCAGGAGAAGATGATTCAACAACTGCTGGAAGAAGCCAAAGCGCCTGCGGCGTAACCCTCCAAATCAATGGCCCACAGGCTCCGCGCCGTGGGCCATTGATTTTTTCTCCTGATTACGCCGCCACGCAGCGGGTGGCGTACCGAACTCGCGGCGAAAGGCCCGGCTGAACGCCGTATCGGTCTGGTAACCCACCTCTTCGGCGATGCGTATCAAGGAGCTGTTACTGCTGCGTAACAGGTTGGCCGCCAGCAACATCCGCCATTGCGTCAGGTACTGCATGGGCGAGCTCCCCACCAATTGCTGAAAGCGCTCGGCCAATACCGATCTTGACGTCCCGGCCGTGCGCGCCAGTTCATCCACGGTCCAGGCGTGACAGGGCTTTTTGTGCAGGGCATTCAACGCGGCGCCGACAATCCGGTCGCCGACACCCGCCAGCCACCCGGTTTGCCCTTCGCCCTGTTCTTGCATGTACAGGCGCAGCACTTCGATGAACAACACCTCGGCCAGTTTGGCCAGCACGCCTTCGCCGCCAGGCCTGGGCGAGCGGGCTTCGGCCAGCGCATAACGCACTGAAGACTCCAGCCAGATCCCGGCATTCGAGCCGCGCACGTTGACCCGGACCACCGCCGGCAGGCCCGTCAGCAACATGCCCGCCAATCGCGTATCGCACGCCAGATAGCCGCACACCAACCGCGTGACCGCGCCGCCCCCGCCATAACTCAATTGCCGTGGACGCCGCGCCAGCACGACGTCCAGCCGCGCACCCGTGGCGGGCGGCAGTCCGGGTTTAGAGCTCATGCGATGGGCATGCCCCTGCGGAAACACCACCACATCGCCAGCCGTCAGCTGCAGCGGCGGATCATCACCGAGTTCGACGTAACACTCGCCTTCGGTGATCAGGTGGAAAATCACCACGCGCTCGGCACCGGGTTCCAGAAACGGTGCCGCCGTGTCGGCGCTCGGCGACTGATAGCACCAGGGCGCGGTGAACCGGGCATTGATAAAAATCGCGCCGACCAGGCGCACGACACGCAAGGTTTGGGAGAGGGCGTCCATGGAGGTTTCCCCGTGTACGAATGGTGTTGATTGTGAGCCTGTCACCGCGCTGCGCCAAACCTCCGGACGATCGGACAAGGTTGGCCGACGATCGGGCAGGACGCGGGCGTGCGCCGGGGCGATAGTTTGCCTACAGGTTCACTACCGACCCTGTCATCAATAACAAGAATGAGAGGTTGCCATGCCGAAGTTCGTCATAGAACGCGATATCCCGGGCGCTGGAACACTGTCAGAACGGGATTTGAAAGCCGCCGCGCTAAAGTCCTGCAGCGTGTTGCGCGAATTGCCAGAGGTGCAGTGGCTTCAGAGTTACGTCACCGGTGACAAGCTCTACTGCGTGTACATCTCACCCAGCGAAGCACTCATCAAAGAACACGCGACCCGTAGTGGTTTCCCGGCCAGTCGTATTTCCCAAGTGGCAAGCATCATCGATCCCACCACGGCGGAATAGGCCGCGGTCGGTTGCCATCCGTACGGAGCAGACTTCATGAGTACACCGATTGATCTAACTGCCCTGAAAAACCGTCAGATGGCCTCTTGGGCCAGTGGCGACTACACCGTTATCGGGACCACTTTGCAGATTGTCGGTGAACAACTTGCCGAAGCCTGTGACCTGCTCTGTGACGAGCGGGTGCTGGACGTGGCCGCCGGTAACGGCAATGCAACACTCGCCGCCGCACGCCGAGGCTGCGCTGTCACCTCGACCGATTACGTCGGCGCGTTGCTGGAGCGTGGCGAAGAACGGGCCAGGGCCGAGCGTTTGCCAGTGACCTTCCAGGTGGCCGACGCCGAGGCGCTACCGTTCGAGGACGCGAGCTTCGATGCCGTGCTGTCGACCTTCGGCGTGATGTTTACGCCGGACCAACCCAAAGCGGCCGCAGAACTGGCGCGAGTGTGCCGCCCCGGTGGCCGGATCGGCCTGGCCAACTGGACGCCGGAAGGTTTTGTCGGCCAGGTGTTCAAGACCCTGGGCCAGCACCTGCCGCCACCGCTGGGGGCACAACCGCCGTCCAACTGGGGCACCGAGGCCTGGCTGCATTCACACTTTGACGAACACGACTTCCTGGTCCAGGTGACGCGTCGTGCCTTCAATTTCCGCTATCGCTCGCCGGCGCACTTCATCGACGTCTTCCGCAACTGGTACGGGCCGATCCATAAAGCCTTCGCCGTGCTGCCTCCCGAGGGCGCCGAGGCCTTTGAACAGGACCTGACCGAGCTGTTGAACCGGATGAACCGGGCGGGGGAGAAGTCGCTGGTGGTGCCGAGTGAATACCTCGAAGCCGTCATCACAAGACGCTGACCCGGCGTAGATCTAACTGTAGGAGCCGAGCTTGCTCGCGATGGCGGCGTATCGATCGATATTTATGCTGTCTGACACACCGCCATCGCGAGCAAGCTCAGCTCCGACAGGGGATTTTGTATGCTTTGGAGGTTACACGATGCTGGCGCCTCGGGCCGCCAGCAGTTCGCGCAACACCGAGCGGTGACAGTGCGCCTCTTCCTCGCAATAACAACCCACGGCCAGCGAAGTGTGATGGGAGAGGGCGGCCAACAGGTCCAGTAACTGGCTTGGCGCGGGTTGGTTCATTTCTACCTTGAACTTGCGTCTGAAGGCCTCCCAGGCCTTGTCGTCCGTGGCCGCTTTGGCTTCAGCCACCAATTCGGCACTCGGCGACAGCAACGGCTGCCACACGTCGTAAAAATCACGGCGGGCAAACTCAGCCTTCGGTACGCCACGGGGTGGACGGCGCACGGTGCCCAGGCGCAAGCCTTCATCAGGGGAGCGCGGCGAGCCGAGGCGGACGATATGAATGGCCATGGCGTTACGGGTGCCGCGAGCCGTCATGCCACTCCAGCGCCGTGCGCCAGAGGCAGATCCCCAGGAAATACGACGACATCAGCAACCAAAGCCCCATCACCATCGGATTGATGACGGGATGGTTGATCACCAGCGACAAACTGCACAGCAGCCAAATGGCCGTCACCGCAATGTTGATCGGCATGAACTTGCGCACGCGAAACGGGTGCAGGAACTTCATCCGCGTCACGGTCAACAAGGCCAGGCCAATGACGGTGAGCAAGGTGATCCATGGCGTCGGCGCGATGATGTACAGGCACAGCGCAACCACATTCCACGCGGCCGGAAAGCCCTGAAAGTAGTTGTCTTTGCTCTTCATGTTGACGTTGCAGAAGCAGAACAGCGACGACACCAGAATCAGCGACACGCTCAGCAGCAGCGTGTAGTCCGGCAGCGGGATGTAGCGATAGATGAACAGCGCCGGGATAAACACATAGGTCAGGTAGTCGATCACCAGGTCCAGAATCGAGCCATCGAAACTGGGCAGCACCGATTGCACATTGACCTTGCGCGCCAGCGCGCCATCCAGCCCGTCGACGATCAGCGCGACGCCCAGCCACAGCAGGCACTGAGTCGGCTGGTTATCCAGCAATGCCAGGGTGGCGAGGAAGGCAGTCACCACGCCGGTGGCGGTAAAACCATGGGCGCCCCAAGCTTTGAGCCTGGCAATGTGTACGGTCGAAATCACGGGGGCGTTCTCCAGTAAATGAAGCAAGCCTGTTATCACCCCTTCAAGTGGGGGTGTCGGCAAACCGGGTCGGTTGCAGGTATCGACCGGGAATCCGGGGATAAGGTTCAGCGTCTGTAAATCTTAGCTGCATGGCAAGAAAATACCCCGGATAAACGCCGGGCGTTCGAGGAAACGCCGACGCTGGCGCACCGTCTGATTTCAGCAGCCCAATGGTCGTGGCGCATTTGTCGGTGAGGACTATCGTTGCCTGACCGGATCAACTTCTCTTGAAGAGGACAGCGTCATGAACACCAGCGATCTGCTCGAACAATTGCTGCGGGCCGGCCAGGGCTCGATGGGTCAACAGGGCGGCGGTGGCGCGTCGTCTCAAGATCCGCTGGGCGGACTCGGTGGCTTGCTGGGTGGCCTGGTGGGCGGAGGGGGCGGTTCAAGCAGTGGCGGTGGCGGCCTGGGTGGATTGCTCGGCGGTTTGCTCGGCGGTGGTTCAGCGACGGGTGGTTCGACCCAGAGTCGCTCCGGTGGCGGCACCAATTACGCGGCCCTGGCGTCGTTGGGAATGATGGCATTCCAGGCGTATCAGAGCTGGCAGCGCAGTCAGGCTTCGGCACCCCGACAGCCGCCGCGCACGGCTGATCTATTGTCGGGGCCGGAAATAGAAGACCACAGTCATGCCGTGTTGCGTGCATTGATTGCGGCGGCGAAAGCCGATGGCCGCATTGATGCGGCCGAGAAGCAGCTAATCAGCGCTGAAATCGGCAAGCACACCGATGACCCAGACCTTCAGCAATGGCTGGATGAAGAGGTGGCCCGGCCGCTGGATGCCGTCGATGTGGCGGTGTCGGCAACGGACCCGGCGATTGCGGCGGAAATGTACCTGGCGAGCGTGATGCTGGTGAACGATCAGGGGGACGCCGAGCGGACCTATCTCGACGAACTGGCAGCGGCGCTGGAGATTGATCCTGAACTGCAAGTGCATCTGGAGCAGCAGGCCAAGGGAGGCGCGGCCTGAGCGGCTGTTACGGACGCTACAGCAGAAACGTAACGCCATGCGCCGCGGCGATCTCAAGGATCCGCGGCAAATCCTCCGGCACCCGCAGCCGATCCACCGCCGCAAAGAACTGCCCGCCCCTTGGATCGGAGACCACACCAATCATTTTCGCGGTCGGGCTGAGGTTCTTGTAAGCATGGATCGCCCCACCGGGAATATGCACGTAGCCCCCGGCTGACACCGTGGTGGACGTGCCCGCTACCGTCACTTCGACCTCGCCGTCGACCACATAGAACGCTTCATCCCACGGATGAAAGTGCGGCGGCGGCCCGCCACCTTGCACGCCTTCCTGAATGTGCATTTCAAAAGGCTTGCTCAGATCGCCGCCGGCGAGAATCGTGATCGCCTCGCCGACGACATTCACCGGTGTCGGCGTTTGGGCTTGCTCGATGATGTGAACCGTTCGCATGATTGCTCTCCGCAGGATGAATCCGCACTGGCTGAGTATATTCACCCGCGAGCCGTCGGGTGCCGCGCCTGAGGCCCGTTTGTCCGGGTGGTTTGAATGCCGATGGAATTTTTATCTGGCCCGGTTGCTCTGCTGATTAGAGACGCCTTCATGACGGCGGCATCGGCAGCAGGTATGCCATGAACAAGACCCTGGATGACTACAACCGCTTGCGCGATTTTTCGGCGACCTCAGAGCCCGTCGCGACCAAACGCCTGGCCAAAAAAAACGCGAAAGACCACGCGTTGCAGTTCTGCATTCAGAAGCATGACGCCTCACGTCTGCATTACGATTTTCGCCTGGAACTTGAGGGGGCGCTGAAAAGCTGGGCGGTGCCTAAAGGCCCGTCCCTGGACCCCAAGGTCAAGCGTCTGGCGGTTCACGTCGAAGACCATCCGCTCGATTACGCGACGTTTGAGGGCAGCATTCCCGAAGGGCATTACGGCGCGGGCGATGTGATCGTGTGGGACCGCGGTGTGTGGATTGCGCAGGAGGATCCGGTCAAGGCCTACGCCAAGGGCAAGCTCAAGTTCGAACTGCAAGGCGAGAAGCTTGGTGGTCTATGGAGCCTGGTGCGCACGCACATGCCGGGCAAACAGGAGCAATGGTTTCTGATCAAGCATCAGGACAGCGCGGCCAAGCCCGAGAGCGATTACGATGTGGTCACCGCCGAGCCCGACAGCGTGCTCAGTGATCGGACCCTCCTGGCCAAACAATCGAAGTCGACGGTTAAACCCAAACCCGTCAAGCAACCGGCACGCAAAGTGGCGACTAAAGAGACATCGGCGCCACTCACCGGCGCTCGCAAAGCCAAACTGCCAGAGCAGCTCAAACCCGAACTGGCCACGTTGGTGGAGAAGGCTCCGGACGGTCAGTGGCTTTACGAGATCAAGTTCGACGGTTACCGGATCATGGCCCGCATCGACCACAGCGACGTCAGGCTCTTCACCCGTAACGGTCACGACTGGACCCACAAACTGCCCAGACAGGCCGAAGCCTTGGCGGCATTGGGCCTCGAATCAGCCTGGCTTGACGGTGAAATGGTGGTGGCCAACGAGCAGGGCGTACCGGACTTTCAGGCGCTGCAAAATGCCTTCGACGCCGGTGCCAGCGCCAACATCGTGTACTACTTGTTCGACCTGCCTTATCTCAACGGCGTGGACCTGCGCGAGGTGCCGGTCGAAGAACGCAGGGTGGCGCTGTCGACCGTGCTCAAGCTCAATCATGACCCGCTGCTGCGCTTCTCGGATTCATTCGCTGAAGCACCAGACGCCTTGCTCAACAGCGCCTGCCAAATGCAGATGGAAGGGTTGATCGGCAAGCGCATGGGCTCACCTTATGTGTCACGACGCAGCAGCGACTGGATCAAGCTCAAGTGCAAACATCGGCAGGAATTCGTGGTGGTCGGCTACACCGATCCGAAAGGGTCGCGTCATGCATTCGGTGCCTTATTGCTCGGGTTGCACGACCGTGACAGCGCTCAATTGCGTTACGCCGGGAAGGTTGGCACCGGATTCAACGAGACGACGCTCAAGCGCATCTTCGAACAGCTCAAACCCTGGCAGACGAAGAAGCCGTCGGTGGTCAACCCACCGAGCGGTTTCGAGGCCAAGGGTGTGCACTGGCTCAAGCCCACGCTGCTGGCCGAAGTGGCGTTTGCTGAAATGACCAAGGAGGGCTCGGTGCGCCATGCGGTGTTCCATGGCCTGCGCGAAGACAAACCCGCCAAAGGCATCACTGAGGAGCGTCCCCACGTGGTGAAGACCCCAGAGAAAAAAACCGCCGGTGCGCAACCTGCACCGTCGCAGGCTGGCCTGGTCAAGGGCGAGGTGCGCATCACCCACCCCTACCGGGTGATCGACGCCACCACCGGGACCACCAAAGTTCAGTTGGCCGAGTATTACGCCAGCGTTGCGCAGTGGATTTTGCCCGAGCTCAAGGACAGGCCCGTGGCACTGGTTCGTGCACCGGAGGGGATCGCTGGTGAGTTGTTTTTCCAGAAAAATGCCGAGCACTTGGCCATTCCAGGCATCACCACGCTGGACAAGGCACTCACCGGCCAACCGGTGATGATCATCAACAACGCCCAAGCGCTGATTGGCGCCGTGCAAATGAGTACCGTGGAGCTGCACACCTGGAATGCCACCGCCGATAATCTCGAGCGGCCCGATCGTTTCGTGCTCGACCTTGATCCGGACCCGGCGCTGCCCTGGAAAAGCATGGTCGAGGCGACTCAGCTAACGCTGTCGGTGCTCGATGAACTGGGGCTCAAGGCCTTCCTCAAAACCAGCGGCGGCAAGGGTATTCACCTGGTGGTGCCGCTGACCCGCAAGCAGGGTTGGGACGAGGTGAAGGACTTCAGCCATGCGATTGTCAGCCACATGGCGAAGCTGTTGCCGGAACGCTTTTCTGCCGTCTCGGGGCCGAAGAATCGGGTCGGGCGGATCTTCATCGATTACCTGCGCAACGGTCTGGGTGCCACCACCATTTGCGCCTACGCCGTGCGTACTCGTGAAGGTTTACCGGTGTCGGTGCCAATCTTTCGCGAGGAAGTGGCCGAGCTCAAAGGGGGGAACCAATGGAACGTGCACAATGTGCATGAGCGTCTGGCCGAGGTGGGTGAGGGGCCTTGGGCGGGCATGAGGAAAACCCGGCAGACGATTACGGCTGAGATGGGGCGACGGGTGGGGATGAAAAAGTAATCGGCAGTGAGGATGCCGGCGCCCCTTCAACAGGGCGCCAGCCGGCGCTCTTTGTTACTTGATGAATTGCAGGAGGTCGGAGTTCAGCTTGTCGATGGCCGCTTTAAAATCCTTGGCAGTGACGTTCTGGCTTTCGTTTTCCAGGGTGGTACCAAAGACCTTGCGCACGACTCTGCCCACGGTCTGGTTGGTTCTGGCATCGACGAATTCAGCTTCGATATACAGTTCGGTGTCCTGGTCACGATGACCGGTGGCTGCCTGTGTCGCCCCGACAACGGCAGCGATCGGCACCACTTCATACCACTTCATGCCTTCGTTCGAGGCGCTGACCCCGGTGATCGCCGCACGCAAGATCAAGGTTCTGGAGCCGGCCGGTGCTGACGCCGAGTTGGTCACAACCCGGTATTTGGTGCCCAGCGTGGCTTTGGCTTTGCTGGTCATGTAGCTCTGAATATCGGCCAGCGTCTGCTGATTCACCCGCTCGTTGGGTTTCGGCGCCGGGTAGAATTCCAGCTTGTTGAACGCCACGGTGTCATACGCATTCGGGTTCCACGATGGGCTCACCCAACGCATTGCCGTACCACCGCTGGGCGTTTCGACTTCCTGCAGGTTGTTGTAGCTCGACAGGTAACCGGAATATTGTTCCTTTTCCGTGACCTTCGAAGTACAACCGCCAAGCAAGACGCCGGTCAGTGCAGCACCGATGAGCAAGTTTCGTGACAGATTCATAGTGGTGTTTACTCCATGGTTTGAGTCGTGTTGTTCATTGCAGTGCATCAAAAACGCCAAGTCATGTTGCCGGTCAGGGCTTGAATCCAGGCTTTGTCGAATTGACCGGAAATTCGATCGCCTGACACGGCCTTGGTCTGGTTGTCGGGCATGTCGTCGAGCCAG
Source organism: Pseudomonas sp. B21-040 (assembly GCF_024748695.1). Taxonomy (NCBI): domain Bacteria; kingdom Pseudomonadati; phylum Pseudomonadota; class Gammaproteobacteria; order Pseudomonadales; family Pseudomonadaceae; genus Pseudomonas; species Pseudomonas sp. B21-040. The sequence goes on from NZ_CP087176.1 coordinate 2,716,487, forward strand.
ATCATGGCCCAGCTGACATTCACGTCGGTGTCCTTGTTCAGAGCATAGGTGGCTCCTGTGGCAATGCGCCAAGATTCGTTCATCGGCAAGATAACGGAGCGATTGCTGTCCGAGACCGCGCTGCTGTCGTAGGCCATACCGACGTTCCACAACCATTGTTCGGTGGCCTGGTATTGCGCGCCCAGCGAAAGGTGCCAGGTGTCCTTGAACCCGGCGTCGACCGTTTTCGATTGAGCCCCCAACGCGCTGGTATCGACCTCCACCCCGATCTCACCGAACTCAGACCAGTCCTGCCAGTTGGCCGAGGCCAGCAAGGCCCATTGGCGGTCGAGTTGCTGGTACAGGCTCAGGGTCACGGTCTGCGGCACTGATGTGTCGATTTTAGTGTTGGTGTTGTTGATGCGATCCAGCAGGCGGCCGTCGCCTTTCACATCCAGCCGATCCTCGAAGTCCAGATCGACTTTGCTGGTGTAGGTCAGGCCGATGCGCGTACCGGGTTGTGGTGCGTAGATGACCCCAACGTTGGCGCCATAGCCCCAGGTGCCATCCTTGTATTTGAACTGGCCATCTGCGCGGTCGGTGAAGCCGAAGGGAGAGCGGTCAATGGCGGTATCTGCCTTCAATATGCCGTACATGGCTTTGATGCCCACGCCCACCGACCACTGCTCATTGAAGCGGTAGGCCACGCTCGGCACCAGGGACAAACCGAGCAGGCTGACGTTCTGTGCGAAGTACCGCCCGGACCAATCGTTGTCGTAATTGAGTGCCAGCCCGAAGTCGCCGTACTGGCCGAAACCGACGCTCCAGTGATCGTCGAGTTCATGCGTGACAAAGAAGCTGGCGCCGGGAATCGGATCGAGGGCATTGCCACTGTTACTGCCTGAAACGTTGGTGCCGGAGTCTCGATCGAAACTCAAGTCGCCATAAAGCACCTGCAAGCCTGCGGTGATTTGCGTGCCGGGCAGGTAACTCATACCCGCCGGATTGCTGGCGATGGTCGAGGGGCCTTGAGCGCGCGCAGCGGCACCGGCGTTGGCCAGGCCGGCGTTATCGGTGCCGATTTCGTAGAGCATGATTCCGCCAGCCCAGGCTTGCTGGCAGCAGAGCGCAAGAAGGGTGAATGTGGGTAGAGCAACTGTTCTTGTTCGCATGGTTTCCCCCCAGGAAATGTCCCTTCAAACAAGGGTGGCTGGCGCCAGCCACCCTTGGATTCTGCTGGTTACTTGGCCATGGCTGCCCGGGCCGCTTCGATCTTGGCCTTGACCGAGTCGAGGTTGAAGCTCGCGCCTTTTTGCATCGGCGGGAACTCGATGGCGGTTTCAGCCAGTTTGGCGACCTGTTGCTGGACAAACACAAAACGCCAGAACTGATACTTGAACCAGTCAAAGTATTGCGTCGAACCTTGCGCGGCCCCATTGTCCGCCCAGCCCATGCGTTCGAACGGGTCGAGCCGCAGGTTGGTCAGGTACGGCACGTCCACCGCAACCTTAGCTCCCAACCAGGCACTTGGCTGGTCAATGAAACGATATTTGTAGTCATCGATGCGCACTGCACCGAGGGTGCTCTCTCCAAAGTAGAAGATCTCGTGGCGGTTCGACGGACCCTTTCCGGTAATCATCGGCGTCTGGTCGTAACCGTCGAGGTGCACTTTGTAGGTGGTATCGCCCAGTTGTTTACCCTTGAGCAGTTCGGCGGTGATGTTCGGGTTACCCGCTGCCGCGACCAGGGTCGGGAACCAGTCCATGCCCGACATGATGCCGTTGGCGACCTGGTTGGCCGGTACTTTGCCCGGCCAGCGAATAATCGCCGGTACCCGGAAGCCGCCTTCCATAATGGTGCCTTTGCCCATGGCAAACGGGGTGGTGCCGCCATCCGGCCAAGTGAAGTTCTCCGCGCCATTGTCGGTAGTGAAAATGACGATGGTGTTATCGGCCAGCCCGTCTTTCTTCAGCTTGGCCATGACATCGCCAACGACGTCGTCAAGTTGCGCCATGCCGGCTTCCTGTTCCGACCAGCCGTTTTCCGAGTTGCGCATGGCTTCGTATTTATCGGACAGGTGGGTAACGATGTGCATGCGAGTTGGATTGAGCCAGACGAAGAAGGGTTTGTTGTCCTGCTTGGCCTTGTCGATGAAGGTAAAGGTCTTGTCGCGGATCTCCTCGTCGACGGTTTTCATCCGCTCTGGATACAGCGTGCCGGCGTCTTCGATTTTCTGTTTGCCGACCTTGCCCCAACGCGGCATCACGGTGCTGTCATCGGTGGTGGTGGCCCAACTGTGGACCATGTTGCGTGGGCCGACAGTCGCTAGCAGGTCTTGCGGATAGTTGGGGTGCGCCGGGTCTTCCATGGCGTCGAGGTGATAGAGGTAGCCAAAGAATTCGTCGAAGCCGTGCACCGTCGGCAGGAACTCGTTCAAGTCGCCCAAGTGATTCTTGCCGAACTGGCCGGTGGCGTAACCCATGGCCTTGAGTGCGGTGGCAATGGTGACCGCTTCAGCAGGAATGCCGACAGGCGAGCCGGCCTGGCCGACCGTGGTCATCCCGGTGCGGATCGGCAGTTCACCGGTGATGAAATTGGCGCGCCCGGCCGTGCAACTGGCCTCGGCGTAATAATCGGTGAAGCGCATGCCTTCGGCCGCGAGCTGGTCGAGGTTGGGGGTGCGGCCGGCCATCATGCCCTGGTTGTAGACACCGATATTCGACCAGCCGATATCGTCGCCCATGATCACCAGGATATTAGGGGCCGATTTGTCTGCTGCCTGGGAGATGCCGGGTAGAGCCATTGCAGACAACAGCACCGATGCGGCGAAGAGCCTGGAAAGCTTTGTCTGGTTCATTTGGAACTCCTGCTTGCGGGAATGGGGTGTCGAAACAGGTCCCCCGACCGGTAGTGAAAATGGCTTTCCCCCGCAAGAGCGTAGTACGACCTGCGAAATATTCAGCAGCAATTGGCCGAAAAAGTGCCGTTGTCGCTCAGGCAATCAGTTTTTTTTCTTATTTGATGATGATTTTCATCGGGTGGAGGTGGCCGGGCTTGCACGCAGTGGTCATGGGCAATGGCGTGATGATCGGAAAATATCCTGTCTGGTTCCGGGGCATTGCTAGACTTTAGTGCTCCAACAGATCTCGGTGGAGAGCAAACGATGCCGTCTTTCCCAACGCAGGCCCGATTGTTCTTCTTTGGCTGGCTGGTTTACTTGTTTGCCTGTACTTTGCACGCGGCACAACCCGCTGTTGAGGCGGCGCCAGCCATGCAACTGGAACCCAAGGCGCTGGACGTTCTCAAGGCCATGAGTGCCAAGCTGATGAGCACCTCAGGCATGAGTTTCAAAGCCATTACCACTTACGAAAAACCCAGCCGGCTGGGGCCGCCGTTGGCCTACAACACCGTGGCGTTAGTGACCGTGCAACGGCCAGATCACCTGCGCGTTTTAACCTCGGGTGACGGCCCGGCGACCGAGTTTTACTACGACGGTAAACAGGCCTATGCCTACGCACCGAAGGAAAACCTGCTGGCCCAGGCGGACGCGCCACCCACTATCGATGCGACGCTCGAGGCCGCGTACCAGCGAGCCGCGATCTACTTTCCCTTTACCGATGTGATCGTCGCCGACCCCTACAAGGATTTGTCGAAGGACCTGCGCCTGGCGTTTTACATCGGTCAGTCCACGGTGGTTGGCGACACCACCACCGACGTCATTGCCTACGCCAGCGATACCGTGTTTGTGCAAGCGTGGGTCGGTACGCAGGACAAGTTGCCGCGCATGCTGCGTGCCGTGTTCCGGGATGATCCGACGCAATCGCGGCATCAGGTTGCGTTCAGCGACTGGAAGCTCGAATCGGCGATGCCTGAGCAGTTCTTCAAGCCACAGAACAGTGAGAAGGCGCAACGCATTCAGTTTGCCCCGCCACCGGGCATGCGCGCCCCTGCAGGGGTTAAAGAACCGGTGGCAAAACCGCAAAAAACCGAGTGAGGTGACTGAGCCATGAGTCGATCAATCTTGACGCTTGCCGGGGTGTTGATTGCGCTACTGAGCTGCAACCAGGCGGCGGCCTGGTCGCATGCCGGAAGTTTCGGTCGTTCGTGGGGGGGCGGGGGAGACTGGAACCGCTCCGGCGCGTTCGGCTCTGCCTCGGGTGGAGATGGCAGCTGGAGTGGAGAGACTAATCGCGGCGGGTCGGCTTCGGGCGGTGACGGCAGCTGGAACGCGTCGGGTTTTCGAGGAGGCTCGGCATCGGGCAACGATGGTAACTGGAGCGCCAGAGACGAGAATGGCGGGACGGCCTGGGGGAGCGATGGCTCGTGGCGCGCCCAGGGTGAAAATGGCGGCACTGCCGCCGGTTATCGCGCAGACGGCTATGGCACCTCGGTATACCATCCGGCCACCTATGGAACCGGTTATTACCATCCGCCAACGGCAGTCATTGGCAGCAGCGGTTGTTACAACTGTGGCTACGCCCCGGCAGCCGTGGCCGCTGCAGGAGCGGTGTCGGGCGCGGCTGTCGCCAGCGTCGTTGAAAACAATGCCGATAATGATGCCTATAGCGCCGGTTATAACGCTGGAATGGTCGCTACTGCCCCCGAGACGCTGCCCATGGGGTCGACCTTTGCCACGCTTCCTTCCGGCTGCGGGTTGATAGCCGGCCCAGCTGGCACGTTTTATCAGTGCGGGAATTCTTGGGTGCGCCCTGCCTATGGTGCCAACGGTGTCTACTACACCGTGGTGCCAACGCCATGATCCATTGAGCGGTTTTACCAGCGAAACATCGGCAATGGCTTGAGCGGGGAGCGCAGGAACTGCCGCGCCGTGAGCCTGATCAGCATCCTGTGAAAGCCATGATTGGGAAACGTCGCCTTCACCGTTTTGATGTAAGCCCTTGGCAGGCCGAACGTCATCAACCCCAGGGACACATCGATCACATCGGCTCGCCGGAAAGGCTCGACGCTGAGTGCATGGGCGGCGCGGTAAGGCCGCACTTTGTGGTGTTCCAGGATAAGCGCCGTCACTTCGTCGCCAAGGTCCGTCAACTGCCGACTGGCGAGGTACTCCATGGCCTGCTGGACCGACGGTTCCAGGTAGTCGATGGTCCCGTCAGTCCAGATGCCCAGGTCATGAAACGCCGCCGCAATCTGCACCGCCTCCGATGGCAGTGAGTCAGTGCCGCTGATCGCGACATAGAAGTTCAGCATCCGATAAATATGATTGCGGTACGCCGTTAGATCAGCACCGATGGCCAGGGCGTAGGACGTCAGTATGTCGTCGGTGACGGGGAACTCCATCACGAGATTCATCGTTACTGCCCTCAGGCATCACGCAACAGGTCGTTGGCGTTGAGGATGTCATAAGCGATTTCCGGGCGATTCTCCAGGCCTCGGCGAATCGCGGCCGGGATTGACTGGCGGGTTTTTCGGCACAGCCCGGGCTGTTCGCCGAGGGTGATGCCGATGCCGCGCATGGTGCGTACTTCGTTGAAGCTGGGGACGATCTCGACGCGGATGCCCAGTTGCTCGTACATGCGGTTTTGCAGGCGTTCGAGGTCGGCCAGGCTCTGCAGGTTTTCCAGTCGATCGAGCAGGCGTTTTTCTTCCTGGCGGGTCAGAAACAGGATGCGCACGTCCGCGCCCGGTGTTTCCAGCAGCGGGTCACGCCCGCAGGTGCAGGCGCCGGGCGGGCAGGGTGAGCGGATCGGAGCGGAGGTCGTCATGGGGTTCAATCATAGAGCGCTCTAATCCGGTTTGCCCATAGGTGATTGGTCAGTCGGAAATATCGGTCGTCGGAATGATTTGCTCATCCTCGACCGGTGCACTGATGGCGGTTTTCTTTTCCCGCCGATCATTCATCCAGTTGTTCAGTTGGGCACCGAATTCGGCAGGCGCTTTGCGCCCGACCCTTCTGGCCAAATCGAGAATGGTTTGCTGGGCGAGCGCTTCTTCCATGCGCTTTTGCGCGGTCATCATGACCGCGTGCACCGCGCAATTACCGTCCAGGGCCCACTCTGGCGGGGAGCCGTCGAACAGGGCGCAGCGCCCACGGATTTCGCGGCAATCGAAGATCCGCTTCTGGCCGTCGATGGCGTTGACGATGTCCAGCACGCTGATTTCGTCCGCCGGGCGCGCCAGTTTGAACCCGCCGCGCACACCTTCGGTGGCGATGACCAGTTTGGCCTTGGCCAGTTTGGTGAAGATCTTGGCCAGGTAATCCAGCGGCACGCCTTGCAGTTCGGCGAGGTCGCGCACGCTCGCCTCACGGCTATCGCCGTAATCGCCTACCAGAAAAATCAGGCAATGAATGCCGTATTCAACGCCCGCGCTGTAAAGAGACATTGATATCTCCGACTGAATGAGTCGCCAATGTTATCAGTCGACGGATAGGGAAGCAACGAGCCGTCGACACCCCTAATTAGCCTGAGCGGTCGATGGATGAGAGCTGTTGGCCGGGTTGTCGAGGTATCAGGGCAGGTGATGGTAACGATCGATGGAAGGTCGTTGCGTGTTTTAACTCGGATCACTATAGTCGCCGTTGTCAGCTCAACAACGAGCAGAGTCTTTGGTCTTCCCCGGAGTTAAAACGATGAAACAGCACATTCTGGTAATCGGCGCAGGTTTCGGCGGCATGTGGACGGCGTTGAGCGCCACGCGCCTGTTCGACCTTCATGATCATGACGGCGTAGAGGTCACGGTACTGGCGCCTCAGGCCGAGCTGCGTGTGCGTCCGCGCTTCTACGAACCGAATGCTCATCAACTCGCCGCACCGATTGGTGAGCTGTTCGATGCCGTCGGTGTGAAGTTCATCAAGGGCTCCGCAGAGACCATCGATGTGCAGCAAAAACGTGTCGGTTACACCGATGCTTCGGGCACTGCGCAGACGTGCAGCTACGACAAACTCGTTCTGGCCACCGGCAGCCGCCTGGCCCTGCCGGACACCCCGGGTGTGGCCGAACATGCCTTTGATGTGGATCAGATCGAACAAGCCGTGCGTCTGGAAAACCACCTCAAATCCCTGGTCAACCTGCCTGCCAGTAAAAGCCGCAACACGGTCGTGGTGGCCGGTGGCGGTTTCACCGGGATTGAAACGGCGACCGAAATGCCGGCGCGTCTGCGGGCCATCCTCGGCGAGGACGCGGACATCGAGGTGATCGTCGTCGACCGTGGCGAAAAGGTCGGTGCTTCGATGGGGGCTGAAATCAGCCATAAGATCGCTGAGGCAAGCACTGAGCTGGGCGTGAAGTGGCGTTTGAAATCGTCGGTCGTTGCAGTCGACGAGAAGGGTGTGACCTTGGCCGATGGCCAGCGCATCGACGCCAAGACCGTGGTCTGGACCACCGGTGTGCGAGCCAGTTCGCTGACTGAGCAAATCCCCGCCGAACGTGATGCCATGGGCCGTCTGCACGTGGACAGCCATCTGAAAGTCATCGGCCAGGACGACATCTTTGCCACGGGGGATGTGGCGTACGCGGCCAGTGATGACATCGGTAATCATGCCTTGATGACCTGCCAGCACGCGATCTCGCTGGGGCGTCACGCAGGGAATAACGTGGCGGCGCAAATCCTGGGGGTGGACCCGACACCGTACAGCCAGCCCAAGTACGTCACCTGCCTGGATCTGGGGGCCTGGGGCGCGGTGTACACCGAGGGTTGGGATCGTCAGGTCAAACTGGTCAAGCAGGAAGCCAAAGACCTCAAAACTCAAATCAATACGGTCTGGATCTACCCGCCGGCAGCTGACCGTGTCACCGCATTGGCAGCCGCGGACCCGATGATCCCGGTAGCTTGATTCGATAACGCTGCGTGAATAAAAAATCCCGCTCAAGTGACCTTGAGCGGGATTTTTGTTTTAGATACGGAAAGCCTGGCGGCCAACCAGCAGCCATTGGCCGCTTTTCTTTTGCCAGATCTGGAAGTTCTCGATTTCGGTCGGGACCACTTCGGTGCCTTTGAGGGCTTGCGCCGAGAAATGATTGCGCACCAGCGCGACATCGCCGGAGACGTTGATGGTCTGGTTTTGCATTTCCAGGGTTTTGAACGCGCTTTTGCCCGTTTCGATATCAGCGATGAAGTCGGTCTTGTCCTGAACCTTGCCGCTGGAATGCCCGTAGGTCAGGTTCTCGGCGGTCAGCGCTTTAAGCTCGGTGATGTTCTTGTGCAACATGGCTTGGGTCAGATGATCGACAGCGCTGGCGACCTCTTTCTCGCCGGAGGCGGGGGCGGCCGCTACGTAGCCACTGAAGAGGCATAAAAAACCGACCAGCAGTTTGACGTTCTTCATAGGTGTTTCCTTGTTGTTATGGGAATGGGTGACTCGTCGGTCATCGTACAACCTATGAAGAATTAAGAAAACACCCGGCACGACCTGTATTTCAGGCCGCGCCGGGCGTCGTGCATTTCAGGCCAGCATCGACAGTAAACCGCCCTGACGATCCAGTTTGGCCAGGTCATCGAAACCGCCGACATGGGTGTCACCGATGAAAATCTGCGGCACGCTGCGACGACCGCTGCGGTCGAGCATCTCCTGGAATTTGCCGGGATCAGCCTGAACGTTTATCTCCTGCGCGGTGACGCCTTTGCTGCTCAGCAGCGCCTTGGCGTTACGGCAATAGGGGCAGGTGTCGGTGGTGTAGATCGTCACGTTGTTCATTGTCAGTACTCCTGAAATCAAGCGCCGGGTTCAAGCATCGATGGCGGGGAAGTCGATATCGGTCAGGGCGAGGTTGTTGAGGTAGTTGGTCAGCGTCTGCGAGGCCACATGGGCAATCACTTCAATGATCTTGGCGTCGTTGATGCCGGCGGTACGCGCTGCGTCGATTTGTTCGAGGCTCAGGTGGCCACGGCTTTCGGTGATTTGTTGGGCGAGCGTGGCGAAGGCATTCAGTTGGCCGTGCCGGGCGCTGAGGATGTCCTGCGCCGACAGTCCGGCTTTACCGGCAAACAAGGTATGCGCCGCCAGGCAGTAATCGCAGCCGTTGACCTGCGAGGTGGCCAGGAAAATGGCTTCTTTTTCCGTCGCACTCAGGGATGTTTTACCCAGCGCCACGCCTTGTTGCAGGTAGGCCGCCAATACAGCAGGGGCATGGGCCAGGGTTTTGAAGACATTGGGCAAAAAGCCGATTTTTTTCTGCACGCCTTCCAGCAGCGGGCGGGTGGTTTCAGTGGCGTGTTCGAGGCTCAGGGCGGTGATGCGGCTCATGGTGTTGCTCCGTCGATTCAAGCGCGGTGTGCGCTGGGTACGGGGTCTATGCTATGCAACGGCGGTGGCGTTTAGGGTGCAAATCGTCGAGGATATGCAACAGATCGTCCAAACCTGTCCCCCGGGAGTCGTTCCATGGATCGCTTGTCCACCTTGCTCACCCACTTCGGCGTCAGCGCCGGGAGCTTCTTCAGTGGGCGTTTTTGCGACGCCGTGGTCTTTGATGGTGAGCAGTCAACGGGGCACATCCACCTGCTGCAGGCGGGCGAATTGACGCTGAAGTTGGCCGATGAGCCGGACCGTTTGCTGACCGAGCCCACGCTGATATTTTTCCCGCGACCTTATCGTCATCGCTTGTTCGCCAGCGAAGCGTCGGGCACGCAACTGGTGTGCGCTTCGCTGGATTTCGACGGCGGCGCCGGTAATGCCCTGGCGACCGCGTTGCCTGACTATCTGCTACTGCCACTGGGCAGCGTTCCGACGATGGCCAGCACGCTGGACTGGTTGTTCAACGAAGCGTTCGGCGACACCTGCGGCCGTGAAGCGATGATGGATCGACTGTTCGAATTGCTGGTGATTCAGTTGCTGCGCCACCTGTTGTCCAGTCGCGATCAGCGTCCGGGCATGATGGCCGGCCTCGCGGATGCACGGCTGGCGCGGGCCATGAACTTGATGCATGACGCGCCTGAAAAGCCTTGGACCGTCGCCCAATTATCGGCGGTGGCCAACATGTCGCGCGCCAGTTTTGCCGAACACTTTCGGCTGGTGGTCGGGCAGACGCCGGTCGACTATCTGGTGAGCTGGCGCATCAGTCTGGCGCAGAAGCGCTTGCGCCAAGGTAAGTCGATTGCACTGATCGCCGATGAAGTCGGCTACGAAAGCCCCTCGGCCCTGGCCCGGGCCTTTCGCCGAAAAACCGGCATCAGCCCGCGTGAATGGGTGCAAGAAGGCAAGCGCGCGCGATAACGCTCGTGGGGTGACGGGCTGTTTGAGGTTCGTGAGATAGACTGATCAGCGGACATCGAACGATGGGAGTGTCGAACGTGGCGCCATTCAAATGGACTCGTTAATCACCGCTGCTGCCCGAGCGCTGGCAGCGGGTGATCCGCTCGGTGCTTTGAACCGGGTGGCCTTGCGCGATGATGCACCGGCGCTGGCACTGCGCGGCATCGCCATGGCCCAGCTCGGCGATCTGGAACGGGCGAAGGCGTTGGTCAAACGGGCGGCGCGTGCATTTGGTGCGAAAGAGCCCATGGCCCGGGCGCGGTGCGTGGTGGCTGAGGCCGAAATTGCGCTGGCGGCGCGCGATTTGAGCTGGCCGGTAAAGGCCCTCGACGCGGCACGGGCGACGCTGGAAGCCCATGGGGATTGGGTGAATGCGGCACATGCGCGGTATCTGGAGATCCGCCGGTTGTTGCTGATCGGGCACCTCGATCAGGTCGAGCAATTACTCGTCCGTCTCGACCCCGCGCCGTTGCCGCCGGCCCTGCGTGCCGCACATGAACTGGTGGTGGCCGGCATTGCGATGCGTCGGCTGGAGATCAAAAAGGCCCGGTCTGCGCTGCAAAGGGCTGAACACTTTGCCGCCGAAGCCGCTATCCCCGCACTGACGGGCGAAGTCGAAAGCGCCGCTCACGTCATGAACGCCCCCGCAGCCCGGTTGATCAGCCGTGGCGAAACACGACCACTGATGCTGGATGAAGTCGAAACGCTGTTCGCTTCAACCTCGCTGGTGGTCGACGCGTGTCGCTACACGGTGCGCGGCGCCGGCATGTCCGTCTCGCTGGGCAGTCGCCCGGTGTTGTTCGCCCTCGCACGGGTGTTGGCTGAAGCCTGGCCGGCCGATGTCAGCCGCGAAGTGCTTATCGCCCACGCCTTTCGCTTGAAACTCAGTGATGAATCCCACCGTGCGCGCTTGCGCGTGGAGATCGGACGGCTGCGGGCGGCGCTTCGACCGTTGGCCGACGTCACTGCGACGAAGCGCGGGTTTGCACTGGTGGCGCCCGACGTCGTGGTGCTGGCGCGACCGGTCGAGGAGCAGCACGCGGCGCTCCTGGCTTTTCTGGCAGACGGTGAATCGTGGTCGAGTTCGGCCTTGGCGATGGCGCTTGGCACCAGTCAGCGTAGCGTGCAACGGGCGCTTGATTCGCTGGCAGTCGCCAGCAAAGTGCAGGCGTTCGGTCGCGGCAAGGCGCGTCGCTGGATGACGCCACCGATGCCGGGATTCGCGACGACTTTGTTACTCACCGCTTTGTTGCCGGGTGATTAGGATCCACTCCACACACCCAGTGAAGAGGATGTACCCATGAAACGTTCATCAGCTGAAATCATCCGCGAATACGGACCTTTTCCCGACGTAAAAAGCGTGCACGGCGTCTCGTTTGACGGCCGGCACGTTTGGTTCGCTTCCGGAGACAAGCTCAACGTCTTTGACCCGGACAGTGACAAGCCGCTGCGTTCGCTCGACATAACCGCAGACGCGGGAACCGCCTTCGACGGCAAGCATTTGTTCCAGATTGCCGGGGAACACATCAACAAAATCGATCCAAAAAGCGGCCGCGTGCTCGCGACAATTCCGGCGCCCGGCGGCGGTACCGACTCGGGATTGACCTGGGCAGAAGGAACGCTGTGGGTCGGTCAGTACCGGGCGCGCAAGATCCATCAAATCGACCCCGAGACCGGGAAAATCCTGCGCACCATCGAGTCCAACCGTTTCGTCACCGGCGTGACCTGGGTGGACGGCCAAATGTGGCACGGCACCTGGGAGGAGGAAGAAAGTGAATTGCGGCGAATTGACCCGATCACCGGCAAAGTCCTGGAGGCTATCGAAATGCCGTCAGGCGTGGGGGTGTCAGGGCTTGAATCGGATGGTGGCGAGCGGTTTTTCTGCGGCGGTGGCAACAGCGGCAAAGTCAGGGCCGTTCGCCGGCCCGTGTCTTCCTAGAACGTAAACTGACGCGACGAGCGGGATGTGCTCTGGGCCAGTTCGATCTCCAGCAGATGTTCAGCCAGCACGTCATTGAGAAAGCGGAACTGATCGTTGAGGCCGACCACTTCGTTGCTGAAGTGGTTGGCTGCTGCCGGTATCAGCAACGCCTCGTAGTGTTTGTCGAACACTAATGACAGCGCTTTGCGCGACACAGATTCCTGTGCGTAGTAGTTGCTGCCGAACACCGGGAAGCTCACTGCCAAAGTAACGGAGTGGATCATGATGCTTGCTCCTCGGTCTGGCCGATGTCCAGGATGAAACGGGAAAAAAGTGTCAGCGTAACGGCCGTCAGGGTCAGGCAGGTCAGGAGATGGATCAACATGATGTGCCCCTCCGATGCGGGGTTTGCGTTGTGATGGGGTGATCGTGCGCCTGACGGTTTTATTGCGGAAGGCATTCGTCGCGATGGTGAATATCGACGGCAATGATGGTGTTCTCTGGGGCCCCATCGCGGGCAAGCCCGGCTCCCACAAATCTGTGAGCACCGCTGAACCTGTAGGAGCCGAGCTTGCTCGCGATGGGGCCCTCAAATCCGCCTTCGATCCAAAGCGAACAAACACCGCGACCTATACTCAAATAAATAGGCCTCTGAGTACCGGGCATTCTGCCCAAGGGCGATTGTAGGAAACCGCGATCTTGAACCTGCGTTCGCTGATCGTCGCCGTATTGGTGGTGTTGGCGGGATGCGCCACGCCTGAGCGTGCCCCGGTGGTGGCGCCGGTTGTGGTGGTGTCCGAGAGCACATGGCGACAGGTGGATCGCGAAATCGTCGTGGCGTCGCAATCGGCCACCGAGCAGACCCGAATCTATGCGCGCGGCGCCATGGATTATTGGCGAACACGGGTTTACCAACTCACCGAAGAGAACTTCATCCCCTGGTTCAGCAGTTACTGGACCCAGGAATGGCTGTCGATGAAAGTCAGCTGGTACACCATCAGCGCCAAGGGCGAGCAGGACGCCTCGGCCAAGCGCCTGGCGGGCTATTTGCTGGAACAATACCAACAACGCGTACTGGCGCCGGTCGCGGTGGAGATTGATCCCGATGCGATTCTCGGCCTGGCCACCGCGTTCTACGTCGATATTCTTCAGGAAGCGCTGCAGAAAACCTCCCAGCGTCACGGCATACCGATGGCCCAGCTCAACGGCCGAATCCAGAAAATCCCGGCCATCGCCCTCGGGCCGCCGCCGGCGCGCAATGCCTCGCTGTATCAAGTCGTGCACACGGCGCCGCTGGACAGCTTGCCGGCCTATGCCGCGCTGATCGACAAGATCCACAAGGCGGGTGGCGACAAGGGCGTGGGCTCGACCGACACCGCCATGGCGCCCGTGGCCAAGCGCGCCAGTCAGCGCATGGAGGCCGAAATGGCCCCCCGCGGTGCGGCCAGCGCCGTGGCGGCTGCTGCCGGGAAACTCGCGGGCGGGTTGATTACCGTCGGTGTGGCCGGGATTCGCGCGCTGATTCAGGCCGCCGACCGGCCTGACAGCGAAGCGCTGATTCGCAGCAGCCTGGGCAACACGTTCGATAAGGCCTGGATGCAGTTGGTGAAAAATCCGACGACCGGCGTGATGGCGGGGACTTTGTACATAGCGGGGCAGGTCGAGGGCAATTTGGCGGCGAGCGCCGAACCGCCGGTCGGCCAGGATCCGGCCACTGTCGAATGGACTCCGAGCCAGTCGACTAACCAGCAGATCGACCCTCAACCCCCCGCAGGAGAATGACCATGTCTTATGTCGATGGCTGTGTGATTGCTGTACCGACCGCCAACCGCGAGCAATTCAAGAAGCACGCCGAAATCACCAGCGCGATTTTCAAGGAGAACGGCGCCTTGAGCATTGTTGAATGTTGGGGTGACGACGTGCCGGACGGCAAAGTGACCTCGTTTCCGATGGCGGTAAAACTCAGGGAAGACGAAACCGTGGTGTTTTCCTGGATCATCTGGCCAGACAAGTCGACCCGCAATGCCGGCATGCAGAAAATGATGGCCGACCCGCGCATGCAACCGGACGTCAATTCAATGCCGTTCGATGGTCAGCGCATGATCTTCGGCGGCTTCAACATCATCTATCAGTCCTGACGCGAACCGTCGGATCACTCCGCGCTCGGGGTGATCCGGCAACTCTTGCGATTACGGATCTCGTTATCCGTCGGCCGCTCCCTGACGAACTCGAAACGCGGCTCACCTTCGCTATAGTGAACCAGCCAGCCCCATTCCAGCTCGGATTCATCCTGCCCCGGTTGTGGCGGCATTGCCCACCATGGCTCTTTGCTGATGATCTCCCGCATGGCCCCCTCCCATTGTTTTCGGTTGGTTCAACTATAACGTGCATGTCAGGAGGTGCCAGGCATGAGCGACGAATTCCGTGAACCGTTCAAGCGGCTGTTTTTCGCGCTGAGCTGCCCGCCAGAGCAACGCCGGGCCATCGCCCAGTGGCGCAACGCGCTGCAACTGCGCAGCGGGCGCCCGGTGCCGGCGGACAACTTTCACCTGACGCTGCTGTTTTTGGGCGCGGTCGGTGTGGCGCAGATCGGCGAGATCTGCACAGCTGCCGCAAAGGTGCGCGTGCCGGGAGAGCCGTTGCGGCTGGTGCTTGATCGACTGGATGTCTGGCGCCGGGCCGGGGTGTTGGTGCTCGCACCCGAGCAGGCGCCGCCTGAGCTTTTGCGCTTGGTCTATGCGCTGGAGCAGGCAATGTTGCCGTTTGGGTTTGAGGATGCGCCGAAGGAGTTTCGCCCGCATTTGACGTTGATGCGCGACTATCGGATGCCGGTGCCCGAGTCTGCCGCTGCGCCTGAATTTTTCCTGCGTGCTGATCGATTCGTGCTGTTTGAATCGCATAAGGGGCGTTATCGGGCGTTGGCCGAATGGCCGCTCGTTCCTGCATAAAAAAAGGCGCCCGAGGAGGGCGCCTGAATTCACCTAAACCGAGGAAGCCAGGTGAGGCCGTTCTGCTTCAATAGCGTGCAGCGGTGGTAAGGCGCTGCGGGAACGGAAAACTGTAAAGCTGATGATCGTTCCCACGCTCCGCGTGGAAATGCAGCCCGGGGCAAGCCCGGCTCCCACAGGGTTGGCGTCGTAGACAAATCTGTGTACCAGCACGGAACCTTGTGGGAGCCGGGCTTGCCCGCGATGGCTATCTCAAATTCAGCGATTATTTGCCGAGCTTCACCTTGGTCCAGCCACGGGTCATGATCCGCTGGATGGCAATCGGCTGGTCGGGAATGGCATACAGTGTCGCCATCACCGCTTCCGGCGGATAGGAGCCCGGTTCGTTGCGGATCGCTTCATCCACCAACGGCGTGGCGGCCGCGTTGGCGTTGCTGTAGCCGATGTTGTTGGTGATGTCGGCAATCACGTCCGGACGCATCAGGAAGTTCATGAACAGGTAGGCGTTCTCAACGTTGGCGGCATCACGCGGCATGGCGACCATATCGTAGAAACTGCCAGCGCCTTCTTTCGGGATGTTGTAGTTGATCTTCACCTTGTCGCCAGCTTCCTCGGCGCGGGCCTTGGCCTGCAGCACGTCGCCGGAGTAACCGACGGCCACGCAGATGTTGCCGTTGGCCAGGTCCGAGATGTACTTCGAGGAATGGAAGTACGCCACCGACGGGCGAATTTTCATGAACAGCGCTTCGGCCTCCGCGATGTGCGCCTTGTCCTGATCGTTCACCGGGTAACCCAGGTAGTGCAGGGCGGCCGGGATCATCTCGGTCGGCGAATCGAGGAAGCTGATGCCGCAGGCTTTCAGTTTTTCAGCGTTTTCCGGTTTGAACAGCAAGTCCCAGGAGTTGGTCGGGGCGTTGGCGCCGAGCACTTCCTTGACCTTGGTCGGGTTAAAGCCGATACCGATCGAGCCCCACATGTACGGGAAGGCATGACTGTTGTCGGGGTCGCTGGCGGCGGCGTTTTTCAGCAGCACCGGGTTGAGGTTTTTCCAGTTTGGCAGCTTCGATTTGTCGAGCGTCTGGTACACCCCGGCCTTGATCTGCTTGGCCAGAAAACTGTTGGACGGCACGACGAGGTCGTAGCCGGATTTGCCCGCGAGCAGGCGTGCTTCAAGGGTTTCATTGCTGTCGAACACATCGTAGGTCACGCGGATGCCAGTCTCGTCTTCGAACTTCTTGACGGTGTCCGGGGCGATGTAGTCCGACCAGTTGTAGACGCGCAGTACCTTGTCATTGGCCTGGGCGCCGGTAGCCATTGCGCCCAATAAGGACAGTGTCAGCAGAGTCCTGCCAAGCATTTTCATCGGTACAACTCCATTTCTTTTTTATTCAAATACGCAAAACAGTTGCAGTCATGGCACACCCCTTGTAGCAGCTGGCGAAGCCTGCGTTCGGCTGCGAAGCAGTCGTGAGTTCAGACACTGCGGTTCTATCAGGAAGATTGAATTCACAGGTTTTACGACTACTTCGTAGCCGAACGCAGGCTTCGCCAGCTGCTACAAAGTGTGGGTGCAGCAGACCCTTAGGCCACTGCTCCAGCCATTTGCTTTTCAGGTTGTTGCCAGGATTCGCTGGCGGTCTGGTCCATCGCTTCCTGGATCGCACGCTTACGGGTGGCTTCGGCGCGGCGGCTGAAGTACCAGACCATGAAAGTCACGATCGAGACGGCCAACAGGATCAAACTGGCTACGGCGTTGATCTCGGGTTTCACGCCCAGACGTACCGCCGAGAACACTTCCATCGGCAAGGTCGTCGAACCCGGCCCGGAGACGAAGCTCGCCAATACCAGGTCATCCAGCGACAGGGCAAACGACATCATGCCGCCGGCTGCCAACGAGGGCGCGATCATCGGAATGGTGATCAGGAAAAACACCTTTAATGGCTTGGCACCGAGGTCCATGGCCGCTTCTTCGATGGACAGGTCCAGCTCGCGCAAGCGGGCGGAGACTACCACCGCGACATAAGCGGCACAAAACGTGGTGTGCGCGATCCAGATGGTGACGATGCCGCGTTCCTGCGGCCAACCGATCAACTGCGCCATGGCCACGAACAGCAGCAACAACGACAGACCGGTGATCACTTCCGGCATCACCAGCGGCGCCGTTACCAGGCCGCCGAACAGCGTGCGGCCCTTGAAGCGGGTCACGCGGGTCAGCACAAACGCCGCCAGCGTGCCCAGCGCCACCGCCGCAATCGCGGTGTAGCAGGCGATTTCCAGCGAGCGCACCACCGAGCCCATCAGTTGCGTGTTGTCCAGCAAACCGGCGTACCACTTGAACGACCAGCCACCCCACACCGTCACCAGTTTGGAGGCGTTGAACGAGTAGATCACCAGAATCAGCATCGGCAGGTAGATAAACGACAGGCCGAAAATCAGCATGAACTTTGAAAATCCGAAGCGTTTCATCCCCGACTCTCCATCTCTTTGGCCTGGCTACGGTTGAACAGCAGAATCGGCACAATCAGGATCAGCAACATCACCACCGCCAGGGCAGACGCCACCGGCCAATCGCGGTTGTTGAAGAACTCTTGCCACAGCACGCGACCGATCATCAGGGTTTCCGGGCCGCCCAGCAGTTCCGGAATCACGAACTCACCGACCACCGGAATGAACACCAGCATGCAACCGGCGATGATGCCGTTCTTGGCCAGCGGCACGGTGATTTTCCAGAAACTGTTGAAGGTGCTCGAGCCCAGGTCCGACGCTGCTTCCAGCAAGCTCTGATCGTGTTTGACCAGGTTGGCGTACAGCGGCAGGATCATGAACGGCAGATACGCATACACCACACCGATGTAGACGGCGGTGTTGGTGTTGAGGATCTCGATCGGGTGCGACGTCAGGCCGGTCCACATCAGAAACGCGTTGAGCAAACCGTTGTTGCTGAGGATGCCCATCCACGCATAAACGCGGATCAGGATCGCTGTCCAGGTCGGCATCATGATCAGCAGCATCAGGACGTTTTGCGCTTCCTTGCTGGCCTTGGTGATCGCGTAGGCCATCGGGAAACCGAGGACCAGGCACATCAGCGTGCTGAAAAACGCGACCTTCAACGAACCGAGGTAAGCCGAGAGGTACAGCTCATCGTCGGTCAGCAGCAGGTAGTTGCCAACGTTCAAGAACAGCTGGAATTTCTGTTCGGCGTAGGTGTAGATCTCGGAGTAAGGAGGAATGGCCAGCGCCGCTTCCGAGAAGCTGATCTTCATCACCAGGAAGAACGGCAACAGGAAAAACAGGCACAGCCACAAGAATGGAATCCCGATGACGAGCTTTCGACCACTCGGCATCAGCCGCATAAACCGCTGATTGAGTGTTTTCATGAGCGCAGTACCACGCCGCTGTCGTCTTCCCACCACACATAGACCTTGTCGTCCCAGGTCGGACGCGCGCCACGGCGTTCGGCGTTGGCCATGAACGACTGGACGATCTTGCCGCCAGGCAGCTCCACGTAAAACACCGAGTGACCGCCGAGGTAGGCGATGTCGTGGACCTTGCCTTGCGACCAGTTGTAGCGAGTGTCCGGCTTGATCGTGCTGACCAGCATTTTTTCCGGGCGGATGGCGTAGGTGATCGACTTGTCCTGCACCGAGGTGCTGACGCCGTGGCCAACGTAAATCTTGTTTTCAAGGTCCGGACTGTGAATGATCGCGTGACCTTCAAGGTCTTCTACAACCGTGCCATCGAAGGCGTTCACGTTGCCGATGAACTCGCAGACCATGCGGCTGACCGGTGCTTCATAGATGTCGACCGGGCTGCCGATTTGCGCAATCCAGCCCAGGTGCATGATCGCGATGCGCTCGGCCATGGTCATGGCCTCTTCCTGGTCGTGGGTCACCATCACGCACGTCACGCCGACGCGCTCGATGATTTCAACCAGCTCAAGTTGCATCTGCGAACGCAGCTTTTTATCCAGTGCGCCCATTGGCTCGTCGAGCAGCAACAGCTTCGGTCGCTTGGCCAGCGAGCGCGCCAGTGCCACACGCTGACGTTGACCGCCGGACAGTTGATGCGGTTTGCGCTTGGCGTACTGGGTCATGTGCACCAGTCGCAGCATTTCTTCAACGCGGGCGTCGATTTCGCTGGCGGGCAAACGGTCCTGCTTGAGGCCGAAGGCGATGTTCTGGGCCACGGTCATGTGCGGGAACAAGGCGTA
Organism: Pseudomonas sp. B21-040; assembly: GCF_024748695.1. Classification (NCBI taxonomy): domain Bacteria; kingdom Pseudomonadati; phylum Pseudomonadota; class Gammaproteobacteria; order Pseudomonadales; family Pseudomonadaceae; genus Pseudomonas; species Pseudomonas sp. B21-040. Next base: position 2,735,755 of record NZ_CP087176.1, read on the forward strand.
GGACTGGAACATCATGTTGATCGGCCGCTCGTACGGCGGCATGTCGGTGATGTCGACACCGTCAAGCATGATCCGGCCTTCGGTGGGACGTTCGAAACCGGCGAGCATGCGCAGCAGCGTCGATTTACCCGAGCCGGAGCCGCCGAGCAGGGCGAAGATTTCGCCTTGATGAATCTCCAGCGAAACATCGTCCACTGCGATGGTTTCGTCGAACTTCTTGGTGACGCGGTCGACTTTCACCAACACCTTTTTCGGTGCCTGGTGACCTTCAAGAGCCTTCCTGTAAATGCTGGAGGCGTTTGCCATGTGAAACTCCCAACAGGTTTCAGTCGTCGGGCCAACGCGGCCTGACTTAATAGTGGATTGCTAGCCTGAGCCGGGTACGGTCCCTGTAGGAGCCGAGCTTGCTCGCGATGAGGCCCCGGCAGCCGACATCAATGTTGAATGTTCGGTCGCCATCGCGAGCAAGCTCGGCTCCTACAGGGTTACCCGTTCCGGCTGGGCTTATTCGGCGCCGCCGTCCTGGCTGCCTGGTAGTACTTGTTGTTATCGCAGTGTGTTGCTGTCGCGAGGGACGGGCGCGCAAGGGCACGCCCGACTGGCTCGCGGGGGCAGTAAATAGATGTTCAATGTTTTAAGTCAGCGGTTTTTACGCAGCGCGGCCCGTCGCCGGCACGCATCGCCGAACGCCTGGAAAATACTCAGGTAGGGCGGGTTCGACAGCACCTGCCATTCCGGATGCCACTGCACGCCGACGGCAAAGGTCGGGCTGTGCTCCACCGAAATCGCCTCGATCAAACCGTCCGGCGCAATCGCTTCGGCACGCAGACCGGGCGCCAGTCGGTCGATGCCTTGGCTGTGAATCGAATTGACCATGAACCCGGCCGGCAACTCCAGCGCCTCGAACACGCCACCCGGTTGCACGGTGACCGCATGCGCCGGTGCGTATTGCACCGCCAGCTCCGGGCTGTCCGCCTCGCGGTGATCGAGCATGCCGGGCACCTCGTGGACCTTCTGGTGCAGGCTGCCACCAAACGCCACGTTCATTTCCTGGAAGCCCCGGCAGATGCCGAGCACCGGCACGCCAGCCGCAATGGCCGCACGCAATAAAGGAAGGGTTGTGGCGTCCCGCGCCGGATCGTGATCCGTGCCGGGAGCGCTGGCCGGGCCTTGATAGTGGAAAGGCTCCACATTCGAGGGCGAGCCGGTCAGCAACAGACCGTCGAGATGCGCGAGCATATCCTCGATTTCAGTCAGTTCGCCTAAGGAAGGAATGACCACAGGCAGCCCCAAAGCCGCGACGCTGACAGCACGCAAGTACTTGTCGCCGCTGATGTGGTAGGGGTGCAGGCCAATCTGTTTGACGCACGCAGTAACGCCGATCAATGGCTTGAATGCCATTTTTATCACCTCGAAGTTTCACACTTGAACGAGCTTTTCCGGAGCTTAGCCTTGTTGATTTTAATTAACAACTCTCATGTAAAAAATTCTAAACGCCGTACGTCCGAACCTCAGCGTTTACACGGTGCGCAAGACTCATTTAGGACTCTCGTGCCCAAAAAAGGCCCGAAAATAAAGGTTGAAAGGCCAAGTGTTCGCTATTGACTTCACTTTGCCGTTCGGGTTGACTGGGCTCGTGAAAGGGTAGTGAACATAATAATTAACAGCTAAAAAATAGGTGCATCATGTCGGTCCCTCTGCGTGCCGTTCAACTCAACGAAGCAAACGCATTCCTTAAGAAATATCCTGAGGTTTTGTACGTCGACCTTCTGATTGCGGATATGAACGGTGTGGTGCGCGGCAAGCGCATCGAGCGCACCAGTCTTCATAAGGTCTACGAAAAAGGCATTAACCTGCCGGCGTCCCTGTTTGCTCTGGACATCAACGGTTCTACGGTGGAAAGCACCGGCCTGGGTCTGGACATCGGCGACTCTGACCGAATCTGTTTCCCCATTCCTGGCACCCTCAGCATCGAGCCTTGGCAGAAGCGCCCGACCGCGCAACTGTTGATGACCATGCATGAACTGGAAGGCGAGCCGTTCTTCGCCGACCCGCGTGAAGTGTTGGCCAATATCGTGCGCAAGTTCGACGACATGGGCCTGACCATCTGCGCTGCGTTCGAACTCGAGTTCTATCTGATCGACCAGGACAACGTGAACGGCCGTCCGCAATCGCCGCGCTCACCGGTGTCCGGCAAGCGTCCGGTGTCGACCCAGGTGTACCTGATCGACGACCTCGACGAATACGTCGACTGCCTGCAAGACATCCTCGAAGGCGCGAAAGAGCAGGGCATCCCTGCTGACGCCATCGTCAAGGAAAGCGCCCCGGCGCAGTTCGAAGTGAACCTGCATCACGTCAACGACCCGATCAAAGCCTGCGACTACGCGGTGTTGCTCAAGCGTCTGGTGAAGAACATCGCCTACGACCACGAGATGGACACCACGTTTATGGCCAAGCCGTATCCGGGTCAGGCAGGCAACGGTCTGCACGTGCACATTTCGATTCTCGACAAAGAAGGCAACAACATCTTTGCCAGCGAGGATCCCGAGCAGAACGCCGCGCTGCGACACGCGATCGGCGGTGTGCTCGAGACCCTGCCGGCGCAGATGGCGTTCCTCTGCCCGAACGTCAACTCGTACCGTCGTTTCGGCGCGCAGTTCTACGTGCCGAACTCCCCGAGCTGGGGCATCGACAACCGTACCGTAGCAGTGCGTGTGCCAACCGGTTCGCCGGACTCGGTACGCATCGAGCATCGTGTTGCGGGTGCCGACGCCAACCCGTACCTGTTGATGGCCTCGGTTTTGGCGGGTATTCACCACGGCCTGACCAACCAGATCGAACCGGGCGCACCGGTAGAAGGCAACAGCTACGAGCAAAACGAGCAGAGCCTGCCGAACAACCTGCGCGATGCCCTGCGCGAGCTGGACGACAGCGAAGTCATGGCCAAATACATCGACCCGCTGTACATCGACGTGTTCGTGGCGTGCAAGGAAAGCGAGCTGGCCGAGTTCGAGAACTCCATCTCCGACCTTGAGTACAACTGGTACTTGCACACCGTCTGATGGACTTGAGCGGTGGGTTAATTACCTTCGATTTTAATGGTGATTTCCCGCCGTACCCTCCTTGTAGGAGCCGAGCTTGCTCGCGATAGCGGCGGCACATTCAACATCAATGTCGCCTGATGCGCCGCTATCGCGAGCAAGCTCGGCTCCTACACTCCTCTACGTCGAGTCACAACCATGACAAACACTCGCAGCGACTGGGAGCAACGCTTCCAGTCCCTAACCATTGAAAGCCGTGCGTTCATCGACGGCCAATACGCCCCGGCACTCAGCGGCGATACCTTTGAATGCACGAGCCCGGTCGACGGTCGCTTCCTGGCCAACGTCGCCAGCACCGACGAAGCCGACGCCAATGCGGCCGTCGCCGTCGCGCGCCGCACGTTCGAATCCGGCATCTGGGCCAACCTCGCCCCGGCCGAGCGCAAGCGCATCCTGATTCGTTTCGCCGACCTGATCCTGGCCAACCAGGAAGAACTCGCCCTGCTCGAAACCCTCGACATGGGCAAGCCGATCAACGACTCGATGAACATCGACATCCCGGCGACCGCCAACGCGATCCGCTGGAGCGCCGAAGCCATCGACAAGATCTACGACGAAGTCGCCGCCACCCCGCACGATCAACTGGGCCTCATCACCCGTGAACCGGCGGGTGTGGTCGCGGCCATCGTGCCGTGGAATTTCCCGTTGATCATGGCCAGCTGGAAGTTCGCCCCGGCCCTGGCGGCTGGCAACTCGTTCATCCTCAAGCCTTCGGAAAAGTCTCCGCTGACTGCGATCCGCATCGCTCAGCTCGCGCTGGACGCCGGCATCCCGAAAGGCGTGTTCAACGTGCTGCCGGGCTTCGGTCACACCGTCGGCAAGGCACTGGCGTTGCACATGGACGTCGACGTGCTGGCCTTCACTGGCTCGACCGCGATTGCCAAGCAACTGATGATCTACGCCGGGCAAAGCAACATGAAACGCGTGTGGCTCGAAGCCGGGGGCAAGAGCCCGAACGTGGTGTTCGCCGACGCGCCGGACCTGCGCGCGGCAGCCCAAGCGGCGGCCGGTGCGATTGCCTTCAACCAGGGCGAAGTCTGCACCGCCGGCTCGCGCTTGCTGGTCGAGCGTTCGATCCGCGAGCAGTTCATTCCGCTGCTGGTGGAAGCCTTGCAAGCCTGGAAACCGGGCCATGCACTGGACCCTGAAACCACCGTCGGTGCGGTCGTCGATCAGCGTCAATTGGACAACGTCTTGCGTTACATCCAGGTCGGCAAAGACCAGGGCGCGCAACTGATCGCGGGCGGCAGCCGCACCCTCGAAAGCACCGGCGGCCTGTACGTGGAACCGGCGATTTTCGACGGAGTGACCAACGCCATGACCATCGCCCGTGAAGAAATTTTCGGCCCGGTGCTGTCGCTGATCACCTTCGACACCGCTGAAGAAGCCCTGGCCATCGCCAACGACAGCATCTTCGGCCTGGCCGCCGGCGTCTGGACCAGCAACCTGAGCAAGGCTCACACCTTCGCTCGCGGCTTGCGTGCCGGCAGCGTCTGGGTCAACCAATACGACGGCGGCGACATGACCGCGCCGTTCGGCGGGTACAAGCAGTCGGGTAACGGTCGGGACAAATCGCTGCACGCGTTCGACAAGTACACCGAACTCAAAGCGACCTGGATCAAGCTCTAACACCTATAAAAAAAGCGACGGTCGCCGGCACGCTGCCGGCGGTCATCGGAGAAACTTATGAAACAAAGCTCTGATAAACAAAATCATGTAAACAGCTACTACGCCGCCACTCGCAACTTCAAGGGCGACTTCCCGGTATTGGAAGGTGCGGTGGACTGCGACGTCTGCATCATCGGCGCAGGCTACACCGGTTTGTCCTCGGCGCTGTTCCTCGCCGAAGCCGGCTACAGCGTCACCGTACTGGAAGCCGCCAAAGTCGGTTTCGGCGCCAGCGGTCGCAACGGCGGTCAACTGGTCAACTCTTATAGCCGCGACGTCGATGTCATCGAAGAACGCTACGGCGACAAGACGGCTGAAATCCTTGGCAGCATGATTTTCGAAGGCGCCGACATCATCCGTCAGCGCATACAACACTACGACATCCAGTGCGACTACCGTCCGGGCGGCATCTTCGCCGCGATGAACAAGAAGCAACTCAATGGCCTGGCCGAGCAGAAGAAGAGCTGGGAGCGCTACGGCAACAAGAACCTGAAAATGCTCGACAAGGCCGACATCAAGCGCGAAGTCGGGTCCGACGCCTACGTCGGCGGCCTGCTGGACATGCAGGGCGGCCACATTCACCCGCTGAACCTGGCCCTCGGCGAAGCGTCGGCCATCATCGGCCTGGGCGGCAAAATCTACGAACAATCGGCGGCGGTGGAAATCACCTACGGCGAACCGATCACCGTGCGCACCGCCAAAGGCGTGGTGAAGGCCAAGTACCTGCTGATCGCCGGTAACGCCTACCTGCCGCAAGGCCTCGACAACCGCGTGACCAGCAAAAGCATGCCGTGCGGCTCGCAAATCGTCGTCACCGAACCGTTGTCGGAGCAGCAAGCGCGCAGCCTGATCAAAAACAATTACTGCGTCGAAGACTGCAACTACCTGCTCGACTACTACCGCCTCACCGCCGACAACCGTCTGCTGTACGGTGGCGGCGTGGTCTACGGCGCGCGCGAACCGGATGACATCGAACAACTGATCAAGCCGAAAATCCTCAAGACCTTCCCGCAATTGAAGGACGTGAAGATCGACTACCGCTGGACCGGCAACTTCCTGCTGACCATGTCGCGTATGCCGCAATTCGGCCGCATCGAGAAAAACGCCTACTACATGCAAGGCTACAGCGGCCACGGCGTCACCTGCTCGCACCTGGCCGGCAAACTGATCTCGGAAATGATCCGCGGCGACGCCGAACGCTTCGATGCGTTCGCTTCGCTGCCACACATGCCAATGATCGGCGGCCGCACCTTCTCGGCCCCATTGACCGCCCTCGGTGCCGTGTACTACTCGCTGCGCGACCGTTTCGGCATCTAAACCCGCCGCAATCCCTGTAGGAGCCGAGCTTGCTCGCGATGGCGGTGTATCAGCCTCCGTCGATGTGACTGACACACCGCCATCGCGAGCAAGCTCGGCTCCTACAGGAGATCTATGGCATACACAAAATTTGTACACGACCAGAACCAAACTGTGAGAGCGTGCCTGCTCGCGAAGAGGCCATATCAGCCAGCATCGATATCGCCTGACACACCACTACCCTGTAGGAGCCGAGCTTGCTCGCGATGAGGCCATCCCCGTCGCCATCAATGCCAGCTGACACACAGCAACCGCCCCTACAGTTTTCACAGCCAAACCCCCTGATATCAGGTCAAAACAACCTTTTTAACTAACCATTTATCGAACCTGCTGAGCAACACGAACAAACGTGATTTAATACCCGCCTTTCAAATTTCCGGGACAGGGAAGCGGTGTTTTTCGCGGCCAAAAGTCGCCCGCCATCCACCCCCATTACCCCTTAAGTAATTCACGCATAAGGCTGTCATGGACACGGGCTCAAGACTCAAATTAGTACGCGAAAGCTACAAAATGTCCCAGCGCGAGCTGGCCCGGCGTAGCGGCGTCACCAATGCCACCATCTCCCTGATCGAACAGAATCGCGTCAGTCCCTCCGTCAGCTCCCTGAAAAAACTGCTCGAGGGCATCCCCATGTCCTTGGCGGACTTCTTCACCTTCGACCAGCCCCCGCGTGAGCATCAATACGTGTTCCGCGCCAACGAACAGCCGGACCTCGGTCGCCATGGCCTGCGATTGCTGCTGATTGGCGCTTCGGTGCCGAGTCGGCAGATGCGCTTGCTGCGCGAGCAATACGCGCCTGGGGCAAGTTCGGGGGAAGAGCCGATTGTGCACTCGGAAGGGGAAGAGTGTGGGCTCGTAACCCGTGGCACGGTTGAACTGACCGTGGATGGCCAGATCAGCGTGCTCAACGCGGGCGACGGCTACTACTTCCCGACAACCCTGCCGCACAAGTTTCGCAATATTGGCCAGGATGAAGCGGAAATCATCAGCGCCAACACCCCGGCAAACTTCTAACCTCAAAACGGACGCAACCTTGTAGCAGCTGCCGAAGGCTGCGTCCGCATTCAACACCCATGCTGAATGGAAGCAGCTGCTTCAGCGTTTATCTAAAGAAATGGACTTCACCTCATGACCACACCCCGCATCCGCCCCCTCGCACTCTGCATCTTCCATCACGATGGCAAGATCCTGCTCAGCGAAGCCCACGACCCCATCAAAAACCGCCCATTCTTCCGCCCAATCGGCGGTGGAATCGAGTTTGGCGAAACCAGTGCCCAAGCCATTGTCCGCGAAGTTCAGGAAGAACTTGGTTTGGCTATTACTGATGTCCGCTTGCTCGGGACGCTTGAAAACATCTTTACCTACGCCGGCAGGCCGGGGCATGAAATTGTTCAGGTTTACGATGCGAAGTTTGTGGATGTTAGTGCTTATGAGTTGCCGTATTTGGACGGTCAGGAAACCGATGGCGCGACGTTCACTGCGAAGTGGCTGGCGTGGGAGGGCTTTACTGATGACGCGCCGTTGGTGCCGGATGGGCTCTACGATCTACTTAAAAAGGTCGCATTGCTGAATTGATCTCTGTGGCTGTTTGTTGGCGAGGTGCATATGTGGTGGGACGTTATTGTTATAGTGTTAAAAGTAATATTTGTTATATGGATGGCTTCATATATTTTCCGGCCTTTTCTTCCTTGTTGGTATAACAATTTTGCTGAGATAATCGGTTATAGATTGCTCGGTGTAATACTTGCTGTTCCTGTTTTTGTCCGAAATGCTTGGGTTGTTTCATCATCCATAATGTATTACTTGGGTATGTTCTCAATTCTCGGGTTACTTTTCGCGGGTGCATTCCTTTTTGGGTATACGCTGCTGTTAGAGTTAGGCGTGAGCATTCCCGGCCTGTGGCCCTGCTATTCTATTTTAAGCAGAATTGCGCAGAACAAAACCGCCTGGGCTGGCGCCACTACAGTCATTGCTACAACAGTCGCAATCGGTCATATGCAGAATCTCAGATTAACATCAACTAAATTTTATGAAGAAATGAAAAAGTTTGAAAGGGAGGAACGGGAAGCTAGAGAAAAGCAAAGGCAAGAGCGTAAAAGCAAATCTCTTTACTAGTGGAAATTATGAAAGATTTATTTAATTAATAGATCTGTCACCTTTGATTGCGATTGGGGGATTCTGCCATGTATGAAACAGATTATGAAAAACCCGCAGTAATGCGGGTTTTAGTTCCTCTGATTTGCTGCCGGCTCTATCTGGCACTCGGTGAGCCGTACAATCATTGCTTCATGGATCACACTGGTTATGCAGGTTGTGATCGCCGATATACGAGCAGCTACCGACCTTCTTGGCATTGCTGAGTTCACGCTGGTCATGGTCGCTGATGTGGGTGCAACTAATGTCGTCGATCTTCGTCTGGCAGCTTTTTGCCTGCTGTTATAGCTAAGGGTAATGGGTTTTTTTGTGGTTATGCTTGAATGATCTTATTACCTGTCATATTTTACAGGTGTGGAGTGTGTTTTATTTAATTAGTCTGAATGGGCTGAAATGAGAGTGCTCATTTATAAATAAAACAGGATGTCGTTTATGGCCAGTAATAAAACGATTGAAAAAAATGATGTTCGGCTACTAGGTTCGTCATCGAGTGATGACTGGGAGGCTCAATTTGAAATTGAGTTGTCTGACAGGGATTTTGCTGTAGCTACCAGTAAAGTTAAAGTTAATGGCCGTTTTACTGCTTCCGGTCAACGATATTTTTATGGGTTTAATCCAGAGGATGCGCCGAATCATTGGGTGTTTCGCTTGGACTTTGGACACGTAAATTTTAAACCAAGTGTTGATTATAAGGTTGGTTCGGGAGGTTTTAGCGCGCTTTTGATCCAAGGCGGCAGTGAAATGATAAGTGGAGGTCAGTTTGTCGAAGGTACAATGCGATTAAAAGAAGTGGATTTCGAAAAAGGCATAGTAAAAGGGGAGTTTATTAATGTAAGAACCGAAGGGGGGCGCCCTGATGGCACAGAAATGGACCCTGCATATGCGAGAGCTATTAGTTTCGGAACCAAACTCGAAAGGGTAGGGGCTCAGAGTTAGAGAAATATAAATGGCGACAGATCTATTTTTATAGATAGATCTGTCGCCATTTTTTACTATTTTAGTGGAGAAGGTGCGAATTATATTTAATAAATAGATCTGTCACCTTTTTTGTGGAAATGCGGTTACTTACCTTTGGGCGCATCAAATCCACGCTGCTCAATCACCCGAAACACATCACTCACATCCTGGACCATGATCCGGGCGATGTTGGTGACGGTGTTGATGTCGTTTTCGGCGTAGTCGGGGAGGCTGGTGCAGGCCATCAGGTTTAGGTATTTGAGGACGGCGTTGAGGCGTTCGCTGAGGCAGTTGTGGAGTTCGCGTAGCGGGGCGTCGTTGTCGATGAGCAGGACGGGGTAGTCGGTGGCGAATTGGGACATGGGGGTGAAGCGGCGTGGCGGATTGTTCGTAGACATAAAGATGAGCTCTTCAAAGGATTATGTAGCCACCTTTCTGCTGCGAAACAAATAGGTGGCAGCTATGTGTGGGTTCGCAGACCGGAGAAGAGACAAAAGCCGGCAGACCCGAAGGTCTCCCACACACAGCCGCCATAAAACGTAACGGCGGCAAAGTTTGCCACAGTTGTCATTTAGCGGTGCGTCATCTTCTTCAGGGCTGCGAAACCCTATCGCTGACTGCGGTCAGCGACGGCTCGAATATAGGCGTCGATTTTGGTGGCTGCAAACGGGGTTGTAGGACGCAAACTCGAGTTTTTAGCGGGTGGCTGCGATTGAATGCAGTTGGGTCGCGGGCGTGAAATCAAAGGATGTTTAGTGTCAGGTGAACCGTGTGTACTGGTTTACGGCTGCTGCGCAGCCGGACGCAGGCTTCGCCAGCTGCTACAGGGTTTTGGGTTGTTTAAAAGTTTGGTGAAAAATGGGGCGGCTTCACTGCTCAGCGGGAGCAAGCTCCCTCGTCACAGGGGGCGGTTTCCTACATGTTTTTCGGATGGCCCGAAACGACAAAGCCCCGAATCGTTGGGGCTTTGTGCAATTACCAAAATCGATGTTGCGGATCGTTCGACGTCATTGTCGGTCCTGCGGCGAATGCGCGTTGTGTTCGGTGTTTTTCGGGCCGAACGCTGCCCATGCCAGGACCCCAATCATCGGCACGAACACGATCACCACGATCCACAAGAGTTTGTTGCTCGATTTGCCGTCGGCTTTGCGGACTCTGTTGATTGCCCATAGCTCGATCAGTAGAAGAACTGCCGTAAGTACTATCCAGGTTGTTTCGAATTGCATGGGTCACCCTCCTGATGGTCATGCAGTTAGGTGAGTGATGGTGGGCAGGGTTCATTAATTTTTGGGGTTTTGTGGTTTAGGCATGAGCGGGGTTGCTCGCGATGGTGGTCTGTCAGGTCATTCAATTTTACCTGGCCTTCCGCATTCGCGGGCAAGCCCGCTCCCACATGGAGTTGCAGGGTTAGTTAGATCGAGGTGGCCAGTTTTCCGGTGGCGAGGCGGCGTTTGTAAGCGGTGTCGCGGTTGGCGAGCCAGTAGTAGAGCGGCGAGGTGATCAGCAGGCCGACCAACCAGGACAAATCAGCCCCATTGATGTGCTCCGAAATCGGCCCGACATACAGCGGCGTATTCATGAACGGAATCTGCACCACAATCCCGATCGCGTACGCCAACAACGCCTGTGGGTTGTACCGCCCGTAAATCCCGCCATCGACCTTGAAGATCGAATCAATGTCGTAATGACCTTTGTGAATCGCATAGAAGTCGATCAGGTTGATTGCGGTCCACGGCACCAGCACTACGAGCAGCACCAGCACCATGTCGACGAAGTGGCCGATGAAGTTGGCGGAGGCGCCGACGGCGGCGAAGCAGCAGGCGGCGAGGATCAATACCGAGAGCACGGCGCGGCTTTTTGCGGTGGGGATCCAGCGGTAGGCGAAGGTTTGCACCAGGGTGATCAGCGACAGCACGGCGCCGTAGAGGTTGAGGGCGTTGTGGCTGATGACGCTGAGCAAAAACAGCACGAGCATCAGCGGGCCGATGGAGCCGGTGGCGAGTTTGACGGCGTCCATGGTGTCCATCCCGACGGGCGTGGCGAGGACGGCGACGGCGCCGAAGATGAACGAGAGGCTGGAGCCGAGCACGGTGCCCAGGTAAGTGGTCCAGAACGTGGCGGCCACGGGCACGTTGGCCGGCAGGTAGCGCGAGTAGTCGGAGACGTACGGCGCGAAGGCGATTTGCCAGAGCGCGGCGAGGGACACGGTGGCGAGCCAGCCGGACAGGTTGAAGCTGCCACGGGTGAGGAAGTCGGCAGTCTGCACGTGGGTGAAGATGTAGCCGAAACCGAGCACGATGCCGGCGCCGAGCACCCAGGTGCCGATGCGGTTGAGCACGTGGATGAAGCGGTAGCCGATGATGCCGATGATGCCGGAACCGAGGGCACCGATGACGATGCCGACCGGCACCGGAACGCTGTCGACTACACCGTGCAGGGACTTGCCGGCGAGGACGATGTTGGAGGCGAAGAAGCCGATGTACATGACGCCGGCGATCAGCACCACCAGCAGTGCGCCGAGGGAGCCGAATTGGGCGCGGCTCTGGATCATTTGCGGGATGCCCATCTGCGGGCCTTGCGCCGAGTGCAGCGCCATCAGCACGCCGCCGACCAGGTGGCCGACGAGGATGGCGACGATGCCCCACACCAGGTTCAGGTGAAACATTTGCACGCCGAGGGCGCCGGTGACGATGGGCAACGGCGCGATGTTGCCGCCGAACCAGAGGGTGAACAGGTCGCGGGTTTTGCCGTGGCGATCTTCGGGCGGCACGTAGCCGATGGTGTGTTTTTCAATGAGCGGGGCGGTGGTGGTTGCAGCGGTAACCATGACGGACTCCAAGGCAATTTTGAGTACGTGGACGTACTTCGGTGAGCGCCGCACAGGGCGACGCTTTTCTTGTTGGAGTTGATGATGTGCGGTGGGTGGCGAGAGATAAATTAGTAAGATTGTGGGTATAGACGTTAAAAAATGTATGCCGGTTGGTCGCTAGAAAACTGTGGGATTAGAGGGGGTTGGATCGTCGAAACACCGCGCAACATGTAGCAGCTGGCGAAGCCTGCGTCCGGCTGCGTAGCAGTCGTAAACCCTGCGCACGCGGTCTTTCCCGATGCACCGAGCCGTCAGATTTTACGACTGCTACGCAGCCGGACGCAGGCTTCGCCAGCTGCTACAGGGGGATGTGTAGGGGGCGGATTAGCTGATCGATAGCAGCATCCGTTGCAGCATGGCATCGCAAGCGTTGAGCTGTTCGAGGCTGACGAATTCGTCGGGTTTGTGGCCCTGATCCATGCTGCCGGGGCCGCAGACGACGGTGGGAATTCCGGCAGCGTCGAACAGGCCGCCCTCGGTGCCGAATGCCACGGTGCCGAACGCTCTTGAGCCCGAAAATAAAGCAATCAATTCCGCTGCTTCACTGTGCGCATCCGTCACCAAACCGGGATACGCCGACAACTCGCTGAAGCGGATCTCACTCTGTTCACTCACGGCACGCATGCGCGGCAACACTTGTTGCTCGGCATAGGCCTTGAGCTCCTGCGCAACCTCGCTGGGATCATGCGAAGGCAATGCGCGAATCTCAAAATCAAAACGGCAATCGGCGGGGACGATGTTCAATGCCTTGCCACCAGAAATCACGCCGGTTTGCACGGTGCTGAACGGCGGATCGAACCGCGCATCGTGAAGCTCCGGCGCCTTCAGTCGGTGACCGATGCGTCCCAGCTCACCGATCAATTCAGCGGCGTATTCAATCGCATTGACCCCCTGCGGCGCGTAGGCGGAATGGCACGCTTGGCCGTGAACATCGCAGCGCATCGCCAGTTTGCCTTTATGCCCGAGCACCGGTTTCAGTTCGGTCGGTTCACCGATAATGCACAGCATTGGTTTGACCGGACGCTGTTGCAGTTCCGTCAGCAGCGAGCGCACGCCGAGGCAGCCAACCTCTTCATCGTAGGACAGCGCAATGTGCACCGGCCGGCGCAACGTGGCCTTCACCAGCGACGGCACCAGGGCGAGCACGCAGGCGATGTAGCCTTTCATGTCCGCCGTGCCGCGACCGTAGAGTTTGCCGTCGCGCTCGGTGAGTTCGAACGGCGAAACGGTCCACGGCTGGCCGTCGACGGGCACCACGTCGGTGTGTCCCGACAGCACGATGCCCGGCAGATGCGCCGGGCCGAGGGTGGCGAACAGATTGGCCTTGCTGCGCTGCTCGTTGTAGATCAGTTCGCACGGCACATCGAAGCTTTCGAGGTAGTCGCCAACGAACTCGATCAGGTGCAGGTTGGATTCGCGGCTGGTGGTGTCGAACGCCACCAGCGTTTTCAGCAAATCGAGGCTGTGGCTCATCGGTCGTCTCCGGCGACGCCGTAACCGGGGGATTTGTCAGGGGCGAGGGCGCGGTCGATGTAGTCCTGGACTTGTGGACGGTAGGCGTCCCAGAGTTTTTCCAACTGACCGATCGGGTTTTCGTCCGCCCAATCCACCCGCAGGTTGATGATCGGCCAGGTCAGTTCACCGACCACCACCAATGCCGCCGAATGCACCGGCCCGGCTTCACCGCCAGCCGCGATGGCGGCTTTCATGGCGGCCAGCAAGCGGTCGGCCAGTTGACCTTCGCCGTGCTCGAACGCGTGGACCATAGCCTCGATCACTGAGCGATCCGCCAGCATGTTGCCGGCCGCCACGCATTGTTCGCCGGACACGGCATTGTGGTTACCCAGGGTTTGTGCACCGCTGAAATGCGCGGTCTGGCCGAGGTGGTCAATGGCGGTGATTTGCCGGTATTGGCTGTAGCCGTTGCGGGTCAGGACTTTGTCCAGCGCCTCGGCAGGCGCGAGGCCTTGCTCCATGAGGGCGAGGGTTTCCGGGCCGAGCGAGGGCAGGGTGATGTTTTGCGTGGAGACCGCGCCGACACCCGGAAGCAGCCACGGGCAACGGGCGCCGACGGCGATGCTGGAGGAACTGATCGCAATGCCGAACTGACCGGTTTCAGGGCAACGGGCGGCGATGGAGAAGGTCATGGTTGTGCTCCTTGTTTAGCCTGGCGAATAAGGTGTCTGGGCGGACGCCATCGCGGGCAAGCCCGCTCCCACAGGGATCTTCAGTGGCCACAGATTTGCGTACGACGACTAACCTGTGGGAGCTGGCTTGCCTGCGATGGCGGCGACCCGGTCTATTCAGGAATCACCGCAATCACATCAATTTCCATCAACCACTGCGGCTGCCCCAACGCCGACACCACCAACCCGGTGGAAATCGGGAACACGCCCTTGAGCCACTTGCCGACTTCCTGATAAACCGGCTCGCGATAGCGCGGATCAATCAGGTACGTCGTGGTTTTCACGATGTGGCTGAGATCGCTGCCGGCCTCTTCCAGCAACTGTTTGACGTTGCGCATCGCTTGCTCGGCCTGCGCGCGCGGGTCGCCCAGACCGACCAGGTTGCCTTCGAAATCAGTCCCGACCTGGCCGCGAACATAAACGGTATTCCCGGCCCGCACGGCCTGGCACAAATCGTTGTCCAGGCTCTGGTTCGGGTAGGTTTCCTTGGTGTTGAACATGCGAATTCGGGTATGGGTTGGCGTGGACATCTGAAACTCCTGAATAAAAAATCAAGCACTGACCGTGGTTTTGTGAGCGACCGGCACGCTTTCAGCCTGACGCTGCGCCGTATCGTGGTAGTCGAGGTACGAACGCTGGATGGCGATGTGATCGGCCACGTACTTGGCGTCGTGCCACACCCCCCAGATGAACGAAGAACCGCGACGCGACTGCCATGGCAGCCCGAGGAAATACACCCCCGGCTCACTCGACACACCGCGCTGGTGCGCTGGCTTACCCTTGTCGTCGAAGGCGTTGACCTTCAGCCAGCTGTAATCGGTGGCAAAAACCGGTGGCCCAGATGATTGAGTTGATGCCGGCCTTGGCCAGATCGAGTTCAAGAATCGGATTCTTCACGCATTCCGGATCCGGGAAGGTCATGCGCGCTTCAGGTTCTTCCGGCAGGTCCAGACCATTGCTTTCGATGTAGGCGTCGGCGGCATTGAGCAGCGCCAGGTAGTTTTCATCACCGCGCGCCAGGTTCTCGGCCAGGTTCGGTTGAAACGTCGCCACACTGCCGTTGAACGATTGGGTCAGACCGACAAGGGTCATGCCGCGATGGGCGAGCCCCCGGAAGTCGACCGTCTTGCCGCCATGTGCACCGCTGACCGCGATGGTCACGTGTTCGCGACCGGGTTTCATCGCGGCCTGATCCCATTCACCCAACACACCCAGCCACCAGCAGAAATCGCGGTTGCGGTAGGCGCGAGGCGGGCGGTCGTGCGCACCGACCGAGAGGTAAACCTGTTTGCCGGAGCGCTGCAATTCATCGGCGATCTGCACCCCTGACGAGCCGGCGCCAACCACCAGCACAGCGCCTTCCGGCAGTTGACCGGGATTGCGGTAGTCGGCCGAGTGGATCTGCAAGAACGGTTGATCTTTAGGCGCGATAGGCGGGATTACTGGCGTCTGGAACGGCCCGGTGGCGGCTACCACACGGTTGGCCTCGATCACGCCTTCGGAGGTTTCGATGGTGAAGCCCGGACGGCCGACATTGCGCTCGACTTTGAGCACGTCGACGCCGGTGCGTACCGGTGCGTTGAATTTTTTCGCATAGGCTTCGAAGTAGTCCGCCACGCGCTCTTTGGGGGCAAAGCCGTCCGGGCTGAGGTCGTCGAATTCCAGGCCGGGAAAACGGTCGTGCCAGGCCGGACCATTGGCCACCAGCGAATCCCAACGCCCGGTGCGCCAGCGCTCGGCAATACGGTTGCGCTCCAGCACCAGGTGCGGCACGCCAAGTTTGCTCAGGTGTTCACTCATGGCCACGCCAGCCTGACCGGCGCCAACGATCAGCGTGTCTGTTTTTGTTTTTTCTGTGGTCATCTCTCTACCCTTCGAAGTGGGATTCAGGTCGCTTATGGCCTGCCATCTCTTGGGCTCAAGACTAGGGATCACCCCTGTATCGGTAAAATATTATTAAGCTGGCATTTGAGTATAAATAACTGAGGCAGAACGTTTAGACCCGCCTGGGTGGCGGGTCTGGAGGGAGGGTGTTGCACGGTCAGGGCATCACGCCCAACGCCTTAATGCATCTTGCTGTGGTCCATCGTGCCGAGTGCCCGGGCTTCGGCTTGTACTTCGATGGTTTCCTGCTCGCCCTTGGCATTTTTCACGGTCAGGGTCAGCGGCACTTTATCGCCTTCTTTCACTTGAGCCGTCAGGTCAATCAGCATTACGTGGTAGCCATGCGGGTCGAAGTTCACGGGCTTGCCGGCCGGCAGCGGCACAGCGTCGACCTGACGCATGCTCATCACATCGTCTTTCATGCTCATTTGGTGAATCTGTACGGTTTTTGCCGCCGGGGACTGCACGCTCAGCAGGGTACTGTCGCTGTCGGCTTGCAGGGTCATGAAGGCGCCGGTCGACGGTTGGTCGGCCACAGTCGCGCGAACCCAGGCGTCCTGGACCTGGGTTTGAGCCGACACCTGAAAGGCCAGGCCGATCAGGGACAGGCCCAGGGCCAGTTGTTTGATGCGCTTGAAGGGGGTTGAAGTCATTAGCAGACCTCCATGACGGTGAGCAGGTCTTCTGCGCACTCTTGGGCGGTAAGGGATGCGGACAGGCCCAGGCGCAGATTGCCCCGGGAGTCGAAGACGTAACTGGTCGCGGTGTGGGAGAGAGTGTAGCTGTCACCGTTCGGGACTTTTTCGAAGAACACGCCGAATTCCTTCGCGGTGGCGGCGGTTTCTTCCAGCGTGCCGTGCAGCGCTTCGAACGTCGGGTCGAACGATTTGACGTATTTGTCGAGCATCTGTGGCGTGTCGCGCTCGGGGTCCAGGGTGATGAAGATCACTTGCAGCTTTTCGCCATCGCGGCCCATCAGTTTTTTCGCTTGGGCGGCGCGGGCCAGGGTGGTCGGGCACACCGCCGGGCATTGGGTGAAGCCGAAGAAAACCATCGGCATCATGCCGCGATAGCTGGTCAGCATCTTCGTTTCGCCGTCGGCGTCCTTGAGCTTGAAGGTACGGCCCATGATGTTGTCGCTGAGGTCCTTGCCGTACTTGTACGACAGCTTGCTGCTGTCATCGCAGCCGACCAACAGGCCGAGGCTCAGCAGGCTCATGCCGCGCAGGACAGTGCGACGGGTATACAACGTACTCATGGGGAAAATCCTGTGTAGCGACGTGAAATCTGTGGCGGCTGATAAATCAGACGAAAAAAGCGGGTGGATATTAACAAACTGTTGCGGTGCGTTGCTCATTGTCGGACCAGCGCTGGTACCAGTACAGCGGCAGAGTCGGCAGAAAAATGCGGATCAGTGGCCATAACGCGATCCCGTAGCAGCTGCCGAGCTCGCGAGGCTGCGTTCGGCTGCGCAGCAGTCGTGAGATCAGACAATGCGGTGTGTCAGGTTCACCGCGCACTCAGGGTTTACGACTGCTGCGCAGCCGAACGCAGCCTCGCGGGCTCGGCAGCTGCTACAAAGTCGGTGTTACGGCAGCTGCTACAAGATCAGCCGGTCATGAGCCATTCGATGTTTATTCGCGAGCGTCAGGAGGCCCGCTACGGCGGCAAGCAATGCACGACGCGTTGCTGCTGAATGCCTCTGTGAGCGTTGCGCTCAGCACAATATTCTACGGCTGCTAAGCTTCGACATTGCAGCGCCCGAGCCACTTCAGGGCGGGCGTTGCGCGTGGCCATGGAGTACGACGAGTGATTGTCGATAACCTGCACGGAGGCAGGCAATGGTGATCAAGCACGTTGGCAATTCAAGTGCCGAGGGTGTCCCCGGACCACTTGATCGTGAAGAAATGGAGCGGGTATTGGCGCAGCTATTGGCCAGCCCGGTGTTTTCCAAGTCCCGGCGAATGGGCAGTCTGCTGCGCTTTCTGGTCGATCATGACCTTCAATGTCCGAACATTGCGCTCACCGAGCACGCCATCGGCCTGGCGGTGTTTCGCCGTGATCCGGCGATTTACTGCACGGGCGATGATCCGGTGGTGCGCGTGCAAGTGGGGCGGTTGCGACGCAAGCTCACCACCCATTACGCCACCACCGGCCAACAAGACGCGATACGCCTGAGCATACCGGCCGGGTGTTATCGGCTGGCTTACCAGCGGCTCAGGCCCAAAGGGATCGCGACTCGCCATCCGGTCTTGCAGATTCAGCCATTCACCTGCATCACCCGCGACGGCGATGACTTCGCCCGGGGCTTGTGCGAAGAGTTGAGCTGTAAGCTGTTCGAGTCATTCGAGCAGACGCAAAGCCTAGGCAACCACGTATTGATGAAGGTCGCGCGCAACAGCGTCAAAGCCCCGGACCTGGTGCGGGCCGGGCGCGGCAGTTATTCACTGGAGGGCAGCGTGCGGGTTGAATCGACCCGGGTCCGGGCTTCGGTGCGCCTGATCGATATTGCGCAGGGGCGAATTCGCTGGTCAGAGCAGTTTGATCGCAATCGACCTTACGGCATCGCCACTCAGGAAGATTTGGCGGAGTCTATCTGCCAGTCATTGACCGGGTATTTCGCCCGGGGCGACGGTGACGCTTGAGAAAGCGGGGCAACCGCAAGGTCGCCCCGGATGCCGTGTTACACGACGGTCCAGCTGCCGCCGGAGTAGAGGCGGGTGGCAGTGTTGTCGAAAGTCAGATCGATTTCGACGGATTGAGAGCGCGAAGTGCTGAACATGGTGCTGGTCTGCACGTTCTGTTCGAACCAGACCAATATGGTTTCGACCGGGGTCAACACCGTGGAGCCGGTGACGATCTGATTGGAAGCCACGTAGATCGGCGTGCTGACCTGTTTGCCATCGATGCCGGTGGACAATTGGCTGATGCCCGGGTGAATGGCTCCGTAGTTGTTTATCAGGGTAATAGACGTATCGGGTCCACCGCTCGTCGCCGAACCCAGCAGGCCTGAGGTATCGAGCACTGACTGTTGGCCCAGGCCGATATTGACGATGTTGGTCGAGACATCCACTTGCACGTTGGCCTGGAACGAGTTGGAACCGAACAGCTGATATTGCGGGGTCCAGCTGAAGGTGCTGTTACTCAAGTAGGCGACATAGGACTGCCAGACCACGTTGTACGCTTCGGTGCCGACTTTCTTGGCAAAGCACAGTTTGTAGCCGGACTGTTTCAGCGTGGTCAGGTCGCCGGATGCGATCTGGATCTTCACCGATTTTTGCGTGGCCGCCAGGGTTGAGGTCAGGACCTTGCTGTAGTCGGTGGTTTTCAAGGCCGTTGGTGCGGCCATGATCGATTTGACGGCCGCCTGCACGTCATCATGCAGCTGTTTTTGATGGGCACTTACCGCAGTGGATTTACTCATGATTTCCCTATTCCTTGGAGTGATATGTTGGGCAATCAATGGCCCTGTTAGCACATTGACGGCTTCACTGTAGGCGGGCAGAAAAGGGCGGCGAAGTGTCTTGGCGTTACAGTCGCAGTGGTCATCAACACTGATTCGGACCGGCAGGTAACAGCTGGCGTAACGGGGTTGTATCAAGCCATGAAACAGCGTGGCGATCATTTGACCGCCTCGCCGTGGAACTGCATTGCCAATCACTCGTCCCTGTCGATTGGCATCACTGTGCAATGAAATCGCGAATCGCCTGAATAGTCGCTGCCGGCGCTTCTTCCATCAGCCAGTGACCGGCCCCCGGTATCACCACTTCGGTCACGTTGTCCGCCGCATTACGCATGACGATCGCCTCATTGGCTCCGAAGGATTTTTCACCACCGATGGCCAGCACCGGCATGGTCAACCGCGTCTTCATCGACGCTTCGTTGTCCGCCGCGTCCTGGCGAATGCTGCGGAACTGAGCGAAGGCCGCGTGCATGACGCCGGGGCGGGCATAGAGCTTGGCGTAATGTTGGCGGGTGGCTTCATCGACTTTGCTGCGGTCGCCTGCGAACTCGTTCCAGAACCGGTCCAGGTAGATGCGTTCCCGGCCTGCCACCAGGCGTTCGGCGTCCGGTCCGCCGAAGTCGAAGTGCCATAGCATCGGCGAACGCACGATATCGTTCCAGGGTGGAATGCCGGGTACCGGCGCGTCCATGACGACCAGGCGATCAGTCAGCTGCGGATAACGCGAGGCGTAGGCGAAGGCGACCATCGTGCCAATGTCGTGGCCGATGACCACCGAATGCTCGATCCCCAGTGCCGCCAATACCCCGCGGATGTCACCGGCCTGGGTCTTTTTGTCGTAGCCGCTTTCCGGTATCGACGACAACCCCAAGCCTCGAAGGTCCGGCACCACGACCGTGTGGTCCTTGGCCAGATTCGCCGCCAGTGGCGCCCACATGTCACCGGTGTCGCCAAAGCCGTGCAGCATCACCACGGCAGGCCCCTTGCCGCCGACGCGCACATGGATCTTGACGCCTTCGACGCTGATGTCTTTTGTCTGGAACGCCGCAGGGAACGGCGTCACCCCAGCCTGCGCCGGGAGGCTCAGCGCAAGCAGTAAGGCAGTGGTCAGCAGGGTGCGCAACATAACGGTGTCTCCCAACGTACGCGTGGAATGTCGCGTACCCCCCCAGCCTGAGCGGGATACCGATTGCAGCAGCGTAGACGGCTTTTCAAAGACAGATTTGCTGTCCGTTACTGGACACGTTTTTCCATGGTCTCTTTCAGTGCTTCGGTCACCAGTTCGCTCACAATCGGCTCTGAAGTCGAGCGCATCTCGTTGCCGACGATGGCATTCTGTGCTTTTACTTTTTCGACGTATTGTGAGGTCGGACCGTCCGCGACGAGCGAAGCCAGTTCTTCTTCAGAGAATGACTTTTCATAGGCCTGTGCCAGGTTCTCGTCCCATTTTGGCTGGTACTTGGGCAGCAATGCGGTGATTTCCTCGGAAACGATACGGTCGGCGTCGGCACTGCCGAGCTTCTCGGCAATCATCGAGTAGGACACCGTTCCCTGCGCCGTCGACATGGCAATGGCCGGGAGATTACTGCCCATGTGTGCCTTGGCGACAAGTGCGCGTGCTTCATTCAGGGCGGGCGTATCAGCGAAGGCAGGGCTTGAGAGTGAGAACAATAGGGTCAAGGCGATAGCGGCAGAAGCAGTCCAGTTCAAGTTTGTGCTCCATGAATGATAGAGAAAAGGGACGTCAGAACAGCGTAGACCGAAAGCCGCGCTTTGCGACGGGCAGCGTTTTCCTATTGAGAGGTTTCGCACGCCAGGTCCGATTCAGGCCCGTTGCCCAACCATTCGTTTAATCAATAATCACCATCAAGGAATGCAAGTTCTGTTTTTTCGCCAAGGGAGGAGGATAGCTGCATACCGAACTCGCCTTTGAAGGAACCTGAGCGATGAAAATGTCTACCTTGCTGGCCTTTATCGCCGTATTCACCGGCAGCGTCGCCACCACCGTGCCGGCTTACGCGGCTGACCAGTCGTGCCATTTGCCGCCGGTCGCCGACAGTACAACCCATCTGCAACATGCCCAGACCGTGGGCGTGCTCTACAGTGAAAACACCCTCAACACCCTCCAATACCTTGAGCAGTACCATGCGGTGGCGGTGAACGGTGCGAAAAACCCTCAACTGGATTCGCGCATCAGCAACGCCTTCGTCAACAGTTCCGACCCGCAGCTTGCGATCAACTGGCTGATGGGCTCGCTGCAAAAAGAGTTCGGCTCGGTGACGGTCTACGACAACCTCGATGCGCTGGTGCAGGCACGCCCCGACGTGGTGGTGATGCTGGACACCTACAGCCGCCTGGTGTCCAAGCGCAACAATCAGGTTGAAGCGCGGTTCATGGCCAAGTTCTACGATGCGAACCTGCAGTACATCGGCAAGGCCGAAGGTTCACGCGCTCAGCAAATGCCTTCGGTCTGGGTGCATGGCAAAGCGGCCCCGGAGATTGCAGCGCAGATTGACCGGCAGACTGAGCTGCAAGTGAATGCGCTGAAGCAGTTTGATGCTTCGCTTAAAGCGCTGGTGACTGCGGGCACTGTGGCGCAGGTGGCGAGTAACTGAACCTGGCCTCCCGATGCTCAGCTTCAGCACGGTTATTGAATTCAATTCAATTGCCGGGGCTACCGTGCAATCTCAAACTTGTGAGTCGATGTGCGGGTTATCGCTGAGTTCATTAGGGTTGCTGGCGAAAATGCCGGTAGAGCACCATGGGTCTCTTCATCACGCCGAAACGCTCGCTATGGCGCGCTTTCCCCTTGCAATCAGGGTCTGTGTAGGCCTTTAGTTGGGTTTCGATTCGTTTGCCGTCAGCGACCTGGTTTGCCTTGTCAATTGCACACTTTGCGGTGACTGGGCTCGAGTTTCTAATGCGGCTATTGATCATCGCTTCTTCTACAGAACCTCCTGCCGCCAAAACCGCTTGGTAGGAAGGCACCCAGACGTTCGTCAGCCATTGATTGATGATAAAACTCTGAACATCTTTCTGGCGTAAGGCTGCGCGTATCCAATGCCGGAAAATCTGCCAGTCTTCCAGCGTCGTTGCGCCGTTCATGTGTGCACCGCAGTAGCTGCTACCGCCGCCATAGATGTCGTGAGCGAACGGTTTTGCGTCAAGATCGAGGGTGATTTCCGAGCGTGGCGTAGAACAGACTCCACCTCTAGCCCGGATATTGTCGAAGTTGATCCCGCGCAGATTGAAAAATTGGTCTGCCTTGGGGGCCAGCGTTGGATGATTTAGTTTAATAAAGTCGAACAAGCGCTTGAGTTGAGCGCTGTCTGTATGGTCGACACCCACACCCCCCACTGCATAGCTCATCAGGTGTTTTCCATCATTGCCTCTTTGTGCACCCTTCCACTGCTTTCCCTCCGGATCCTCCGGGAGCAGGCCCCCTGGGGTCACTCCCCACGCCGCAGCTGCGGTAATCAGGGTCAATGCGCCGAGGCCTGCCGTGGACTCGATTTTGTGCGGGTCATATTGCTCAACCCATTGCTTGACCCATTGAGCAGGGATTTGTTCACCATAAAAATCCGAGCTGTCTTCAGCGGTGGGGCCCCAATATCCAGCTTGCAGAATCGCCACTAAGTCAGGTTCTGGAAGGTTCATATCAAAGTCCTAAAATTGCTTTGAAGAGGGACGATGGTGGTCTGTGGTCATGAAGCAAAATATTCAACTATCAGCACTTCTTCAGGGGTGATAGCACCCTGGAACAGTTCGTCGAAACCTGTGGCGGGTAACTCCACTCCTTCGTGGCATTCACAGATATCGGTAATAACTTCAGATATCGTCATCGGATGGTTTTTGAGCAATTGCTCCAGATCGCTATCCCGCCAGGCAATCGCTGGATTGGGCCTTTTGTTAGAAGCTGCGTAAGCTGGCGAATGCCAAACACACGCTGACCCTTCTGGCGGCATAAAGGCGGGTTGTCCTCTAAACGGGAACTCACAATAAAACATTTCCCAAATGGCCCACACATTTGCTTTTGTTGCTTGCCGACGAAGCTGGTCGTGAAAGTGTGATGTGTTCTTCGTGGTTTGAATTGAATCCCAGCAGTCTTTATGAGTGCTCAGCCGGGGCCACTTGGCTTCAAAAATACCAACCTTCATGGTGTGATTGGTGATGTTGTGGAAAATGATGCACCCATCGGCGCCGAATTTTCGCTCATGCGGGGGGTGAAGTTGTTGGATGCGTGAACTTAAACCGAAAATTTTTAATGCGTTAATACTGTGTCGGAAAAACTGGTGAAATTAGAGGTGTAATCGTTTTCGGTCGTGATGTGGTTGGCAATCAAGTCAGAGCGTGCAAGTTTATCCGCTTGATAGGCGCAATTTTTTATAGTGGAGATTATTCCCGCTGGGAAAATTCCCATGCTTAATTTCCCTGTGTTGATTTTCTATTTAAGTCGCTATTGCCAGTTGCTGTTGGAAGTACAGCGTAGCCTTTGTTAAATCTGTCGGCCAACCGTGATTAGATTATTAGATAATATTGAATGTTTCGTTTTGAGATAATTCAGCGGTCGTCCGAGTAGTTGCTTCTGGACTTAAGGGGGGACCCATGTCTACCGGGCCTAGTGGCCCGGTAGGCGTTTCAACTATCACTGACAATTGCAAATCCTGATCGCTCAATCACGCCGCGAACTACGCTGCGCCACCCCAGAAACGCTGACCGGGGTGAGCGGGCGCCCAACGACGGTTTCGGCCGAGGAAATTGTGTTGTGTACGCCTGGGATCAACTGCGTTTCACCGCGTTCAAGGGCCATGGTGCCTCCTGCTCGATTGAAACAGCCCGGTAATCAACTCAACTCTTTCAAAAAAGCCGAAGCCGCAAACCCGTCAATCAACCCGTCACCCTGAAGATCGATACTCGACCATTCGGTATTGACCGGTTTCGCGGTAACCAACTGGCCGGGCTTCAAGCTGCTCACCACGCTGTACTCGGTACCAGGGCCGCCGCGCAGCCTGAGGCTGGTGCGCGATATCACTTCGTGGGTAGCGGCGGCATGAGATGTCGCGACTACCGAGGTTTCGACCGGTAGAACGAAAGCCCCGAAATCGTTGGCGTGCTGGGGATTGATGAGGTTGTAGTCAAGGTCCAGGCCGCACAATTTTGCCGATGGGGCTTTTTGCTCGATGTGATAGGTGCCGTTTTTTATTGCGTCTTTGGTCCCGCGAAATCCGGACGACATGGCCAGCCATACCAGTGAACACAGGCCGTTTTTTGTCAGCGCATTGGCCGTTGCGCCAGAGCCATAGATACCCACCCGATAGGCTGGCTGAGCACCGGAGATCTCGTTGAACGCCCGCTGCACCCCTTGGAAATAAGGAATGATGTCGCTGGTGATTTCGTTGGTGCTGGCATCGAAGTCGACAGAGAAATAGATCCCCGATCCCTCGGGTTGCCCGATGTCGTTGAGGGCGTATCGGTAGGCTCTGCGTCCCGCCTCATAGCCTTTGATTTCCGAGAAATCGGCGGCATTGTCCTGTCGTTGTTGAAACACCACGGCGATGTTCATGCCTTGCGCGCAAATGGACTGCGCCTCTATAAGCGTCAAGCATTTGTCTGGAAACGTTTTTGAGTTGCTGAAGTTGTAATAACGGATAACAGTTTTTACGTTTTCTTTCGACAGGCAACGGAGTTTTGTCGTGGTGTTGTAGGGGGTGTCGATAATGAGCATGATAAGTTTCCTTTCAGGGGGAGCGCACTTTGCCAACTGCGTGAGCCGAGAAGGTTGGGCTCGGACATATATAAAAGGCGTGTTTTGCAAGTGCGTCAATATGCGAGGAAATTCACGTATGACGAAAGTTGTAAAAGTTATGAGTCAGTGTTAATTGGTTGTGACAAGGTTTGATAAAAAAATGAGAATATTTAAATATTTTGCACCGGTATTTTATATTTGTTTTGTTACTTGCCGGGCCGAAAAGTCCGGCAAGTTTTCAATTTATAATCAATCGTTATAAGCACTGGCCCTTCAATCACGCCGATTGCTACGCCGCGCCACACCCGAAACGCTGACCGGAGTAAGAGGGCGTCCTACGACGGCTTCGGCCGAGGAAATGACACTGTGTACGCCCGGGATCGATAGGGTTTCGCCGAGTTCGAGCGCTGCGACCAGAACAAAGCCCACCAGCACCAAGCCACCGGTTTTTATCAAGCCGTTCATTTGGCATGTCCTCGCACAAAGTTTTTCGGTAAGTCATCGCCGTTGGGCACGTCTTTCAAGTCGACTTTCTTGGCATCCGTCGAGTTATCAAACGTGAAGTCGTCGGCGGCAACCTCTGTGCCCGTTTTCCAGTCACTCAACTGAATGCTGTACTGCGGACCACCCTCGACTTGTTTTGAGGTGATGACATAGCGGCAAGGGTAAGGACGCTCGCCTTGAGCGATCCAGATTTGCCAATCAACTTCCTTGGTTCTGAAGGCCAGGTGATCGCATTCGACGCCACCGATGACGCCGCTGCCCAAGTCTTTTATGTCGGTCACTCCCACCATCAACGCTTCCTGGGGGTTGGACCCAAACAGGTCGGCACCGGCTATTGGCCTGTCGTACTTAACCCTTAACTCATCAATCAAATGATCCAGCGTGCCGGTGATGGGCACTTGCGTATAGGCATTCACATTTTTGCCCAGCACAGTCAGCGTCTTACCGTCATACAGCATTTCGATATCTGCAAATCCGCCAGTGCGGATGTTGCGTATTTTGTCTGGCCGGCTGATTACCGTCGTGCCGGAAGCGGCGAGGGCAAGTTTCTGTTTTTCTTTGGTGACGACTTCAAAGTTGGTGTCGTAGTTGAACGATATGTTTTTTTGCGCTGACATATAGTCGGACATGTTCTTTAGCAAATTTTTGGCGTACGCCTCATCTGCCAGCGAAATGATCGGTTGGCTCAAGCCGAGAATCAGCGCCAGCCCGGCCCCAGCGACACGAACGGCCGAGGGTTGGATTAACTTACGGGCGATCTTTTCCATGGAAGTTCACCGCTTCGGGAATGCCGGGTTGACCAGCGTGGAATTACAACGTTAGTTCCATCACCGTCATTGCGCCGCGTATTGCCCGACCGCTAATCGCATTTACTCAATGATCAAATCTGGTCGTTTGATCCAGTCCATGTTGTCTGTTTCGTGACTGTTGCCAATAAGCGAGGGGACACCTGCCCATTTGCCGCCCCGGTCCCTCCCGATTGTGTTTACCCGCCTGTTTGGCTAACCTCGCACAAACCCGCAAAATCAGGCATAAACATGCAAGATCAGCATTCCATCGCCGAGCTCCCTTCGGTGCGCCGGCAAAAAATCCTCCTGATCCTTGAGCGCGACGGCAAAGTCATGGCTTCAGAGTTGAGTCAGCATTTTGCGGTGTCCGAAGACACCATTCGTCGCGATCTCTCCGAGCTTGCCACCGCCGGCCTGGTGCAGCGGGTGCACGGCGGGGCGCTGCCGCGACCGAAAGACACGGGCAAGGATTTTTTCACTCGGGTCAGCGAAACCGATGAGGTGAAAGCGCAGTTGGCGCAACTCGCGGCGCGCCGGGTTCAGGAGGGGCAGATTGTGCTGTTCGATTCGGGCAGTACAACGCTGCAAATTGCGCGGTCGCTGCCCTCGGACATCTCCATCACGGCCATTACCGCGTCGCCGATGATCGCCATCACCCTGGCCGAGTACAAAGGCATCAAGGTGATCCTGGCCGGTGGACAGCTCAACCCCGCGACGATGTCGGCCAGCGGGCATGAAACCCTGCGGCTGATCGAAGGCATCAAGGCTGATCTGTTGTTCACCGGTGTCTGCGCGATTCACCCGGACGTCGGCATCAGCTCGCTGCATTTCGATGAGGCGCCCGTGAAGCGAGCGATGCTTGCCAGCGCTTCACACGTGGTGGCGGTGATTACGGCGGACAAACTCGGGGCGGTGGAGCCGTTTGTGGTTGCGCCGTGCAATCGCATCCATACACTGATTACCGAGCAACACGTAGCGTCGGGCAGCGTCGAGGATTATCAGCGGTTGGGCATTGAAGTGGTTCAGGTCGATGCCTGAGTTCAGCCATGCCCCAACGCAATCGCAAACGACACGACGATGAGGCAGGCAAAGGCAAAATTTAAATTCATGAGGGTATCGTCCGACTGATCCGAAAGGACGCCATCATGAATTCGTCGAAGAAAAATAAAAAATTCGGCTTCGTGATTTAAAAGATCGAAGGAATTGATACCTGACCAGGCGTTCCGCTTGTTGCGCCTCGGCAGTCGTTGGCCAACCGCCTAAACCAGATACTTGCGAAACCACGCCACGGTGCGGTCCCACGCCAGTTTCGCGGCGGCTTCATCGTATCGGGGCGTCGAGTCGTTATGGAAACCATGATTGCAGCCCGGATAGATGTAGGCCTCGTAGGTTTTGCCCGCTGCTTTCAGCGCTTGCTCATACGCCGGCCATCCTTCATTGATGCCTGCGTCCAGTTCGCCGTAATGCAGCAGCAACGGTGCCTGGATCCGGGGTACGTCTTCCGCCTTGGGCTGGCGACCATAAAAGGGTACGGCTGCCGCCAGTTCCGGATACGCCACGGCCGCGGCGTTGGAGACCCCGCCGCCGTAGCAGAAGCCGGTGATGCCGGCTTTTCCGGTGGTCGCGTCGTTTTTTGTCAGCCATTCGATGCCGGCGAAAAAATCATTCATGAGCTTTTCCGGATCGACCTTCGCTTGTAGCTCCCGACCTTTGTCATCGTTGCCGGGATAACCACCGACCGAACTAAGGCCGTCGGGGGCGAGCGCAATGAACCCGGCTTTGGCAACGCGTCGGGCGACGTCTTCGATGTAAGGATTGAGCCCGCGGTTTTCATGCACGACCAACACCGCCGGCACCTTGCCGGTGACTTTGGTCGGGCGCACGAGATAGCCGCGCACATTGCCGTGGCCCTTGGGCGAGGGGTAGGTGATGTACTCGGCGAAGATGTCCGGGTCGGTAAACTCCACTTGCTCGGCGAGCGCATAGTTGGGGCTCAGGGAGGCGAGCAGTGCGCTGGCGGTCAAACCGCCCAGGGTGAACAGTGCCGCACGATCGAGAAACTCTCGCCGATTGATCTTGCCATGGGCGTAGTAGTCGTAGAGTTCGAGCAGTTCGGGGGCGAAGTCTTTGGCGGTTAGACGGTCCATAGGGGCGCTTCCCGTTTGGTCAGGATTTGAATCAGTAAAGCAGTGATTGTCTCAGGGGCACTTATTTTCAGTCGTTGCCTGAGCTTTGCAGGGCGTGGGTTCTGGACATGTGTGGTACCAGGTCGCCCAAATTGCAGCCAAGACAATTAGCATGGACAAGGCGTGGAAAGTTCGAACAGTCCGTGGCTTTACGGCTTGAACCACAAGTTTTTTGCCGACTGGGCCCGTTTCCTCCGAGGCCAGCCTGACGGCTTCGCCGAATCTGCGAAGCTCTTTTTGTGACAGGACAATTACCCATTGACTGGCCATTGCAAAAATAAAGTAGCTGACTGCAATCAGCAGGTAGGTGGTAGCTGGCCATTTACCCTTGTCGCTTCCAATGGTGTAACCCAAGACAGCAATTGAGATGACCTGAAAGTAGGCCCACAGTTTATGGATGCTGTCGCTTTGCTTCTGATAAATGTCGAACGCATCTTTGAATGCAACGTCAGTCATGATTTAGCACCCCAGCTTAAACTTCGACCGACAGTGGGTTTTGTCGCCACAACCCGGACGTTCTTTGCGGGTCGTGGCAAACAAAACGGCCTACCGACTAATGCCCACCCACCACCATATGACTGAACGGCGCCACATACGCCTGCAACGTCACCAACCCACCCACCAGAATCGCCAGCACGATGGAGTGGAAGAACACATAACGCAGAATTTCCCCTTCATGCCCGTACCAGCGCGTTGCGGTGGACGCGACCACGATTGATTGCGCATCGACCATTTTGCCCATGACCCCGCCGGAGCTGTTCGCCGCTGCCATCAGCACCGGGCTGATCCCCAATTGTTCGGAGGTCACCCGTTGCAAGCCGCCGAACAGCACGTTGGACGCGGTGTCCGAGCCGGTCAACGCCACGCCGAGCCAGCCCAGGAGGGTGCCGAACATCGGGTAGAAAATGCCGGTCGCGGCGAAGGCCAGGCCCATGGTGGCGTCCAGTCCGGAGTAACGCGTGAGGAAGCCCAGGGCGAGCATCGCCGCAATGGTGATCAGCGAAAAACGCACCACCCACAATGTTCGCAGATACTGGTGAATCAGCTGCGGGATGGAGTAACCCATCAGCAGGCCACCGAGGATTGCCGCCAGCAAGATGCCGCTGCCGGTGGCGGTGAACCAAGTGAATTTATAGATCGCTTCCTCGGTTTTCGGTGCCGGCACCACGGGCGGCACTTTCTCGACTTGCAGGTGCAGCGTGGTGAACGTCACGATCGGGGCGAAAATCGGGTTGGCCTCGCGCATCGGTTTGCCTTGCGGGTCGAGCTTGGCTGCGCTGGTTTGCGGATCGATGGCCGGGCGGGTATCAAAGGTGTTTTTGAAACCTTGGGTGCCCCAGATAAAGACGAACACCGTGAGGATGATCCACGGCATCCACGCGCGCATCACGGCAGGCTTGGCATCACTGGCAAACGTCGCGCTGGGTGCGGTTTTCTGTTCATGCTCGGCATCGATTTTCGAGTTGTCGACGCGCCCGGTCAGTGCGGCCGAAGTGTGCACCGAGGCCGGTTTCCACACCTTGAGAAAAGCCGTCAGGCAGGCCATGGAAATCAGCGCGGCGATCACGTCCACGAGCATCGGGCCGTGGTAGTTGGACACGAGAAATTGCGGTATCGCGAAGCTGACCCCCGCCACGAGAATCGCCGGCCAGATTTCCAGCATCTTGCGCCAACCGGCGAAGGCCCAGATCAACCAGAACGGCACAAGCACCGAAAAGAAGGGCAGCTGCCGGCCGACCATCATCGACAGCTCCATTTCATCCAGCCCGGTCACTTTGGCCAGGGTGATGATGGGCGTGCCCAGCGCGCCGAAGGCCACCGGTGCCGTGTTGGCGATCAACGCGAGGCCGGACGCGGCGAGGGGCGAGAAGCCCAGCCCGATCAGGATCGCACCGGTCACCGCCACCGGCGTACCGAAACCGGCCGCGCCTTCGAAGAAGGCACCGAAACAGAAGGCAATCAGCAGCAACTGCAGGCGTCGATCGTCGGTGATGCGTGCAATGGAGTCCTGCAGCACTTTGAACGAGCCGTTTTCGGTGGTCAGCCGGTGCAGAAAGATGATGTTGAGCACGATCCAGCCAATCGGCAGCAAACCGTTGGCGGCACCGAACAGCGCCGCCGAACCGGCCATGTTCGCGGGCATGCCGAAAGCGAAAATTGCGATCAGCAAGGCGGACGCCAAGGCGAACAATGCGGCCATGTGCGCTTTGATGTGGAAAAACGCCAGAGATGCCAGCATCACCACCACCGGCACTGCCGCCATGAGCGTGGAAAGCACCGGGTTATTGAAGGGGTCGTAGACTTGTTGCCAAACCATGTTCCACCTCTGCTTTTTATTGTTGATCGTGCAGGCCCCGGGCGGGGTTGGTGGGAAGGAGTATAGGTGGCATTACGCCGCTGTCTCGGCAGGTTCATCGCCGTGACCACCGGGTGCCGTCCGACGATGAACTTCTACTACGCTCAAAAAGAATGACTGGCCCGATCCATTCACAATGAGAGGGAGACAGCGATGACTGAACGCCACGAGGAACACAAGGAGACGCTTTCCAACGGATGCTCGATCAGGGTCAAGGCCGAGATACTGAAAGACGGCTCCCTGAAAATGTTGATCGGTGTGTACCGGCCGGACGGTTCGGTCATTGAAGAGGACCACCATCCGTCGCCGCACCTGTTGGACATGGAGGACGCGATGGACTGGGCCATCGAAAAGGCCAAAACCGTCGGCAACAGTCAGCAAACGCTGTAAGAGCGGTGCAGCACCGCTCTGACCGACTCGGCTACTGCGTACCGAACATGGCCGTCCAGTAAATCCCCGAATCGCTTTTCGGGTCCACCGCGTAAGCCGCGCCCAATTCACGGAACTGCGGATTCATCAGGTTGGCGCAATGACCGGGGCTGGCCAGCCAACCGTCGACGACCTTGCGCACGGAGTCTTGCCCGGCGGCGATGTTCTCGCCGATCTGCTGATAGACATAGCCCGCCAGTTCCGCCCGGTCTCCCGGCGTGCGACCGTCGCGGTCCTTGTGATCAAAATAGTTGTTGTTGGCCATGGCCCGCGAGTTGGTTTCGGCGGCGGACGCGAGGGTGGCGTTCCAGGCCAGCGGCGTGGTCGCGGTAAATGGCTGGCCGCCGCACTGACGGGGTGTACTGCGCGCGGCGTTGAGCTCGACCAACAGCTTCTGGCCTTCGGCGGCGGCATCACCCAGGCGCGCGGTCAACAGGGGGCGGGCGAGCACGATGCGCCAGTCGGTGCCTTGGCGGCTGACGCCGATGTCGATGAATTTCGGGTCCAACACCACCTGGCAGAAGCTTTCCTGTACCGCCATCATCGCCGCTTGCGCATCACGCGGGCCTTTCAGGGATATCGCTTGCACGTTGAACATCGGATACGACGCACGCACCATGGCCTGCTGCAAGTCGACCTGTCCGCTGGCCGGCAATACCAGACGCGGATCGCTGGTCAGCGGAGGCAACTCCGGCGAGACCTGACCGCCGCAACGCTGCGACAGGCTGCGAAAGGCGTTGATCGAATCGGCCAGTTGCGTTTCTTCGGACGCCATCGCCGTTGCGGCAAGCATCAGACCCAACGACAACCCCGACAAGCGCAATGCGGATGATAAGACGTGCATGGAAACCCCCTTGGACGGACTGCGCCCATGATGCGCGAACTCCCCCGGTACAAGGCAATGGCTTTTTGCAGTTTGTTGCTCAGTAGCTGACATGATTTGGCTACTACACTGTTCCGACACCTCCCAGAGTGTTTTCACCATGTCCAGCAAATGGATAGCCGTGCTTCTCACTGCTGCGCTTTTCGCCGGTTACGTCGTCGCGGATGAGCAACAACAAAAAAAGCAGGTGGCGGAAGGCAAGGCGCAGGTACTTGAACAAAAGGCGGCGGAGAAGGGCAGTGATGCGCCGGTGCCCAAGTCCGAGACCATCACCCCGTCCGAAGTCCAGGCGGTCGACCCGGCCGGCAAGGCCCCGTTGGACGATGCGATTACCTGCATGGCCCGCTCCATTTACTGGGAAGCCAAAGGCAAGGACAAGATCGACATGGAAGCGATTGCCAACGTGGTGATGAACCGCCTCGGCCATGAGGGTTTTCCCGATACCGTGTGCGGGGTGGTCAAGCAAGGCTCCGAAACCAAAAGTTGCCAGTTCTCCTGGTGGTGCGACGGGAAGTCGGACTCGGTCCAGGAAGAAAACCAATATGGGCTGGCCAAGGAAATCGCGCGCAAGGCGCTGAATAAGCAGCTACCGGATCGCACCGGCGGCGCGATGTATTTCCACGACAAGACGGTGAAGCCGGTCTGGGCCAAGAAGTACATCAAAACGGCGAGCATCGGCTTGTTCGTGTTCTACAAGCCGCATGACGGGTCGGCGAAGTAGATTGGCCGACCCTGAGGTTCAAGCGCTCTACACTTCGCGACCATGCGCCACAGCGGCCAGTTGGCCGGTATCGACCCGGACAAACACCGAGTCGCCCACTGCCGTGAGCACGTCGTCGGCGTACACCTCGCAAATCACCCGGCTCTTGCGCCCGACGTCACCCTCGACCCTGGCGCGCAAGGTGAGCGCAACGCCCATCGGTGTCGGTTTGATGAACTTGATGCCAAGGCTGCCGGTGACGCAGTCGATACGCGGCAGTGAGCCAGGCTCGCGGTTTTCGGCCCGATAGTGGTAAGCCATGGCGGTCCAGTTCGAGTGGCAATCAACCAACATCGCAATGAGCCCGCCGTACACCAGATCCGGCCAGCCACAATATTTGGCCTCGGGCAGGTGCTCGGCGACCACGTGTACGCCATCGGCATCCCAGCGGCTTTTGACGTGCAGCCCGTGAGGGTTACGGCTGCCGCAGCCGTAGCAAACGCCATCGGGTGCGGCGCTGTCCTGCATGGAAATATCGAACATGGTTGTCCCTTGTTGTGCTTGAAGTCCGTTGCGATTAAACCGCTGGAGCAGGGGGAAGTCCATTGGCGTCATGCGCTCGGTTGAACGCCCTGATGGGACGTCAGAACTTCGCGTAGTTCAACGCATCGACAATGGCGGAGCCGCCAATACCGGTCAGCGACAGCAACAACGCACGAATCAACGGGTCTTCGGAGTAGCGGGAGAACGAACCGGTATTGAGCGTCGCGATGCGGTCGCGGATCATCTGGAATTTTTCGTAATAGCCCGGCTTTTTGGGGGTCTCCAGCAGATAGGCATCGATACGCTGCAGTGCCAGCGTACGAGCCTTTTCGGCCGCCCGACGCAGCGACAGTGCGGACGCGAGCAGGATCAGCGTGGTCAGCAGGAATGAAATGACCACGCTGGGGGGCGTCGGCCAGTTGTCGAACAGGCTGCTGCGCGATGCCAACAGAATCAACATGACCACCGTCGGGGCATAGATCAGGCGGCTGACCGCTGAGGTGCGCTTGGCGATCAGTTGCAAATCCACCCATTCATCGATGCAGGGGTGTCTGAGAACGCCAAAGATTTTCCCGTGTTCCTGCTGCAGCTTTTCGGGCCAGATCGCGTGGTGATTGCTCAGGTGCCGTATGAATCGTGTCAGCAGCAGGTTGGCATCCACGACCCAGAACACCAGCACCTGGAACGCCAGGGTCGGGATCAGCCAGACGAACATCCACATCATCGATTGCCCGCGCACCGGAACCTGTTCCATTGGCCAGATCACAAACAAGACGCTGGTGACCACGATGAACACCCAGGTCGCGAGCAGAGCGCGCAAGAGGCGGGCGCCGAACGCTCCGCAGATGCAGTGCTCACCCCAGAAGCGTGCGATGGAAATCATTTTTCGTTCGTCGTCGCAGTTGGCCTGGATAGTTGTACAAGTCTTTGACCAGTTGTCATTGGTACTGACCAGCGGGAAAAAAATCAGCAGCAGGAAATACCCAAATTCATTGCACCAGCGACGAAAGTTCCAGCGCCTGCCTTTATGGAAAAAGTGCAGTACCTGGCGGCACAACCCCAATCGATACCTGCGCATGAATGCGTGCAATTGATAGGTGCGTTCTATCTCGACCCTGTTGACGCGCAGGTTGCGCCAGCCCCATGCCAGTGCCGAAAGCGAGATCAGCACGGCGGTGACGCGCAGTCCCACCGTCGGCCAGGCACTGATGCCTTCAAACAGGAACATCGGCTCGCCGAGCCCAAAGTTCGTCAAGGGGCCGCGCTTTTGGTACACCAGTATCAACGTGAGCACAAACACCACGAGGGGGGTGACGATGTACCACGATGGTGAATCGTACACGCCGCTGCTGGCGCTGGCCGTCGCGATATTGTCCTGTGCCAGACGCTCGAGGCGACGGACCCGGTTTGAGGTGATGATGCCCAGCAGGATCAGTAAGAACGTGCACCAGAGAAGCCCTGCATGCCAGGTGCGGGTGGCGATAAATGCGCAGGCTGCCGCGATCATATACAGCATCATGGGTACGCCGCGTGCCCAGGCCAGCTTCGTTTGTGTGGCCATTTCCGGCCCCGAAATCCAGCGCCAGACGACGAACCCGGCCAGTAGAAGAAGGACAACCGTCAGCGGGCCGGCCCAGAAAAACGATTGAGTTCTTTCGAATGCTCTGCGCACCGATTGTGAGGCTTCAGGGTAGGGCGGTGGCGACGGGTCTTGAAGGCAACTCAAAGACATCAGGTCGTGAGGATGTATGTCTTGATCCGAATTGGCCGATGCCTTGCAGTTCTTCGCGCGCTCGAGGGTTACCGGGCTCGCGAGCGGAATAAAACCGCTGATGCCCACCTCATAGATACCGGGCAAAAGCAGGTTCGATTTCGTGTAGTCGAATTTCTCTCGCTTGGTACGGAACGATTGCGGCGCCAATGCCGCCTGAACGGCGACAAATACCGAGCTTTGCAGGCTGTCGCGAAACGGTGGCACGTCTTGCTGCAGGACGCGCGTCAGGGTCAGCCCATAAGGTGCCGCCAGTATCAGGTTGCGGGTAGTTTCCGCCTGACCTCGTTGCAGCATGCGCGCGTCGAGGTCGGTGGAAAAATACAGTTTGTAAGGCATTCGACTCTTGAGCGCCTGTAACACCAAGAGTTTGTCGTAAGTGTCGACACCTAATATGCCGATGGCGCCAATGCCCGGTTTGCCGTTTCGTCGATAGGCCGCGTCCTCGCGTGCGATGTGTTCGGCGAGGCGGCGCAGGTAGTCGAGCTGGGAGTTGCCGTCGGCTTTCTCCAGTGGGCTGAGGTCGATTTTGCCGGCGTCTTTGTTATTTTTGCTGGCATCGCTGCTGGCGGTTTTGTCATTGCTCGCGGCTTCCTCGGGGAGGCGTCCGTCGAGGCCCCGTAGATAGCTGAAACGCAAAACCCATTTGTCGACCAATGCCTTGTCATCGTGTTCACTCAAACCTGCTTTGATGGCAACCCCGGCCTTGAAACTTTCGATCAGCGCGCGACTATAAAAACTGTCCCATTCGGATATCAGCGCGATTCGGTCTGGCGCCAGCGGCCAGTTGTTCTCTACGCAAGTTTCTCCGGCTCGCTTTGAATTGATTTTGTTGTTGCTGCATTGCAGGCTGGTGGCCGGATCAACATTGCGCAGCTTCAGTTCCGCCAGCATCAATTGCGCCATGGTGCCGTCGTCGTTGACGGTTCGCAGCAGCTTCATGTCGTATTCGCGCGGTGGCGGCGGGTCGGGAACATTGAGGTGGTTAGTCAGTGTCAAATTGTCCGCAGTGGCCAGGGGCGAGTAGATCTCGACATTGGGTGTTGCCCGGGCGTTGGCGTCATCCTGATACATAGCCCGCAGCACGGTTGAAGTGGCGGGGCCGATGACTTTCAGCACAGTACGATTGTCAGGCACGCCTGTGCAGGCCAATGGGTAACTGCTTTCGAGAGTGCTACACGCCAGGCTCTGGCGCAGCTTTTCCAGTTGCTGCAATGGCTGTGAACCCAGTGCGTCTTGTTTCAGCCAGAACACGATGGTCTGCTCGGCGGGCTGGGGAGCGCCTTCAAGAGATTTTGGTGGGTCGAATGGATTGGAAACGAATATTTCGTAGGGCACATCGATGAAGTGTTGGTCCGGCGAAGGATCAACCGACAGATCGGCTGCCAGTCTCAAACAATGGATGTACTGCTCTTGATCCGGCACCCGATGAGAGTTTTTAAACCCGGCAAGCAGGGCATATCGAGTGCGGCGTCGGCGCTCGACTTCGTCAGCGTAGGGGCCACCTTCCACCAGCGAAACCATGATGTCGGGCGGGGTGGGCGCTCCGGGCGGCGGGGAAACCCTGGGCGCGCATAAATTCGCGGCATCCGGACTATCGATGTCGTTAAGTTTCTTGCGATAACGCTCCAGCGCATCAAACGGGTCCTGCCATAACCGCGCTTCGATCGGCAACTGCGCTTGAAATTGTGCACCGATGGGGCGCGGTTCAAGGAACGGTTCGCGGGTCAGTGCAAACGTAGAGACGACCAGACTGAAGATGACTGCGCTGCCCGGCAGCCAGAACGCCAGGTTAGTACCGGAATCCTTGTTGCTGTCCATGGCCCATCCCTCGAATGGCCGACGCTACTAGGTTATTTATAGACCTGTTTTACAAGTTGGTTTTGTTGAGTGCTTAGTTCTTTTAGTTGCGCGTGTTATTGCCCTGTAAGTTGTAACGTGGCCAATACACAAGTATGAAATTTAACGCGAAATAGAACGGGTTGAGGAAGTTGCATAACGGCATTGTTCGATCCATTGATCGCAAAGCCTGTTGTCCAGAATGCCAAGTGGCGTAGAGTCCACCTTTTATGGCCTGAAACCCCTCATGCCACTTTTAAGGTCGTCAGCCGTGCACAACATCGGACTCATCGTTTACCCCGGCTTCCAGGTACTCGGCCTCGCCATGTGCGCCACTTTCGAGCTGGCCAACAACACTACCACCGAGCCGGTGTACAGCCTTTCACTGCTGTCCGAGCACGGCGGCACGGTGCAGACCTCCGCCGGTTTCGGCGTGGAAACCAGCGCTTTCGATCAGCGCACTTTCGACACGCTGCTGGTGATGGGCGACAACGTGATTCGTCCGACGTCGCCCGGCGTGGTGGCGTTTTTGCGCAGCGCCAGCCAGACCACTCGCCGTATCGGTTCGATCTGCACCGGCGCCATCGCGCTCGCCGAGGCCGGTTTGCTGGACGGGCGGCGGGCGACCACGCATTGGTGCCATGCGCCGGCCTTGCAACGAGCGTATCCGAAGGTGATCGTCGAGGAGGACCGTATTTTCATCAACGACGGCAACCTCTGGACCGCCGCGGGCATGAGTGCGTGTGTCGACCTGGCCTTGGCGTTGGTGGAAAAAGACCTCGGTGCTGACGTGGCGCGCACGGTGGCCCGGCAACTGGTGGTGTATCACCGCCGCGCAGGGGGGCAGTCGCAGTTTTCGGTGATGCTGGAACTCGAACCGAAGACCGACCGCATCCAGGCGGCATTGACCTACGCCAAGCAACACTTGAAGTCGGCGTTGTCGGTGGAGCAATTAGCCGAGGCGGCCAATCTGAGCCCTCGGCAATTCAGTCGGGTGTTCCAGGCCGAAACCGGGCAATCACCGGCCAAAGCTGTCGAAAACCTGCGGGTAGAGGCCGCGCGGCTGATGATGGAAACCGGGCGGCACGCCATTGATGTGGTCGCCACCGAAACCGGTTTTGGCGACCGTGAGCGCATGCGTCGGGCGTTTATTCGCGCGTTCGGGCAGCCGCCGCAGGTGATTCAGCGCGCGAACCGGACGTGATAATCGGCATGTCCTAAAAGGTGGTGTATTCGGCATTTAAGACAAAATATGATTGCCGTAATCTTTATCTCGTTGAAGCCCAAACCCTCAGTGAGATCACCGCCATGACCATTGTCAAAGCTGCTGCCGTCCAAATCGCACCTGTGCTCTACAGCCGTGAAGGCACTGTAGAAAAGGTGGTTAACAAGATTCGCGAACTCGGCGAGAAGGGCGTGCAGTTCGCCGTTTTCCCGGAAACCATCGTCCCGTACTACCCGTATTTTTCTTTTGTGCAGGCGCCTTTCAAAATGGGTGCCGAGCACTACAAATTGCTCGATCAGGCGGTGGTGGTGCCTTCTGCGACCACCGATGAAATCGGCAAGGCCGCCAAGGAGGCCAACATGGTGGTGTCCATCGGCGTCAACGAGCGCGATGGCAGCACCCTGTACAACACGCAGTTGCTGTTTGATGCCGACGGCACCCTGATCCAGGCCCGGCGCAAGATTTCGCCGACCTATCACGAACGCATGATCTGGGGCATGGGCGATGGCTCTGGCCTCAAAGCGGTGGACAGCGCCGTTGGCCGCATCGGGCAACTGGCCTGCTGGGAACATTACAACCCGCTGGCGCGTTACGCCCTGATCGAAGACGGCGAACAGATTCACGCCGCGATGTACCCCGGTTCATTTGCCGGTGAACGGTTTACCCGCCAGATGGAAGTCAGCATCCGCATGCACGCCCTGGAATCGGCCTGCTTCGTGGTCAACTCGACGGCCTGGTTGTACCCGGAACAACAAGCCCAGATCATGGCCGACACCGGCTGCGAGATCGGTCCGATTTCCGGCGGTTGCTACACCGTGATCATCGACCCGCAAGGCGAAGTCATCGGCGCGCTGACCGAAGGCGAGGGCGAAGTCATCGCTGACATCGATTTGTTCGAGATCGAGATCCGTAAACGTCAAATGGATGGTCGCGGTCACTACAGCCGTCCGGAAATCCTCAGCCTGAACATCGACCGCACACCACACCGCCATGTTCATGAACGCAATGCCCAGCCGACGTTGGCGGTGGCTGCACCAGTGGAAGAGGTGTGACCAGGTAAACGTATTGGTGTGCCGGGGCTCTCATCGCGTGCAGCTCCGGTTACGCCATTTTTTGTTGTCCGGTATTTGAACCCGCAGTGGCCTGCGCTAGACTCCAGCCCCATGAAACGCTATCTGCGGTTTTGCCTGATTTTCCTGATCAGCCTCGCGCTTCCCCTGAGTGGAATGGCGGGCGTTTCCGCACCTGCAGAACCTTGTCCGATGAAAACCATGGACATGTCGATGATGGGTGACATGGGCATGGACTGCTGCCAGGACATGAGCACCGCGCCAGACCATGGCAAACCTTGCAAGCCGGGTCAGGAGTGCAAGACCGGTGCCCTTCTGCAAGTCTCGATCATCAAACCTCCCGTTAATCTGTTCAGCCCTGTGATAGCCACATTCTTCGCGGATGCGCTGCCTGTCCAGACCCCGTCCGGGGTATGGCGACCCCCTCGCGCCTGATTCCTGTTCCACGTTGAGCCCCATTCCGCCTGTGCGGGATGGCGTTGCTGCGCGCCTGTTAAAGCGCGCCGCGGATCATGACAGGAATTCAAGACATGAAACTCATGTGCTTTCGTACGGGGTGGCCGCTCGCGGCGGCCCTGGCGGCAAGTGTATTGGCGTTGCCGTGCGTCGCTGCCCCACTGACCCTCGATGAAGCCTTGCGGCTGGCCGATAACAACGCGCCGTCGCTCACCGCTCAAGCAGAAAAACTCCAGGCGGCCCGAAGCGCCGCGATTCCTGCCGGTGAATTGCCCGACCCGAAGCTGTTGCTGGGGGTGCAAA
This sequence comes from Pseudomonas sp. B21-040, assembly GCF_024748695.1. NCBI lineage: Bacteria > Pseudomonadati > Pseudomonadota > Gammaproteobacteria > Pseudomonadales > Pseudomonadaceae > Pseudomonas > Pseudomonas sp. B21-040. The sequence continues at coordinate 2,776,192 of NZ_CP087176.1, forward strand.
ACTTTCCGGTCGGCGGCCCTGATCGGGGCACGCTGGACCACGACTTCATGACCATGCAAATGGTCGGTGTGATGCAGGAAATGCCCAGTGGCGACAAGCGCCGGGCGCGCACCGAAGTCGCCGAAGCGGCTGTAGACCTGGCCGCTGCGCAAGGGCGGGTCGAGCGCCAGACTGTGCGTCAGGCCACGGCGCTGGCCTGGATCGACAGTTATGCCGTCGAGCTGAAACACGCGCTGTTCCAGGAGTTTTATCGCGAGAACCGTCTGTTGGCCGACATCGTTCGCGCGCAGATTGCCAGCGGTCGTGCGCAACCGGCCGATGCCGTGACGCCCAGGCAGGAAGCGGTGCAACTGGAAGAGCAGCAGGACCAATTGACGTTACAGCGAGCCCAGGCGCGTGCGGCGCTCAAGCGCTGGATCGGTCCTGCGGCCAATGAGCAACCCACCGGCAACTGGCCGCAATGGCCCATCGATACCTCGGGTTATGTGCACAAACTCGAGCATCACCCGGAGTTGGCAGCGTTCGCGCCCATGACCCGGCAAGCGCAAGCCAAAGTCCGCGAAGCCGAAGCCGAGAAGCAATCCGACTGGAGCTGGGAGCTCGATTACCAGAAGCGCGGGCGTGAGTTCGGCGACATGGTCAGTGTGCAATTCACCTTCGACCTGCCGCTGTTTCCCGAGACGCGGCAGAACCCGAAGATCGCTGCCAAACGGGCCGAGCTCAATCAACTTGAAGCCGAGCGTGAGGCGTTGACTCGCGAACACACCCAGCAACTGGAGGCGCAATTGGCCGAGTACGAACGCCTGGACCGCGCGGTGCGTCGCACACAGGAAAGTGTGTTGCCGCTGGCCACGGAAAAAGCCGAGTTGACCCTCGCCAGTTACCGGGCGGGCAAAAGCGATGTGTCAGCGGTTGTCGCTTCCCGGCGTGAACTGATCGAGGCCCGCTTGAAGCAGATCGACATCAACGAACAGAAAGCGCTGACCAGCGCCCGGCTGTATTTCGCCTACGGGGAGACTGGCCAATGAGCCGCATAAAAAGCGTGGCAGGGTTTGCAGGCGCTATCGCGCTGGGCGGTCTTGGCGGTTATTGGTTCGCTCATCAATCTGCAACGACGAATCAAGGCACCATGGCCGGGGACGAGCGCAAGGCTTTGTACTGGTACGACCCGATGTACCCGCAGCAGAAATTCGACAAGCCCGGCAAGTCGCCTTTCATGGAAATGGAGCTGGTGCCGCGCTACGCCGACGACACGGCCAATACGGCCTCCCTCCAGATCGACCCGAGTGTGACGCAGAATCTCGGTCTGCGGCTGGCGACAGTCAGTCGCGGCACTCAGTCATCGAGCCTTGAGGCTGCCGGTGTGCTGGCTTACAACGAGCGGGATGTGGCGGTGATTCAAGCGCGTACGCCGGGTTTCGTCGAACGGGTTTACGCCCGTGCGCCGGGCGATGTGCTCAAGGCGGGGGCGCCATTGGCGGACATTCTGGTGCCGGAATGGGCTGGCGCCCAAGAGGAGTTTCTGGCGCTCAAACGCCTGGGTGATCCCGGTCTGTTGGCTGCCGCCCGGCAACGTCTGCGCCTGACGGGGATGCCGGCCGCGTTGATTGACCAGGTTGAACGCAATGCAAAGGTACAGTCGAGCCAAACGATCACCACGCCGATTGCCGGGGCGCTACAGGAACTGAACGTGCGCGTCGGCATGACCCTGGCCGCCGGAGAAACACTGGCCCGGGTCAATGGCCTGAACAGCGTCTGGCTGACGGTGGCGGTGCCGGAATCGGCCGCAGGGTCAATCCAGACCGGTCAAACCGTGGAAGCCCGGCTGGCGGGGTTCCCGCAGGCGGTGCTGCACGGGACGGTCAATGCGATCCTGCCGCAAGTCACTGCGGACAGCCGCACGGTCAGTGTGCGCATTGAACTGCCTAACAGCGAGGGACGCTTGCGTCCCGGGTTGACGGTGCAGGTGCGTTTGCAAGGCGCCACCGACACCACGTTGCAGGTGCCGAGTGAAGCCGTGATTCGTACGGGCCGGCGGGTGCTGGTGATGCTGGCCGAAGAGGGCGGGCGCTACCGTCCGGTGGAAGTGCAAGCCGGGCCGGAAAGCGACGGCCAAACGGCCGTGCTCAAGGGGTTGGAGGAGGGCCAGCAGGTGGTCACGTCGGGGCAGTTTCTGCTCGACTCCGAAGCCAGCCTCAAAGGCATTGTCGTGCAGCCGCTGGAAAAAAGCGGAGGCCAGCCATGATTGCCGCACTGATCCGCTGGTCCGTGGCCAACCGTTTCCTGGTGCTGCTGGCGACGCTGTTCGTCACGGCGTGGGGCGCGTGGTCGGTACAGAGCACACCCATCGATGCGTTGCCGGACCTGTCCGATGTCCAAGTGATCATTCGCACACCGTATGCCGGCCAGGCGCCGCAAATTGTCGAGAACCAAGTGACCTACCCACTGGCAACGACCATGTTGTCGGTGCCGGGGGCGAAGACCGTTCGCGGCTATTCCTTTTTCGGTGACAGCTTTGTGTACGTGTTGTTTGAGGATGGAACCGACCTGTACTGGGCACGTTCACGGGTGCTGGAATACCTGAGTCAGGTGCAGAGTCGTCTGCCCGCCAGCGCCAAACCCGCGCTGGGACCGGACGCCACCGGGGTTGGCTGGATCTTTCAATACGCGTTGGTGGATCGCAGCGGTGGTCACGATCTGGCGCAACTGCGGGCGTTGCAGGACTGGTTCCTCAAGTTCGAACTCAAGACCTTGCCCAATGTCGCCGAAGTCGCCACGGTCGGTGGCATGGTCAAACAGTATCAGGTGCAACTCGAGCCTTTGAAAATGGCCAGTCTGGGGATTACTCAGGCGCAAATCACCGACGCCATTGGCAAGGCCAATCAGGAAACCGGTGGCGCCGTGCTGGAGTTGGCCGAGACCGAATTTATCGTGCGGGCTTCGGGCTATCTGAAAACCCTCGATGACTTTCGGGCCATTCCTCTCAAGCTCGGTGTGGGGAGCGTGCCCGTCACCCTTGGCGATGTGGCAACCGTTCAACAGGGACCGGAAATGCGCCGTGGCCTGGCGGAACTCGACGGCGAAGGCGAGACCGTGGGCGGCGTGGTGATTTTGCGCAGCGGCAAGAACGCCAGCGAAACCATCGCTGCGGTCAAGGCCAGGCTGGATGCGCTAAAAAGCAGCTTGCCCGCGGGTGTGGAGATCGTCACCACGTACGACCGCAGTAAATTGATCGATCGCGCCGTGGAAAACCTCAGCCACAAGTTGATCGAAGAATTCATCGTCGTGGCCCTGGTGTGCGGGATTTTCCTCTGGCACTTGCGCTCGGCGCTGGTGGCGATCATCTCGTTGCCGGTGGGGGTGTTGATCGCCTTCATCGTGATGCGCCATCAAGGGATCAACGCCAACATCATGTCCCTGGGCGGGATCGCCATCGCCATTGGCGCCATGGTCGATGCTGCCGTGGTGATGATCGAAAACGCCCACAAGAAAATCGAAGCCTGGCACACGGCTCATCCGGGCGAAACCCTGACGGGTGAGCGGCACTGGCAGGTGATGATCGATGCGGCGGTGGAAGTGGGGCCGGCGCTGTTCTTTTGCCTGCTGATCATCACGCTGTCGTTCATTCCGGTGTTCACACTGGAGGCGCAGGAGGGGCGTCTGTTCGGTCCGTTGGCGTTCACCAAAACCTATGCCATGGCGGCTGCGGCAGGGCTGTCGGTAACATTGGTGCCGGTGTTGATGGGTTACTGGATACGGGGACGGATCCCCAATGAACAACAAAACCCGCTCAACCGTTGGTTGATCAGGCTCTACCAACCGGCGCTGGACGCGGTGTTGCGCCGGCCAAAGATCACACTGCTGGCGGCGTTGCTGGTGTTGGTCAGCGCGGTGTGGCCGATGTCGCGCCTGGGAGGCGAGTTCCTGCCGCCGCTGGACGAAGGCGACTTGCTGTACATGCCCTCCGCATTGCCGGGGTTGTCAGTACAGAAAGCTGCGCAACTGCTGCAACAAACCGATCGCCTGATCAAGACCGTCCCGGAAGTCGAGCACGTGTTCGGCAAGGCCGGGCGCGCCGAGACCGCCACCGATCCGGCCCCGCTGGAGATGTTCGAAACCACCATTCAGTTCAAGCCCCAGGATCAGTGGCGCCCCGGTATGACCCCGGAAAAACTCGTGGAAGAATTGGATCGCGTGGTCCGTGTGCCGGGGCTGACCAATATCTGGATTCCGCCGATTCGCAACCGCATCGACATGCTCGCCACCGGCATCAAAAGCCCCATCGGGGTCAAAGTTGCGGGCAATGACCTGGCGCAAATCGATGCTGTCACGCAAGGCGTGGAGCGGGTCGCCAAAGGGGTGTCGGGTGTCAGCTCTGCGCTGGCCGAACGATTGACCGGCGGGCGTTACATCGATGTGGACATCGACCGTAAGGCGGCCGCTCGTTATGGGCTGAACATCGCCGACGTGCAATCGATCGTGGCGGGTGCCATCGGGGGTGAAAACGTAGGAGAAACCATCGAGGGGCGCGCGCGGTTCCCGATCAATGTGCGTTATCCGCGAGAGTGGCGTGATTCCCTTGGCTCACTGGAGCAATTGCCGATCTACACACCTCTGGGCAGTCAGATCACCCTCGGCACGGTGGCGAAAATCAAGGTCACGGATGGGCCTCCGATGCTCAAGAGCGAAAACGCCCGGCCCTCCGGTTGGGTGTACATCGATGTGCGTGGGCGGGACATTGCGTCAGTGGTCGCCGATTTGCGCCGGGCCGTTGCTGAACAGGTGACGTTGCAGCCCGGCATGAGCCTGAGCTACTCCGGGCAGTTCGAGTTTCTGGAGCGGGCCAATGCGCGGCTAAAACTGGTGGTGCCGGCCACGCTGCTGATCATTTTTGTCCTGCTTTATCTGACCTTTGCCCGTTTCGACGAGGCCTTGCTGATTATGGCCACGCTGCCTTTTGCACTCGTGGGCGGAGCGTGGTTCCTCTATGGGCTGGGGTTCAATCTTTCGGTGGCCACCGGCGTTGGCTTCATTGCGCTGGCCGGGGTGTCTGCCGAGTTTGGCGTGATCATGCTGCTGTACCTGAAAAATGCCTGGGCTGAGCGCGAAGACGCTGGCGACCGGACAGAACACGGGTTGGTGGCAGCGATTCGTGAAGGTGCAGTGCAGCGGGTTCGACCCAAGGCCATGACCGTGGCCGTGATCATTGCCGGCCTGTTGCCGATTCTGCTGGGCAGTGGCACCGGCAGCGAGGTCATGAGTCGCATCGCCGCGCCCATGGTCGGCGGCATGATCACCGCGCCCTTGCTGTCACTGTTTGTGATTCCGGCGGCGTATCGCTTGATGCGCCGTCGTCCGCTCCTGTCAAAAAACCCTAAAGCTCAAGGAAACGCCCAATGAAACTGACTCTGATCGCAGTAACAAGCACGGTGATTGCTCTTTCTCTTTCTGCCCACGCAGCGGATATGCCCGGCATGAAGATGGATGACATGGCCATGGACGGTCAGCCGATGAAGGCGCAAACAGCGCAAGCACCGGTTGCCAAGGCGGCGGGTACGGTGAAGTCAATCGACAGTGCCAAGCACACGGTAACCATCGCCCACGGTGCCGTACCCGCGGTGAAGTGGCCGCCGATGACCATGGGGTTCAAGGCTACAGAGGCGCAATTGGCTGCGGTGAAGGTGGGGGACCAGGTGAACTTCGAGTTTCAGCTTGAAGGGGCGACGGCGACGATCGTATCGATCGATGTAGCGAAGTAGCGCGTGGCGAGCCCGGTGGTGCGAAGGTCATCCGCACCACCGGTTCGTTTGCGTCAGAGCTCCTGACCCAGGAAAATCAACGTATTGCCATGCGCCTCAGCCGCTGCGCGCTGGTTATAGCTGTCGCGGTGCGAGCAGTTGAAGCCGTGTTCAGCTTCCGGGTACACGACAATTTCCACGTTATCGTTGGTGTCGAAACGCTCGGCGATTGCCTCCACGGCTTCCAGCGAAATATGGCTGTCTGCTTCACCGAAGTGCATCAACAGCGGTACTTCGATGTCATCGGCGCGGTCCAGGTGGTTCTGGATACCGCCGCCGTAATAGGCAACCGCCACATCCACATAGCCATTGGTGGCGGTGAGGTAGGACAACAAACCACCGAAGCAATAACCGATGGAGGCGATGCCGCCGTCCAGACCTGGTTGCGCATCGAGGGCGTCGATGGCCAGTTTGATGTCGGCCTGCGCCTGGGTGATGTCGGTGGCGTTCATCAACTCGACGGCGCGCTTCCAGCCGGCTTCGTCGTAGGTCAATTCGATGCGATGGCCGCTGCGCCAGAACAGGTCCGGCACGATCACCAGATAACCATCAGCGGCGTATTGTTCGGCGACCGAGCGGATGTGCTCGTTGACACCGAAGATCTCCTGGATCAATACGATTCCAGGGCCATTTTGAGTATGCGGAATGGCCAGGTAAGCGCCGAATTTACCGTCGTCGCTGTCGATCTCGATCCATTGGGTGGTTACGCTCATGGTGGCTCCTGTCTACGCAAGTGAGGTGTAGGGTGAAGCTTGCCACGGTAGCATCTCAACGATTGTGACGGCGCCAGAAAAATCGCGCCAGCAGCGTATCGAGGCTCAGCTTGCCGGCACCCGAGAGCAACAATGGCATCAGGGCGGCGAGGTAGATCAGCGGCAGTTTGAAGTTGCCGTGACCTTTGTTGCTGATGGCGTAACCCTGGGCAAGCTCACTCAATGTAGACCAATCGGCCGGCCAGTGAACGGCAGCGGTGGCGACAACCGTGACCACCATCAGACTGATCGCCGATATCCGCGTGCCAAGGCCCGCCAGAATGGCGAGTGCGCCAATCAGCTCGACCCACATCGACAGTTCCCAATTCAGCGTGGCCGGCAACTGGTCGAACGGGAACGGAAAACGGTCCTGGATATCGGCAAACCAGTTTTCGCCGTTCCATTTTTCAAGGCCGGACTCAAAAAATTCCCAGGCGATGAACAACCGCAAGGTCAGGGGCGCGAGCCAGCTGCCGGCACGGTCGAGGTTCAGGTGCAGGCCTTTCACGGCCGAAGAAATTGAAGTGTTCATTGGCATGATTTCCGTCTGGTCAGGAATGCGGGGCAACGGCGTGCCCCGCGCGATGGGTTACTCGCTGGCGCCGCACTTGCCTTCGCCACATTTGCCTTCGGCGGGTTTTTCCGACGTGTCGGCATGAGCCTGGCTGTAGCCGTGCGTCAGTTGTTTCATGCTGAACGCTTCGGATTCGGACGCCGAAGCGACGTTCGACAGGGCCAGGCCACCCGCGATGAGCAGGCCGAGGGTCAGGGAAGAAGTCGAGAGTTTGAACATGGTGATACTCCGTAGCTTGAGTGAGTGGAGCGCTTTGATCGGCGTGGCCAATCGACTGGCGTAGTTCATCAAGCGGGTGTATCTGCGATGTGTCGTTGCAGCGGGGTTTTATGGGCGAGGTGTGTCAGGAGGCTGGCTGTACACACACTGATACATAGCCACAACAAACAGGGGATTTGTGGTGGATTTGAGGTTGTGTGGTGCCGGCCGGTCCGGCGCGTGACGCTCCGGGCAATTTCCTATACATTTTCCGGCCGCCCCCCTGCATGGTGAAACCGCTTCATGTCTCTTGCGCTCGAACGTCTAGTCGCTGGCACGCCGATTCCTTTTTCCGGTAATCGTGTCACGGTTGTCAGCCCCGAACTGGCCGCGCGGTTTCAGCCCGGGGACCACCTGCTGGTGGAGCAGGTCAGCGGCGAATTGTTGCTGATTCCGGTGGCCGACCAGCAAGCGGCCAGCGTGGCGATCGAGCGAGCAGAAGCCGCATTCACCGCGATGTCGACGGTGTCGGATCAAGCGATCAGCACCTTCTTCGACCTCTTTGCCCAGCGTCTGGAAACCCCGCAATGCTGGGACTTGATCGCGGCCGCCAACCTCGCCGACATCGAACGGGCCAAGGCTCGTGGGCGCTCCACCACGCGTTTGCTGGCCGATGAGCGCATGCGCCGCGACATGATCGCCGGCCTGCGGGCCTGGCGCGATGCGCCAGCCTCACGCGGCAAAGTGATCAGTTGCGTTGAGCATGACGGCTGGAAAGTCGAACAAGTGGTGTCGCCGCTGGGCATCGTCGCGTTTGTCTTCGAAGGCCGACCGAATGTGTTTGCCGACGCCGCCGGTGTCTTGCGCACCGGTAACACCGCCGTGCTGCGCATTGGCAGCGATGCGTTGGGCACCGCCCAGGCGATCGTCACCCATGCATTGAATCCGGCATTGAGCGACGCCGGGTTGCCGGTCGGCGCGGTATCGCTGGTCGAAAGCGTCAATCATGCGGCCGGTTGGGCGATGTTCGCTGACCGGCGTCTGTCCCTGGCCGTGGCCCGAGGTTCAGGGCGTGCGGTCAGTCAATTGGGCAGCATCGCTCAACAGGCGGGCACCGCCGTCAGCCTGCATGGCACTGGTGGCGCCTGGCTGATCGCTGACAAGGACGCCGACGCGACGCGTTTCGCCGCCGTGGTGCGCAATTCTCTGGACCGCAAGGTCTGCAACACGATGAACGTCTGCCTGATCCAGCGCGACCGCGCCGCCGATCTGGTGCCGTTGTTTCTCGATGCATTGCAACAAGCCGGCAGCGCGCGGGCCCAAGGCTGCAAATTGCACATCGTCGAAGGCAGCGAGTCGTACTTGCCGACGCACTGGTTGAGTGCGAGCGTCGAAGTATTGCGCGCCGAAGGTTACCGGACCGAGGCGATGGCCGAGCCACTGCCGGAGGATCAATTGGGTCGCGAGTGGGAATGGGAAGAAACCCCGGAAGCCAGCTTGATGATCGTCGATGACCTGGACCGTGCAATTGCCTTGTTCAATCGTTACAGCCCGCAATTCACGGTGTCGTTGATCAGTGAGAATGACGCGGCGCATGAGCGTTTCTACAACGCGGTCAATGCTCCGTTTGTCGGTAACGGCATCACGCGTTGGGTCGACGGGCAGTACGCCTTGAACAAGCCGGAGTTGGGGCTTTCGAACTGGGAAAGCGGCCGGCTGTTTGCGCGCAGCGCGATTCTCTCGGGAGACGGGGTGTTCACGGTTCGTAGTCGCATGACGCAGACCTCTTTGTCGGTCAAACGCTAGGCGAGGGGCACACTATAATTAAGGTGTTTGCTCCTTCGTTCTGAAAGAGGGATACACCATGAAACTTCGTTCCTTCGAGCAATATTCTCATCACCTGGAGTCGGTCGCCCACGATGCATGGCTGACGACCCGGGTGAAATCGGTCCTGGCCATGGACGATCCAACCCTGGGACTGCAAATTCACGTCAAAACCCATGCGGGCACGGTGGCGTTGAGTGGCCGGGTCACTACCCATCGGCAATGTGAAAAGGTCGTTGCACTGACTCGTTCGGTTCAGGGGGTTGTCGATGTCGATGCCAGGGAGTTGCTGACTCACGTATTCACACCCGGCAGTTTTCCCGAACCACCTGACGCCGAAGAACGCAGTGAGCGTCGGCCACCGGATGACAAATGAGCCTGATGATCCCATCAGCAGCGCTCCTGTAAGCCAGGAGCGCTGCGCAGGGGAGGCGCATCAGGCGGCTTGTACAGTTTTGCCGTAAACAGCGCAGGTAGCGGGATGTTCTGCCAGCGACACGAAAGTGCGGCTGCTGGCTTCCAGAGCGTCAATCGAACCGGTCTCGATGTCGTAGACCCAGCCATGCAAATTCAACAGGCCTTTTTCTTGCGCCAGGCGCACGCTCGGGTGCGTCTGGATATTGGCCAGTTGCGCGATGACGTTTTCCCGGACCATTGAACTTACCTTCGCCGCGTCAGTGGCGTGAGGGCGGGATTGGTTGATGACTTTTGCCGACTCGGCGTGCTGCAACCAGCCGCTGACCGCCGGCAGGTGATCCATGCATTTACACGAGGCGATGGCGGTCATGGCGCCGCAATCCGAATGCCCACAGATCACAATGTCGCTGACACCGAGCACCGCAACCGCATATTCAACCGTGGCCGACACACCGCCGGGGTGCGGGCTGTATGACGGCACGATGTTGCCGGCGTTGCGGATGACGAACAATTCACCGGGTTCCTGCTGGGTCAGCAGTTCGGGGACGACACGGCTGTCGGAACAGGTGATGAACAACGTGCCGGGATGCTGGGTGGTGGCCAGGTGTTTGAACAAATCGGTGCGTTGTGGAAAGGCTTCGTTCTGAAACTTCAAAAAGCCGTCGATGAGCGCTTTCATGGTGATGTCCTCACTATTGTGTGTAGCAGCTGTCGAGCCTGCGTTCGGCTGCGAAGCAGTCGCCTGGATTGGCGAAGACTGCGTCTTCGGACGCAGCCTCGCGGGCTCGGCAGCTGCTACGGGGTTAGGGTGTTGGTTAGAACGGGCGCAGTGGCAGGAACTTGCCGTCGAGGGTGATCACCGCTCGGGAGCCACCTTCCGGGTCTTCGACTTTCTTCATGTCGAGCTTGAAGTTGATCGCGCTGATGATGCCGTCGCCAAATTGCTCATGAACCAGGGCTTTGAGGGTGGTGCCGTAGATCTGGATCATTTCGTAAAAGCGGTAGATGGTCGGGTCGGTCGGGACACCCGAGAGGCTGCCACGCAGCGGAATGATCTGCAGGCGGGCCACGGTGTCGGCGTCCAGGTCGAGTTTTTCGCCAATCACTTTGGCGGCGGTTTCCGGCAATGGATGCTGGCCGAGAAGGGCGGCGGTGACATAGGCCAGACCCAGGCCGGTGCCGTCGGTCAGGTCCTGCCAGGACAGATTTTTGCGGGCCTTGGCATCGAGAATCGAGGTGGTCAGGGCCAGACTCGGGTCGTTGTAAGCGTGGGACTGTTGCATGGTGATTCTCCTGTCGGCGTGGTGTCGCTTGGGTGTGAAGCCATCTTCTGCCGATTGACTCATAGCGTCCAAGATCGATATACAATGCTTTGCATAAGTCCTGCCTATAGATGAAGAGCCATGCTGCTACGACATTTGCGTTACTTGCTGGCCGTCGCCGACCACGGCGGTTTCACCCGGGCCGCCGAGGCGCTGCATGTTTCCCAGCCGACCCTGTCGCAGCAAATCCGCCAGCTTGAAGAAACCCTGGGGGTCAGCCTGTTCGACCGCACCTCGCGCACCGTCAAGCCGACCGATGCAGGAGAGGCCTATATCGAGTGCGCCCGCCGCGTATTGGTTGAGCTGGACGCCGGAAAACGTGCGCTGCATGACGTGAAGGACTTGTCTCGCGGCACCTTGCGCCTGGCCATGACGCCCACGTTCATGGCGTATCTGGTGGGGCCGTTGGTGCGCGATTACGTGGCGCGGTATCCGAATATCCATCTGGAGATTTTCGAGTTGTCGATGGACGACATCGAGGCGGGGTTGGCGGATGACTCGCTGGATATCGCCATCGCGTTCAATGACGTCAGAAATGCCGACATCGAGTCGATTCCGGCCTTTACCGAGACGCTGGGCGTGATGGTGGGGCAGGGGCACCCGTTGTATGACAGCCAGGTCGCATTGCCTGCTGAAGAGCTCGCTCAACTGGCGTTTGCGCTGTTGACCCCGGACTTCGTCACCCGCACCCGCATCAATGAGTATTTTGCTCAGGAACAGATCACCCCCAAGGTGGTGATTGAGGTCAATTCTGTCAGCACGTTGCTGGAGGTCATTCGGCACACGGCCATTGCCACCATCCTCCCGGAGGCCATCGCCAGCCAGGAGCGCGCGCTGCGCAAGATTCCATTGCTGGGGGCAGCGCCTACCCGTGGGGCGGCGTTGCTTCGTCGTAAAAACAACTACCACAGTGCGGCGTCGGTGGCGTTCATGAATCTGGTGTTGGGGACGCCTGCGCTGGCGTCAACGACCTCAATCTTCCACTGACTGGCACATGACTTTGCCGCTTTTGCTGGTGGCAGACACGACGACGGAATCGTCTTCGGCAAGGCTGATTGAAATCGTGACACCCGAACCCGTGGTTTCGAAGTGGCGATCATCGACGGCTTTGGTTTCGGCTTCTTTGTTGTTAATCAGTACCGGACCATCCTGATCCGCATGAACCGTAACGTTTGCGGGGCAGTCCGCATCGAATGGCGGGATGCCGGGGGTGGTGTTTGCAAGTGCGGCAATTGCAACCGGAAACAGCAGGAATGTCAGGGGGTTTTTCATTGCAAGCCTCCATAAATCCAGCAGCGCATACCGATAACCATAGCTTCATTTACGGCGCACACGACAAACAAAAAAAGGCCCCGCTCGATATGACGAGCGGGGCCTTTTAATTTAGAGACGCTGGATAGAACCGTGGGGAGTATCAGTAGAACCGATCAATCACCCGAACTTCGTTCTGGTTTTGCAGCGATGCCCAGGCCTGTTTCAGCGTTTGCAGAACATTACCGATGAAGTCCTTGTCGGCTGCGGCTTTCTTGCCGACATAGCCATGGCCGCGACGGTACATCTTCAGTCGGGCCAGCAGGTTCTGGTTGTTCTGATCGAACTCCGCTTCGTGAGCATGAGGCGACAGGCAGTCGATATGAACCTGGCCCGATTTGCTGATCCACAGGATGTGGCTGTCGTGGCTGTCTTTTTGCGCAGCGAACATACGAGCCAGTTCATCGATAGTGGGTTGGTTGTTCAGATTCATAATATGCCCCTTGACCATTTGGTGATCTTTCAAAGTTGATTCGCTAATACAAGTAGCCCATCGGTTAGTTGATCCCTGGCACCGAAACCAGGACGTCAGCGGTCGGCCGTTGAATTCAACGAGGTCGCGCATCTGTTGCATGTAGTCGTGTTGAATAACTGCTACGCAAAAGCGTCACAACGAAGAGAAGCAGCGAATACCTTCTGGCCATTGCCGACTTTTCAGGGTCGGCCACAAGCTTCATGAGGATTGATCGCTAGCGCTTCTCGTCCTTGTACTGGACGTTCGGGCCAGGTCAGCTTCTTCAATCTGCCTTGTGGGCAGCGTGTATCCGGGAAAAACAGCTCGGCGGTCAGACGAGCTTGCTCAAACATGTTGCGGTACTCCCGATCGGGGAGATGTCTGCATCATGCAAGGGCAAATCGGAGGCGTCAACAGTTATGTAGTGATTATTTTCAGTCACTACATATTGTCTGACAAAACGGATTGGAATGAGAAAAGTCTGTAGGAGAAGCCCGTCAGGGTGACGGCGACGGACACTGGAAACGGTAGAAGGTGCAGGGATAACCGTCTACAGACCGCTGATGCAGGGTGAATTGGCCGCCTGCGAGATCAGGGATCACTTTGGCCCAGAACCGCCGTGCGGGCGGGTTCGCATCCAGATGGAAAATCTGCCATTGACCGGGGAACTGGCTCAAGAGGGTGGAAACGACAAACTTCGCGACACCTTGGCCACGGAAACGCCGACTGACAAAGAAGTAGCCGATGTTGTATTCGGCACCCTCGAGGTGGGTGTCGCCGTCCACGCTCACGAAACCGGCAAGCTCACCGTCGACTCTGATCAAAAACGGCCGGGTCGCGGGGGTGCGCCAATAACCCGGTTTGGGCTGGATGTTGAAAAAACCATGTTCACCCAGTTTCAGTGGCAGCCATTCGCTGAAGTCGTACACATAGAACTGCATCAGATTTTCGATGGTGTCCAGTTCGTCGCGCTTTGCGGCGTGCAGTTCTATCGAAGACATGTCGGAGCGCTCCAGGTTGAGCAGGGCTGTCCGTGAATCATGCAATGTGGTGAGAAGTTGTACTTTGCGCCTTTCTTCAGCGCGTGAAAGTGGGGCTGTCGACGGGTTTGAAGAACACTAGACCATCACGATCCATTTGAAGTGCCATCAACCTTAACTTGCCGGTTTCGCCGTGCGTTTGGTGCCCGTGGACGGTTTGCGTTTCGCCGGTTTGCGCTTGTTCTTCCACGGTGCGGCACCACGCCCGGCCGGGCTTGCCGGCCCGCTGATGGTCAGGCTCAGACCGGCGCAACGCGCGACTTGCTTGCTCATCCATGCCGCCTGTTTGGTGACGAATTCTTCCAGGCTCATTTCGCCGCTCTGCACCATGTCCAGCGCCTGCTCCCAGATCGCCGTGGTGCCGGGGTCGGCAATGGCGCGCGGCACGGCATCGATCAGGCTGAAGGCCGCCGGGGTGGCGGCCAGGGCCTTGCCGTTCTTGATCAGATAACCCCGGTCGAGCAAGCCCTGGATGATCGACGCGCGTGTCGCCTCGGTGCCGATACCGGTGGTGTCCTTGAGTTTCTGCTTGAGCAGCGGATCCTCCACCAGTTTGGCGACGTTCTTCATGGCCTTGATCAGGTCGCCTTCGGTGAACGGTTTGGGTGGTTGCGTCCAGAGGTCCTTGAGCTTCACGTCGGCCACGGCGCAATCAAGCCCTTCGGCCAATGCCGGTAGGGTTTGCGGCGCCGGCACCTCTCGGCCCTTGGCGGGGGCGAGGGCCTCCGGCAGCGCACGCTTCCAGCCGGGCTCGACGATCTGTTTGCCGACGGCGCGCAAGGCTTCACCGGCGCAGTCGAAGTCAGCCTGGGTGCGATCGTATTCATGATTGGGCAGGAACTGCGCCAGATAGCGGGCACGGATCAGCGTGTAGACCGCCCGTTGCTTGCCCACCAACCGATCAAGATTCTTCGCCGCGGCCGTTGGAATGATGCCGTGGTGCGCCGTGACCTTGGCATCGTTCCAGGCCCGTGAGCGCCGCTGGGGTTCAAGGTAATCGTTCAGCGCGTTCAGGGTTGGATCGGCTTGTCGCAGGGCGGCGAGGATGCCCGGGGCCTCGCTGTGCTGACTCATCGGCAGGAAACCGCAATCACTGCGCGGGTAGGTGATGACCTTGTGGGTTTCGTAGAGCGCCTGGGCAATATCGAGGGTTTCCTGGGCGCCGAGCCCGAGCTTCTTTGAACAGACTTCCTGCAAGGTGCCCAGATCAAAGGGCAAAGGCGCGACTTCACGCATGCGTTCGGTGCGCAGCTTTTTTACCCGTGCGCTAGCGGCGTTGCCAATGGCCTGGGCTGCGCTCTGTGCCAGAGACTGATTCAGGCAGCGATCCTGATCGTCGCAAGCGTCGGATGCCGCGCGCCACTGTGCAGTGAACGCCGTGCCATCGTGCAGCAGTTGCACGTCGATGGCCCAATAGGCCACGGGGACGAAGTCGGCAATGCTGCGATCACGATCCACGACCAGCCTCAGGGTCGGTGTTTGTACCCGACCCACCGGCAATACGCCCTGATAACCGGATTGGCGGCCCAGCAGCGTAAACAACCGGCTCATGTTCATCCCGATCAACCAGTCGGCCCGGGAGCGGCCCAACGCCGAATGATAAAGGCTGAAGGTCTCCGCCCCTGGCTTCAAGGCGGCCAGTGCCTTGCGGATTGATGCATCGTCCAGCGCTGACAGCCACAGCCGGCGGATCGGCCCGCGATAACGGCAGTGCTCGACCAGCTCGCGGGCGATCATTTCGCCTTCACGGTCGGCGTCGGTGGCGATCACCAGTTCATCGGCCTCGCCGAGCAAGCGTTTCACGGCTTTGTACTGGCTGGCGGTGCGCGGCTTGACGGTCATCTTCCATTTATCGGGAATGATCGGCAGGTCCGCCAATACCCAGCGTTTGTAGCGCGCGTCGTAGGCGTCCGGCGGTGCGGTTTCCAGCAGATGACCGATGCACCAGGTCACCGTGACGTCTGTTCCCAGCCAGCAGCCGTCGCCCCGGCGCTTGGCGCCGAGCACTGCTGCAATGTCTTTGGCCTGGGAAGGTTTTTCACAGAGGTACAGCCGCATAACCACCATCGTTCATCAAATGTGCAAGAGGCGCACAGAATGGCGGGTGATGAGCGATGGAGCAATCATTATCTGTATGGATGTACAGCTAAAGCTGTTGCGTTTGTTTGCGGCAGTCAAAATGCCCCGTTTGGCTGCGAGGCAGGAGCAATGATGAATTTTGGGTTATACCTGAAAGTCGTGGTCTCAGGTTTTGGGGCTGCTGTGCGATCCATCGGGCAAGTCGGATCGCCGCACCGCACGCTCCCACAGGTTCATCACCGTCATGAGGAACGTATTCCATGAAAAGCTCCGGTCCCAGTCCTGTCATCACCATCGCAGAGCAGCCAGGCTGCCTGTTGGTGAAGTTTCATGGCATCCAGGTGGCCGCGTCTGCACGCGCACTGGTGCTGCTGGAAGCCAATTACCCGCCGGTGTACTACGTGCCGCGAGAGGACATCGACGAAAAGTATTACGCGCGCACCGATCACACCAGCTATTGCCCCTACAAGGGCGATGCCAGCTATTTCAGTTTGCAGGTGCCGGGGCATGAAGGAGCTAACGCCGTGTGGAGTTACGAAAATCCCAAGATCTCGGTGGCGCAGATTCGCGAGTACGTGGCGTTCTATCCGGATCAGGTGAAGTTTGAATTGCTCGACTCCGAGGTCTGAAGGGTAACAAAGCCACGCGTGGCGAGGGCACCAGCACCCTCGCCACAACGACCTGTCAGTTTTTGTCCAGGTCCACGTTCTTGGTTTCACGCAAGCAAATCATCCCCACCACCAGGCTCACCGCGGTAATCACCACCGGGTACCAAAGCCCGTAGAAGATGTCGCCGGTGTAGACCACCAACGCAAACGACACTGTCGGCAGGAACCCGCCAAACCAGCCGTTACCGATGTGATAGGGCAGGGACATCGAGGTGTAGCGGATGCGCGTGGGGAACAGTTCGACCATCAATGCCGCCAGCGGGCCGTAGCACATGGCAGAGATGATGATCAGCACCACGATCAACGCGACGATCATCGGTTTGTTGATTTGCTGCATATCGGCTTGGGACGGATAGCCAGCCAGTGTCACCGCGCCACGCAGGGCGGCTTCGTCGTAACCGTCGATTTGTACCTCGCCGATGCTCACCTGCACGCCACTGCCGGCGGGTGCGGCTGCGCTGGCGTAGGGCAGGCCTTGTTTGACCAGGAAGGTTTTGACCTTGTCGCACGGGCTATCAAATTTCGCCTTGCCCACGGGGTCGAACTGGAAGGTGCAGGTGGCCGGGTCGGCCATGACCGTGATCGGCGCCTGGCGGCTGGCCTGGTCAATGGCCGGGTTGGCGTAATGCGCCAGGGATTTGAAGATCGGGAAATACAGCGCGGTGGCCAGCAACAGGCCGATCATCAATACCGGTTTGCGCCCGACCTTGTCCGACAGCCAACCAAAAAAGATGAAGAACGGCGCGCCGATGATCACGCTGACGATCAGCAAGCCGTTGGCCACGGCCGGGTCCATCTTCAGGAATTGTGTGAGGAAAAACAGCACGTAAAACTGCGCGGCATAGAAGGTCACCGCTTGCCCGGCATTGATGCTGAACAGGGCGATCAACACGACCTTGAGGTTTTCCCACTTGCCGAAGGAATCGCGCAGCGGCGACTTGCAGAGTTTGCCTTCTTCTTTCATTTTCACGAAAGCAGGCGACTCATGCAGGCTCAAGCGGATCCAGGTCGAGATGCCCAGCAAAATGATCGAAAACAGGAACGGAATCCGCCAGCCCCACACTTCGAACTGATCGCCCGTGAAGTAGCGGCAACCGAGCACTACCAGCAGCGACAGCAGCAAACCGAGGGTCGCCGTGGACTGAATCCAACTGGTGTGGAAACCGCGTTTGCCCATCGGCGCGTGCTCCGCGACATAGGTGGCAGCGCCGCCATATTCACCACCCAGGGCCAGGCCCTGAAGCATGCGCAGCACCACGAGGATGATCGGCGCGGCGATGCCGATGCTCGCGTAGGTCGGCAGCAAGCCGACGCAGAAGGTCGCCAGGCCCATGAGCACAATGGTCGCGAGGAACGTGTATTTACGCCCGATCATGTCTCCCAGTCGCCCAAATACCAGCGCACCGAAGGGCCGCACGATGAAGCCTGCAGCAAAAGCCATCAGCGCAAAAATGAACGCCGTGGTGTCATTCACCCCGGCGAAAAACTGTTTACTGATCACCGCCGCAAGGGCGCCATAGAGGAAAAAGTCGTACCACTCGAAGACCGTCCCGAGCGACGACGCGAAGATGACTTTGCGGGTGCCGTGGCTGATGGCCGCGACGGGTATGGCTTCCATTGGCTGAACATGTTCTGACATATCGGTATCCCTCACAGTGATTGTTTTTGTTGTTCCACTGTCGGCGCCGGTCTTGTGGGCTGGCGCCGCTATTCCTTGATCAAGAGACTGCGGTCAGTGCGGTTTCGTTCGGGGCAAAACTCCTTGTGGGTGAGTCGAGCATCAACTGCGCGGCTTTTTCGGCAATCATCAGCGTTGGCGAACAGGTATTGCCGGAGGTGATGCGCGGCATGATCGACGCATCGGCAATGCGCAGACCGGGAACGCCGTGGACACGCAGTTCGGCGTCGACCACTGCGTCTGCGTCGTTGCCCATCCGGCACGTGCCGACCGGGTGAAAAATGGTGGTGCCGATTTGCGCGGCGGCCTGGTGCAATTCTTCCTCGGTCTGCAAACGATCGCCGGGCAAGTACTCGACCGGATTGAAGGCCTGCAGGGCCGGTGCGGCGACGATGCGGCGGGTCAGGCGAATGGCGTCGGCGGCGACGCGCAGATCCTCTGGGTGGCTCAGATAGTTGGGCTGGATCAGCGGCGCTTGCTGTGGGTCGGCTGAACGAATGTCCACTCGGCCACGGCTTTGCGGCCGCAAATCACAGACAGAGGCGGTAAAGGCGGGGAAGGGGTGCAACGGTTCGCCGAAGCGTTCCAGCGACAAGGGTTGCACGTGGTATTCGAGATTCGCCGAGGTCTGTTCCGGCCCCGAGCGGGCGAAGGCCCCCAGTTGACTCGGCGCCATGGAGAGCGGGCCGCTGCGGTCATACAAATAGCGCAGGCCCATGCCCATCTTGCCCCACACGCTGCCGGCGATCTGATTTAGCGTGCGCGCGTTTTCCAACTTATAGATCAGTCGCAGTTGCAGGTGATCCTGCAGGTTACCGCCCACGCCCGGCAGCTCATGGGCAACGTCGATCCCCAGTTTTTGCAGCAGCGGGCGAGGGCCAATCCCCGAGCGCTGGAGGATGCCCGGTGAGCCGACGGAGCCGGCACACAAGACGATTTCCCTACG
Organism: Pseudomonas sp. B21-040; assembly: GCF_024748695.1. Classification (NCBI taxonomy): domain Bacteria; kingdom Pseudomonadati; phylum Pseudomonadota; class Gammaproteobacteria; order Pseudomonadales; family Pseudomonadaceae; genus Pseudomonas; species Pseudomonas sp. B21-040. The sequence goes on from NZ_CP087176.1 coordinate 2,795,253, forward strand.
TGCCTTGAAGGTTTTCGCCTGGCCTTGCCAGCGTGTGAGGACGGCGCAGGCGCGGCCGTTTTCCAGCAGCACACGGTCGACCTCAACGTCGGTCAGCACCGTCAGGTTGGCACGGTGGCGGATCGGTTTGAGAAACGCCTTGGCCGCGTTCCAGCGGATTCCGGCCTTCTGATTGACCTGAAAGTAACCGCAGCCTTCGTTATCGCCCTGGTTGAAATCGTCGATGCTGGCGATACCGCTTTGCTCGGCAGCGCTGCGGAAGGCATCCAGAATCGGCCACGACAACCGCTGACGTTCGACCCGCCAGTCGCCAGCGGCACCGTGAAATTCCGAATCGCCGGCAAAATGGTTTTCGCTCTTCTTGAATAGCGGCAATACGTCGTTCCAGCTCCAGCCCGGATTGCCGTCAGCGGCCCAGCGATCATAGTCGCCCGCCTGGCCACGCATGTAGATCATGCCGTTGATCGAGGAACACCCGCCGAGGACCTTGCCGCGTGGGTAACTCAGCGTCCGCCCCTGCAGGCCGGGTTGCGCCTCGGTTTTGAAGCACCAGTCGGTGCGCGGGTTGCCGATGCAGAACAGGTAACCCACGGGGATGTGAATCCACGCGTAGTTATCGCGGCCGCCGGCTTCGAGCAGCAAGACCCGGTGTTGCGGGTTGGCCGACAGTCGATTGGCCAACAAACAACCGGCCGGCCCGGCACCGACCACGATGTAGTCGTATTCATCTGGGGAAGTCGACATCCCTGACCTCGTCTTGTTGTTCTTGTTGTCAGTCATCCTAGTTGTTAGCTTTCGTCAAAAGAATGTTAGTTTTTGCGCAGCCGCTGTGCGTTTTTAAACAGCATCACTTCAAGGACGGATCATGTTCGACTGGAATGACTTGCGGTTTTTTCTCGAGTTGCAGCGCAGCGGGCGTTTGCTCACCGCCGCGCGCCGTTTGAACACTACCCACGCCACGGTCGCGCGGCACATCGAGGCCATCGAAAAGAGCCTCGGCACGGCGCTGTTCGTCCAGCATGCGCAGGGTTACGAATTGACGCCGGCCGGCGAAGCGCTGCTCAAACACGCCGAAGCGATGGAAAACGTCGCGCTGCTGGCCCAGGAAGAAATCACCCAGTCCACGGCACCGCTGGGCAAGATTCGCGTCGGGGTGACGGAAGGGCTGGGCATCATGTTCCTGGCCAGCCGCATGAACGGTTTGTTCGAACGCTACCCGGGGCTGGAAGTGGAGCTGGTGGCGGTGCCGCGCTTCGTCAGCATCCTCAACCGCGAAGCCGAGATCAGCATCCACCTCGAACGCCCGTCCGCCGACATGCTGGTCACCCGCAAACTCACCGACTATCGCCTGGCGCTGTACGCCAGCCAAGCCTATCTGGACCGCGCACCGCCCTTGCACAGCCGCGAAGACCTCGCTCGTCACGCCTGGATCGGCTATGTCGACGACCTGCTGTTCAGCCAGGAACTGATGTTCCTCAACAGCTTCTGCCGCAATCCCCAGGTGGTGTTCCACAGCACCAGCGTCATCGCCCAGCAACAGGCAGCGCGTTCTGGGTTGGGGATTGCGGTGTTGCCGTGCTACATGGCCAGCGCAGATCCGGAACTCGTGCCGTTGCTGCCGGAGGAGAGCATCCAGCGCAGCTACTGGATCAGTACGCGGCGCGAGCTGCACAAATCGGTGCGGCTGCGCGTGCTGTGGGATTACGTGGTGGAGTTGTGTGAAGTTGAGCAGGCGTTGTTGTTGGGCTAATGTTTTTGCGTCCAGCCAATGGATGACGACAAGGAGCGTTATCCGACACTCCGTCGTGATAAAGGGAGCTTGCAGCATGACCGATGAGACAACAGTAAAAGGGCCCGCGTCGTACTTCCCGTCCATTGAGAAAAAGTATGGACAGCCCATCAGCCACTGGCTGGATTTGCTTGGGGCAGTGAGTGGCAAGAAGCACATGGAAATGGTGGCCTGGCTGAAGGCTGAGCACGGTATGGGGCATGGGCATGCCAATGCTTTGGTTGCGCATTATTTAGCGGCCGGCAAGAAGTGACTGAGCCGGGCGGGCAGGGCATGTTCATGCCCTCCCAACACCCTTCAGACAAAACACCAAACCCTGTGGGAGCCGAGCTTGCTCGCGATGACGGAGGCCCATTCAACATCGATGCCGCTGACACACCGATATCGTCGGTACGCCGCCCGGAGCAAGGTCGCTCCCCCATGGATTTCGATCGGCTGACGCAGCGAGAGAATCCTCTGTTTCACTTACGCTTAAACAACAAAAATCCTGACTGTTTAAACGAAGCCTCCTGTTACCACCCAAAGGCTACAACGCCTTGCGCCGCTGCCCACAGGTAAGACAGAATCCGCCGGCTTGTGCGTCCAGGGGGCCGTCGGTAACTTGATTCCCGTCACTGCTCATCAGTGATCGGGTCTGCAAGCCCGCCGGAATACCAGTCGCATAGCCCAGCCAAGGACGCTTGTTTATGTCCGCTCAATGGCGGCTTTGTGCGGGAGACCTTCGGGTCTGCCGGGTTCCTGGTTTCCCGGTCTTGCAGACCCGCGCATAGCTGCCACCCATCATCTGCAAGTGATGTCGGTAGCTCCTAATGAACAATCAGGAGTTTCACCATGATCAAACCAACACCCAATCCACCGGAAACCGATCCGGCATCTCCCTACGAATCCCTCGATTCCAAAAAACTCCACGAAGCCGCCGAGCGCGCTCTCGACCACTACCTCAACCCGGCCGCCCAAATCATGGCCAGCTCCCACCAACCCGAACCGATGTTCCTCGCCAACCCTAAGTGCGACACCGAATCCCTGCTGGCCAACGCCAGCGAATCATTGGGCTCGGCGACCACCATGCTCAGCAATCTTGCGGCGTTATTGGACAACTCAAACCGCAAGACCCTGCTGGGGATTACGCAAGTGGTGATGTTGGGGGAACTGGCGGTGAATCAGGCGTTGGATAACGTGGAGCCGACGGCGTAAGAAAAATCCCGCGTGGCGAACGGTTCGCCCGTTGCCACGCAGGGAGGTAGCACGTCCACATCGGTATGCGTGAAGTATCAACGTTTTGGAAAAGCCGAATCAGTAGCGGCTGTTATCGGGCATTCAAGACCCTCTCGCTCCAACCCTCAGGTGGTCTGTGCATCAGACGATTTGCATAGGTATAGGGGGTATGCCTATCATGCGCAATGCATAGGTGAGGGGGGTATCAAATGGGTCACATCGCAGCCAACAAAGACGAACTGCTCAAGCGCGTAAAACGTATCGCCGGACAAATCCAGGCGGTTGAACGGGCATTGGAATCGGATCTCGATTGCGCCAAAACGCTGCACCTGGTGGCCGCCACCCGCGGAGCCATCAACGGGCTGATGGAGGAAATCATTGAGGACCATGCCCGGGAGCACGTCGCGAACCCGGCACTCAGTGCAGAGGAGCGAAACAAGGGCGTCGAAGAGCTTCTTGAAGCCATACGCCGTTACTCGAAGTGAACGCATCCAGGTACCCACTCATGAGTAGCTCCCGTATCCACTACACACACGACCATATGTTCCTTGGCTCAGCGCACGACGAAAATGCCAAGCGTACGCTTTGGGTTGTGGCACTGACCGTTGTGATGATGGTTGGTGAGATCACCGCCGGCTATATCACGGGCTCGATGGCGTTACTGGCCGATGGCTTCCATATGGCAACCCATGCCGGCGCATTGGGTATTGCGGCGGCCGCCTACGGTTACGCAAAACGCCACGCTTCCAGCCAGCGCTACAGTTTCGGTACCGGAAAGGTTGGAGACTTGGGCGGGTTCGCCTCGGCGCTGATTCTCGGTATGGTTTCCCTGGGAATTGGCGTTGAGTCTGTCATGCGCCTCTTGCAGCCTACGGACGTTCAGTTCGGCACCGCTACGCTCATCGCGATTGCCGGTTTGATCGTCAACATTGTCAGTGCCCTGCTGCTGGGCCACGGACACAGTCATGGCCACGATCATGATGATCATGCCCATGCTCATCACGGGAACGACAACAACCTGAAATCGGCCTACGTCCACGTCATCGCGGACGCGCTGACTTCGGTTCTGGCCATCGCTGCACTGCTCGCTGGCCGGTATCTCGGTTGGGTGTGGCTGGACCCGGTCATGGGCATCGTCGGCGCCATCGTTATTGCGCGTTGGGCATGGACATTGATGGGGGTCACCGCAGGTGTACTGCTGGATCAGACCGATGCGCACGTTGCCGAGGAAATTCGCGAACTGGTTGAGAAACCGGGGGATGCCACCATCACCGACTTGCACGTCTGGCGGGTCGGACCGCAAGCCCATGCGGCCATCGTCAGCGTCCTTGGTGAGGCCACTGCGAACGCCGACAGCATTCGTGAACGTCTCAAGCCGGTTCACGAAGTCAGCCATCTGACGGTCGAATTTCGACCGGTCTGATTCAGCGCCTCCCCTTAATTGTCTCCAAAGGAACCCGCAATGCCCCCAGGGAAACGTGAACTGGCGCGGATCGAACGCCGGTTGATAACCACGCTCACCGACGCGTGCGAAACAGCAAAAGGTGAAATCAAAGGGTTTGCCTGGCTCACTCACACCGCTGACCTGAACGCGTTGGCTGAGACCCTGAAGGTCATCTGGGTATTTGAAACCTTGGCCGATAAAAAACTCGCCCTGGCTGACACCAAGACGCGCATCTTTGAGCTGACGGCTATCGCGTTGAATGAGGCCAATATCGACCTGAACCCTTCAGACCACAGTGTCCGTTTCGACTCCGAGGAAGAGTGCCAACGCACTCACGGTGGCGATTGGCAAAAGCGCCTGGCTCAATCACGTGCGGCCAAGGGGGACTGACAATGGCTAAAGAAATCGAAAATCCCTGCATCTCGGTATGTCAACTGAGTGGGGATCTGTGCGTGAGTTGCGGGCGAAGCAAGGAAGACATCAAAAAGTGGAAGCGCATGAAGCGGCCTGAAAAAATGGCCGCTGTGCAAAGGGCGAAAGTGCGCTTGAAAGGGCTGAAGAAAACATTCTGATCGGACCCGCCCGCACAGTGGGAGGTTAATCAGTGCCTGCATTTGTAGCCTCTGCCGAGTCCGCCAGGCTGCGTTCGAGGACGTAGTCCTCGCCATCGGCAAACGCGGTTTTCCTGTAAGCACCTGTTGCCTCTACCGTTAGCTGGGCCTGGCCGTGCTCGAGGCGTCATCGCAGACTATTCTTGATCTGGGTAATCGACCGGTCGCACCGAAGGAGGTCAGTCGTTTATGCACTGTGTCCTTTTCGAAATCCGTCGCGGTTCGATCTGATACAAAAAGGCCAATCGATCCGCGCTGTCATCGAGTTCCGATGAACTACCGGTCTGGGGCACGGCCCCAGGCACTTTTGTCTGACACCCTGAATCGGAGACGCCAGCATGAGCACCTTGCAACTTCACCCAGCACTGGACAACGGTATCCAACCTGCCGCCGCGAATTTCACAGGTGGCACCCTGCAATGCCTGTGTGCGACCGACAAGGTCGAGGTCAAGATCGACGCACAAACCCTGCATAACCACGCGTGCGGCTGCAGCAAATGCTGGAAACCACAAAACGCGACATTCGCCGTCATCGCCGTGGTGCCTCGAGATAAGGTCAGCGTCATTGCCCACGGCGAAAAACTGGCGATTGTCGACGAGTCCGCCACCATCCAGCGCCACGCCTGCAAGCAATGTCACGCCCATCTCTTTGGGCGCATCGAGAACAAGAACCATGCGTTTTATGGCCTGGATTTCGTCCACACCGAGCTTTCGCCACAGCGCGGATGGGCTGCGCCAGGATTCGCGGCGTTCGTGTCCTCCATCATCGAAACCGGCACACCGCCAGCGCAAATGAAGGCTATCCGCGAGCGCTTGCGCTCGATCGGCCTGGAACCCTATGACTGCCTGTCCCCGGATTTGATGGACGCAATGGCGACTCATGTCGCCAAACAGAAAGGCTTGCTCCCCGCCGCCTGATTGTTCGGTCGCCGCGGTTTCTTTTGCGGACCGCGGCTCCGATTCACTGCATCAGGCAGATAACGGTCAATTCCTGACATTTTCCCCCCGGCTCGCCAGCCGTTGTTTTCGAAGCTTTTCCAGCATCTGGCGGCCTTGGTAAATGCAGGCATTGGCTATCGCGCCAAGTGTATTTGCCCAGAATGACCTGCAAGACCCCGTTGCGCATATCTCAGCTGTCGAATACCACTACGGGATGGAAATCGATGTGCAGAGGGTACTGCAACGTACCGATACTTCCGACAAGACTGGCCTGGTACCGGTGACCCTGGTCTACGCAGATAGCGAGGGCGAGGTTCACAAAATCCGTTTCCTTGAATGGGGCGCAAGCCCGGCCAACTCCACCAGCATTGCCTGATCCGCTCGCCGAAAGTGGTCTGAGCCTCGCCTGTACCCAGAAGCGGAAGTTAAACCTCATATGCACTCAGTGCGAATCAGGTTTTTGTTATCTCGAAATGAAAATAATCGAATGAGTAAAAGTTCATTCGCGAAGCTTTCCATTAATTTGGTGGCACAATACTGCAAGATTAATGAGTGGAAATTACTGGGCCTTAATTGTAGTCAGTAACGGCAAGCTCCAATCAAGTTGTGCTGAGAGCCATGTTGATTCGCTGTTGTCACCAACAGGTCATGTGTTCTCTTTGTCCGCCGTGGAGTATTTACGTGATGAAATCAAGTTGAATAAGGCGGTTCGGTTTTGGCCAGTAGTGCCCACTGTTAGCTGTTTACAAAGTCTCACTTGAGGATACCCAAATGAAATCCATGAAAGCTCTCTTGGTAGTCGCCACGCTGACCGCTTCTTCTCTGGCTATGGCCACAGGTGGCGGTGATCGCACCTTCACACGCATGGAGGCGGCCCGGAAAATCTCGATGGAAGCCTTCCAGGTTGCACAGAAACAGAAGGCTGAAGGCGCTGTAGCTGAAAGTAAAGTCAGGACGATCAATCAGGCCAAAAGCTAATCTGTGCAGCGCGTCCCCGACTGACAGAGATGTACAGTCTCAAGTCTCAGATGCAGCACGCAAGGTGCTGCTAGTGTCGGTTTAACCGAGACTCCGTTCACACAACATCCGGTGTGTTGCATCGTCCAGTCGAATCCACAGTCGTTTGCTGCCTTCGCGACAGGCAGCAATCGGCCCAGACTGTGTCAAAAACGAATGTCGGCTTGAAGCTATCGCTTATACGTTGAATCTGAAAACGCTCAGTTAGTCAGCATGGATTTCGAGAACAAAATGACCGGCCTACATAGGACCATTGGTCGTATTCACTGAACATAGGTAGCAAAATAGCAGAAACCCGCTATTACGTTAGTAACTGCCACTTCGTTCATTGCAGATCGTCACAGGAACGCCCCACGATGCGAAACGCACTTAAGCATTCGAAACTTCGTTTGGGTTTTTTACTGGGTGTTATTTCAATGGGACTGGCCGCTTGCGCCAGCGACGATAACATTACTGCACCTACTAAAGTCATTACTCAGCCACCTATCGATGACAGCGAGACTTCGTCTGTGCGTGTCACTACTAGTTGGCTGCAACACTCGTTTAGCCAGTCTGACTGCCTGAAGCACGCCAGAGCGGCTCTTACAAAAGCGAGATATTTTGTTGATGCAGGGGACCGATCAGTCTTTGGGTTGCGTGAAGGTATGACTTTTTCGATTCGCTGTGACTACGAAGGCGTTGCTTTTTTCGCAGTGGCTTATCGCCACAGGCCAAGTCCTCAAGCCCAGGATCGGGTCTTGAATGAAATCACCCGGCTATTTTAAGGACTACAGGCTAGAGGTATAGGGGCCGCTTTATGGAATGGACGCATCAGGTGTGAAGAAAAACGCCAGGCCAAGGATCAGGTACACCGCCAGCAATTGCACACCTTTGAGCCAGTCCGAACGGCCATCGCCGGCGACCTGCCCGGTAATCAGCACCGCCAACAGGACGCTCAGCACCAACCCTGCGGAAAAGGCCAACCCCATGGGCGTCGGACCAATGAAATGGCTGGCCAATACCAGAATGGGAGCGACCAGCAGGGCCACCTGGACGCTGGAGCCGATCGCGATCGACAGCGCAAGGTCCATGCGGTTTTTCATGGCGGCCGAGACGGCTGAGACATGCTCGGCGGCATTGCCGAGGATGGCCACGACAAATACACCGACAAAGAGGTTGCTCAGGCCGAGCTGATGAGCACTGGGTTCGATGGCGCCGACCAGAATCTCGCTGATCCACGCGATCAGTACCGTCGACCCGCCAAGCACCAGCAACGCTTTGCGCGTTGACCAGGGACGCGGTTGATCCGGGCTTTGCTCGGTGTTGGATGTACCGGAAAACAGGCTTTTGTGGGTGACCAGCGAATACACCAGGAACAAGCCGTATACCACCAGCAAAATCAGCGAGATGTACAGACTCAGCGACTGCAGACCCTGTGGATTTCGGGGCGTGATGACGGCGTTGTAGGCAGCCGGGAGAATCAGCGCGATGGTAGCCAGGGTCAGCAGGGTAGCCTGGGAGCGCGCCCCGGAGATGTTGTATTGCTGTTCATGGTGACGACACCCGCCAGCCAGCATGGCCACGCCCAACACCAGCAGGATGTTGCCGACGATGGACCCGACGATAGACGCCTTCACCACATCAAAGAGACCCGCGCGCAAGGCGCTCAGGGCAATGATCAGCTCGGTCGCGTTGCCGAACGTCGCATTCAGCAGCCCGCCAACGCCCTCGCCGGAGCGTTCCGCCAGATGCTCGGTAGCCCGTCCCAACCAACCTGCGAGCGGCACTATGGCCAGGGCCGCCATCAGGAAGACCAGCAGGTGGAAGTCTGCTGCGACATATTCCACGACAATGGCGATGGGAACGAAAACCAGCATCCAGTTGAGCATCGAAGTCTTCCTCGCGCTGATGCGAAGTGATCCATGGGGACGGAAGTCTCGTAAGGATGGTCGGCAAACGTCATCTCGTCTAAAAACTTTGTGAAGTTGACGTCGGGCCGCCAAGTCGGGTCAGCGAGGTATTGGAAATGGTTCTGGATAACTCAGGCATCAACTAACGGGACGGATGTATTGATAGTTTGTAGCAGCGCTATGTCCGCTGTAGCAGCTGTAGCAGCTGTAGCAGCTGTCGAGCCTGCGAGGCTGCGTTCGGCTGCGTAGCAGTCGCAAAACCTGCATACGCGGTCTTTCTGAAACACCGCGCGGCCTGATTTCACGACAACTGCGCTGCCGAACGCAGCCTCGCAGGCTCGGCAGCTGCTACAGCGGACGAGCTGCTACAAGCTAAGCGAGGATTTCGAATGAGGTGCTGGCCAGGCGTTCGCCGTTCACCAGAATGTGCACCGTGTGTTTGCCCACATAGTGTTTGCGAGTAGTGAGCTCTTTGATCTGCTGAGAGCGACTGACGAACTCTGTGGCCTTGCCCGGCAACGTCAACGCCTTGAGCTTGAACACCTTCGCCGATGTACCGCCGTTGGCTTTGACGTAATCAATCGCGTAATCGATTACCAGTCGCTGACTCTCTGACACCGTGGATTTCATAGTGAACGAGAGGGAGATTTTCTCCCCCAGACGAATCACTGCCGGTTCAACTTTAACCCCGACCATCTCGACCTCAGCCTTGCCGCTGGCGCCAATGACGGCCAACGCTCGCTGATTGCCCTGTTTGATCAGACTGCGCAACGCATGTTTGGCAATCCACGCTGTGTGCTTGTTATCCAGCGGCCACCCTTCAATCAGGTCCAGCACCCAGTCGGGATGATCCTTGGTGATGTCATTGAGGTGGTTGGCCACGGACTTGCGCACATACAGGCTTTCATCAGCCTTTAGGTTGTCGAGGATCGACGCAGCCAGTGTCGGATCGGCCTGGATCTGTTCGAGTCGGAATGACCACGGCAAACGCGGGCGGCAACCTTCGCTGGCCAGGCGCCGCACGTGTTCGTTGTCATCGAGCGACCATTGCTGCATCAGCGTTAATGAACGCTGAAGGTCGCTGCGCAGAAAGTGCCGGATCGCAAATTCCGAAGACCCAAACGCGGTGAAATACTTAAGCGCATCCATCGACTGCTCGAAATCATGAGCGCCATACATCGCCACATACTGCGGCAACGAGATGCTGACGAAGCTGCTGTTGAGGCGCGGGGCGAGGGCGCGCAACAGGTCAAGGGATTCGTCATATCCCAGCGGCAGCACCGCGTACAGGCATTCGCTGACCCGGGCCATGCGTTGCATGATCGACAGGTCGGCGAGGCCTTCGTTGGCCATCTTCAGGAAGGCTATGGCGTTGAACCGGGGGTAAACCGCCGTCATTTCGGTCGCGATGTGTTTGAGGCGCTCGGCGTTGAAGATTTCCTTCAGCGCCGGGGCGGTCTGTTCGACGGCGGTCATGGGAGAGTCCGGTGGGCTGGGCGGCTCAGGTTATCGGGGTATTGATAAATGCCTCAAGCGTTTCCGCTTGTGCCGTGAATTTCGCGATCTGCGGGAAGCGCGCGGCATCGACCTGATCCGGCACCACCAGGTTGGTGAAGCTCCAGGCGACCGCTACTGTGATGCCGTCCTGTGCAATCGAGGCGCCGCCAGCCAGCGGCTGTTTTTCCAATTCGCGCTCAAGTGCCGCATAGGCCGCCGCCAATTGGCCTTCGACGCGTTCCACCCATGGTTGAAATTGAATATCGACGGGGCGCAGGTTGCGTTCGTAATAGAGCTGCACTGATTTTTCACAGGCCGCCAACGCCAGGCCGGTCACGCGCAGTGCGCGCAGCCGTTGCTTGAGGTCGCTGGGCATCAGGCTTTTGCCAGGGCCGGCCAAGGCTTCCAGGTAGTCGATGATCAGGGTCGAATCCATCAACACATCACCATCGTCCAACACCAGCGTCGGCGCCTTGACCACCGGGTTGATCTGCTGGAACTGCTCGAAGTGCCGGAACACCGATACCGATTGGTGCTCCAGGTCGATACCCAGGTGTTGGGCGCAAATGGCCACACGCCGTACATAAGGCGAATCCAGCATGCCGATCAGCTTCATTAATGCATTCCTTTTAAAGGCCATTTCGGGACGGACAACCTTAGCTGAGCTTGCGCTAGCTGCAAACGGGTGGGGCTGGCGCAGCCGTTTGTCTTCTATATACAGCCGCTCGACGGAATTTCTTGCTATAAACGCACTCCGATAACCGCCGCAACGGTTGCTATAGAGCACTTTGCACACCTTGTCGGACAAATTCGCTGACTTTTCAGTTGCTGGGGCCTCACGTCGGCCTTAGACTGCCGCCCCTCGTAAATTGAGTGCCGGGTGGCGCTTGGAATTAAACGGCGCCTTTCCGATGGCCTCACCCGGTCAGCCGGAACGCTCCCTAATTCGCCTTAATGCACGTTTTTTTATAGAGATATCAATGACAAAGGACAAGTTGCTGGCCATGCCGGCGGATGACTACATGAATGCTGAGCAACATGCTTTTTTCTCCGAGCTGTTGCAGAACATGAAAGTCGAAACCCATGAGCGCATCGAACAGAACCGCATCGCCATCGAGAGCCTGGACACTCCGGCCGATCCGGCAGATGCAGCTTCTGTTGAAGAAGAGCGCACCTGGCTGGTAAACGCGATCGATCGCGACCAGCGCATGCTGCCTCAGTTGGAACAGGCTCTGGAACGCATCAAAGAAGACAGCTTCGGCTGGTGCGACGACAGCGGCGAGGCCATTGGCCTGAAGCGCTTGCTGATCAGCCCGACCACCAAGTACTGCATCGAAGCTCAAGAGCGTCACGAACAGATCGACAAGCACCAGCGTCAGGCCTGATTTCGTAGCGCCACGCATCGCGGGCGAGCCTCACTCCTGAAGGAGCAAGGCTGGCCCGCGATGCTTTTTTTCGTCCGTAGAAAACTCGTGCCCCTCTATTGATCTGCTGCAATACCCACTACTAATGGACCATAGATAATGGCGTTGTAGTGGCGTTAAATGCGAAGACAACAATTAGAAGATCGTGGGGTGACGAAGATGACGAGAGACGGATCTCTGGCGGCGGCAGCGCCTGCGCCAGTGCTTTTGCCGAAAAACCCTTGGCTGACGCCGACCCTGCAAAGCATCGCCCTGATGCTTTTGTTGTGTGGCATGACATTGGGTTACGGGTCGCTTTACCTTGGCCTGCCCTTGGCCGTGTTGATTATCTGGTTGCCTCGCCTGCGCTCGCGCGCTAATCCGCAAGACAACCCTGCGGACAGTGCCAGCGCCATCAGCGAATTGACTCGCGATCTTTCCTACACCACCAGTCATAACGCGTTGTCGGCGGCCGGAGTGGCCTATTCGGTCAAGCAACTGGCGGACAAACTGCAATCGCAGCTCAACGCGGCGGCGCAAATTGTCAGCAACGCCGAAGTGATGATCGCTACCGAACAAGTCACCTCCAAACTCAGCCGCGACGCCCTCGACGCCGCCAGCGAAGCGCATCAAAGCGGCGCAGCGGGGCGTAAAGAGCTGGTTGAGTCCATCGCCCGAATGCATCAACTCAGCCAGCGCGCCAGCAACAGTCGCGAGCTGATCGAGGCCCTGAGCCTGCGCAGTGACGATATCCAGCGGGTGACGCTGGTGATCCAGTCCATCGCCAACCAGACCAATCTGTTGGCGTTGAACGCCGCAATCGAAGCGGCGCGGGCCGGGGAACATGGTCGCGGGTTCGCAGTGGTGGCCGATGAAGTGCGTGGCCTGGCGGCGCGAACCGCGACGGCGACCGGCGAAGTCGGCGAGATGGTTGCCGATATCCAGCAACGCACGGCTCAGGTCGTGGAGCAGATCCGCCAACTGTCCAGCGACCTCGACACGGGTGTCGAGCAAGTCGAGCACACGGGGCAGCACCTGGAAAACATTGCGCGATTGGCCGCTGGCGTCGAAAGCCAGGTCGGGGAAATCGCCCGGGGCGCGGACACCAATCGCGAACAACTCGACAGCCTGTTTCATGCGATCGAGCAGATGCGCAGCGATCTGGCGATCAGCGACCAACAGACCCAGCGCCTGGCCCAGGCCGCCGTGCAGATGGAAGGTCAGGCTGAGTCCATCAGCGAGCGCTTGGCCGAAGTCGGGCTGGATGACTATCACCAGCGGGTCTATGACTTGGCCCGCGAGGGCGCGATGCAGATTGCGGCGCGCTTTGAAGCGGACATCAGCCAGGGGCGAGTCAGCCTCGATGACCTGTTTGATCGCAATTACCAGGCGATCCCGAACACCAGCCCGCCCAAGTTCCAGACCCGCTTCGACCGCTATACCGATCAAGTCTTGCCGGCGATACAGGAACCGTTATTGCCGCTTCATGAAGGCTTGGTGTTTGCCATCGCCTGCACTCAACAGGGATATGTGCCGACGCATAACAACGTCTTCAGCCAGTCGCTGACCGGCGACGTGCAGGTCGATACGCTGCAAAACCGCACCAAACGCAAATTCGCCGACCGCACCGGTATCCGTTGTGGCAGCCATCAAAAGCCAGTGCTGTTGCAGACGTATACCCGCGACACAGGTGAATTGATGCACGATCTTTCGGTGCCGATCATGGTCAAGGGCCGGCATTGGGGCGGTTTGCGCTTGGGTTACAAGCCCCAAGTTCCTCGCTGAAAGGGGGCGATTGTTACGATTTTGGTAACGAAGCTATACAAGCTCGTTGCTGTTTCCTCGCGAATGAACTCATTAACATGCCTATGTAGTTAGGTTGCTAATTAAATTCGAGAGGCCAGCATGCAAAGCAAAGTGGATGTCGCCGTCATGATTGGTAGCGGTGTGCCCGCCTGTTTGCGCGCGATGGGGCAGAGTGTCTGTTGGGTTGTACTGCTCAACGGTGAGCGCCGGGGGACGGCGTTTTCCAGCCGCGATGAGGCCGAAGAGTGCAGGGCTGCCTGGTTGGCGCAATTGAGCGCTGAATCACCTGACAGCCTGCATTGATTGCGCGAGCTAGTGAAGCTGGTGCAAGCGCAAGTTCAAGTCATCGACCACCCGCGCCCAATCGGCGTCTTCGCGCAGTTGCTCTTTCAGAAAGCCGGCTTGTTGCGGGGTCCAGAACTCGGCGTCGATCATTTTCTTGTCGTCGGCCAACGGTGAATGGCTGGCGATGAAATCATCGATGGCCTTCTGGCTGGAGTCCAGGCCGAGTTGGTCGAACAAGCCTTTCAAGTCGTGTGTGGGTGAATCCATGTTCATCTCCTTGCGGGCCGCGTCGAGTGCGAGATCTGAAGGGCAGCTTCATTGCATCTGAGGAGGCCGCGCTTCAGGAGTTCGATGGCTGTGCCAAAGCAGGAAAGAGCATAGACGGCAAATTCGATGATCAGGCTTTCAATGCCCCCGCATCGACGGCAGCCTTCAGTTCCTTGGCCGACTCCTGAGCGGCGATAGCGGCGACTTCCGCTGTTTTGAACCAGCGATCTTTCTCGACCTGGTGATACGTCACCGTGGTCAATTTCGGTTTGGCGCGCATGACAATCACTGCCTGGAATTCGCCATCGATCTCTCTGGCTTCACCCCGGATCATAAACTCGCCGATATCAAATTCCGTCACGTAGCAGCCTTCCCTTGGAAATGTTTTGTTGTTTTGAACGCCGTCCGACGTGGGAACGGGTTTCATGGGGCGGGCAGTATGGCAGTTGTTGCCCGCCGGCGGCTGAGTTAAGTCGAGCGTTTGACGAAACGTCTATTGAAATGAATTCGGTGGACGCTTCATTCGCGTGATTCAAGTGAGCGAGCAAGTGCACACGCCTGGTTATGATCGCCGCGGAAACCTCTGACGCGTCCTGTGGCGGTTTCCTTTATGTGGAAGAATGCAATACCTGCCGGAACCACCTGAAACCTTGGTCGGGCAGGCTCTTCTGGGTGAAACCGAGGTGCTTCGAGCAACCCCTGATGCAGCGGCGAGGCGTTGTGAGCGTAAGGTGGCTGGGCGGTTGCAAAGTGAGTCATCGTGCACATATGAAGTCCTTTTCTTTATTTTACCGACGTATGTACGTCGTTATGGGTAGTCTCTGTGAGCGTCGCTGCTCTAGAATCGCCACCACGGGTTGGCGAATGGTGTTCATCTAAAGCAATTTTTTGCGGCTGATATGTCGGAAAAGTGCTTTTCTTGAAGCGTTTTTTCCTTACAGTTGGTAATCCGGTTTCCTCTGGCGGTAAGAAGGGCAATTTCCTTCAACATCTGACGACTTTGACGGAAGACGGCGCGAGCGATATTCCAGTAGGCTCGCTGACCTCGCGATGCATGAGCCCTCAGCCAGGATCAGGATTTCAACCCGGTTTTTTGAAAGACCATCGGCATGGCCGCTATTTTCTGCCGTGCGCTTTTTTGCGTGCGGCATCAATTTCAGATGTGGGGATGTTTCCTTGGCAGTAAGTAATCTCGATATGCATGCTTTGTTCGTGCTAGGTGATTTGCGCGCAAAGTTGGTTAAACAGTTTCAATCTCGTTTCGTCTACATCACCGAACAGAATGCCGAAGGCATTTATATTGCCGAGATCGACACCGAAGAAGCGCTGGTGGTGGACGATAAACCAGGGCTCAAACTGAAGGTCGGTGATCATTTCAGCGCTTCTGTTCTACCCAGTCGCGAAGGCGGCAAGCTGGACATCAAGTTCCGCGAAATCAAACTGACGGTGTATGGATTGGGTGATTACGCATTTGTCACCACGCCCGACGGTCAGGCGATTGTGTTCAAGGAAGGTCATAGCGTGGTGATGGTGTTCGCCGCTCATCAACAATTGCAGGAAGGCCTGACCAAGACCCTGAAAGCCGTGACTGCCAAAGCCGCCAAGTGGCGCAAGGGCGAACTGGTGACGTTCAAGGCCAGTGAGTGATGTCGGTGACCCGCGCCGATTTCCATGAACAGAACCAGGCCAGTGCCCACACTGAAGCCCTGCGGCTGTTCGAGCAGAAGGCAGTTCTGCAGGGAGCCTGGCTGAGTTGGGTGGCGTCACAGATCTATACGCTGCGTCCGGCGGCGTACGCCAGCATGGTCAGAAGAGAGCTGGCCCGTTTGCAGGAATCTTCCGAAACGTAATTCGCACCCCTCGAAATCAGGATCCTCTACTACAGTCAATTGACTGAATATTTTGAGACTTGTGGTCGTTTATCAGGCCATCCTGCTATTGCTGTGAACAGCACGAGGTGCAAAAGCATGAGAGGATTTCGACGGTTGCTGGCGGCGTCCCTGGCCAGCGTCGGATTGTTAACATCTCCCGTCCCGATATTCGCGGCCCAGGCACCGATCCACTTCGCCGACCTGAATTGGGAAAGTGGCAGCCTGATCACCGATATCCTGCGGATCATCGTCGAGAAGGGCTACGGGTTGCCGACCGATACCCTGCCGGGAACCACCATTACCCTGGAGACTGCACTGGCCAACAATGACATTCAGGTCATAGGTGAAGAATGGGCCGGTCGCAGCCCGGTCTGGGTCAAGGCGGAGGCTGAAGGCAAGGTCGCGAGCCTGGGCGATACGGTCAAGGGCGCAACCGAAGGCTGGTGGGTCCCGGAGTATGTGGTCAAGGGTGACCCGGCCAAAGGCATCAAGGCGTTAGCGCCGGATTTGCGCAGTGTCAGCGACCTGCCTAAATATAAAGACGTGTTCAGCGACCCGGAAAGCCCGGGCAAGGGGCGCTTCCTCAACAGCCCGATCGGCTGGACGTCGGAAGTGGTCAACAAGCAGAAGCTCACCGCCTATGGCCTGAACGACAGCTACGTGAACTTTCGCAGCGGTTCCGGGGCCGCGCTGGATGCAGAAATCACTTCATCGATCCATCGGGGCAAGCCGGTGCTGTTCTATTACTGGTCACCGACGCCATTGCTCGGACGCTTCAAGTTGATTCAACTGGAAGAACCCCCCTTCGACGCCGAAGCCTGGAAAACCCTGACCGATGCCGACAATCCAAACCCGCAGCCGACGCGTTCGCTGCCCTCGAAGCTGTCCATTGGCGTGTCCACGCCGTTCCAGAAACAGTACCCGCAGATCGTCGAGTTCTTCAGCAAGGTCGATTTCCCCATCGATTCACTGAACAAGGCACTGGCCGATATGAGCGAAAAACACACCCCGCCACGCCAGGCAGCGGAAGCGTTCATGAAGACGCATCCGGATATCTGGCAGGCTTGGGTGCCAAAGCAGGTGGCTGACAAGGTCTCCGCCGAACTGAAGTAAGTCTGTGCCGCACACGTTTGTATTTCACCGAGTATCGCTATCACCGCCCGGAGCACGTTCGCTCCCTCTGGATGGATGCCCGAAGATGAATCTGCTGGTCGCACAATGGATGGCTTCAATTTTTCTGATAATCAGCCTGGTCCACGTGTATTGGGCCTCGGGCGGCAAGCTGGGCAGCGAGGCGGCGGTGCCGCGAGTGCCCGGGGAGGGCGGCGCGCAATCAAGGCCTGCGTTCAAGCCGTCGGGAATCGTGACGTTGCTGGTGGCGGGGGCGCTGTTACTGATCGCCATGCTGGTGTGTCTGCGGGTCGGGCTTTGTTTGCCGGCTGTGCATGACAAGTGGCTGCAATGGGTGCTCAGTGCCATTGCGATACTGATGTTCGCCCGGGCGATTGGCGATTCGGAACTGGTGGGGTTCTTCAAAGAGGTCAAGAATTCGACGTTTGCCCGGCTCGATACCTGGGTCTATTCACCACTGTGCGTGGTGTTGGGGGCCGGGTTGCTGACGGTTGCCTGGGTTTGAAATGCCCGGATTGGCGCATGGCCGGGCAGGCCAATCCGGGTGATTCAGCGTGTAACCTTAGCTTCTGCCATCCGTGCGCCGACTACTCACCTCGGCCGGCACATCGTCGCCGGCCATGCGCTTGCGGAACAACGCCGCGCGCGCCAGCAGCAAGGTGGTCACCGGTACGGTTATCGCCAACAGGATTGGAATCAGCCAGGCATGCACCACTGGTGTCGATTTGAGCGCCGAAAAGTAAATGATCGACGCCAGTGCCACACACCATGCCCCCAATGTCGAGGCCAACGCTGGCGGGTGCATGCGCTGGAAGTAATCCTTCATCCGCACCAGGCCAATGGCGCCGACCAGCGCAAACAGACTGCTGAGCAGCAGCAGGATCGCCACTGGAATCTCGACCCACAGCGACAGTTCGCCATTCATTCGATCACCTCGCCACGCAGCAGGAATTTCGCCAGGGCAAACGAGCCGACGAAACCGAACAGGGCGATCAACAACGCCGCCTCGAAGTAGGTATCACTGGCATAACGAATGCCCAGCGTCAGCATCATCAGCATCGCGATGATGTACAGATAGTCCAGGGCCAGAACCCGGTCCTGGGCTGAGGGGCCCTTGAACAGACGGATCAGCGTCAGAATCATCGCCACGGAAAACATGAACAGGCTCAGCAGGACGGCGTTCGACAGCAGTGGGCTCATTCGAAGATCTCCATCAAGGGGCGCTCGTAGGTTGCCTTGAAGTGCTGGATGAACACGGCTTCGTCATCCAGATCGAACACATGCAGCAACAGGATGCTGCGATCCAGCGCCAGTTCCGACCAAACGGTGCCCGGGACCACGGTGCAGATCGCCGAGAGTGCGGCGAGGCCGTTGGCGTCGCGCAGGTCCAGCGGCACTTTGATGAAGCGTGAGCGTGGCGCGCGGCGACCGGCGTTCAGCACGCCCCAGGCCACGGCGAGGTTGGACGCCAGCACGTCTCGACCGACCACCAGGAGCAAGCGCAAGATGACGCCGGGGCGACGGATACGAATCGGCAGCGGTCGCAATCGGCGCATCATCAACGGTGCGCAGAAGCCCAGCATCGCGCCGAGCAACAGATTGCCGGGGCTCATCGACTGGTTCAGCACCAGCCACAACACCCCTAACGCCAGCGATAGCCAAGGGGCAGGAAACAGGCGTTTCACGGTTGCACCTCCAACATTGCCGCTTTGGCTTCCGGGCTTGGCACTACGCGTGTGCCGAGCACGGCCATCACGTATTGCTGCGGGTTGTTCAAGGCATCGGCGGCCGCCTGGGTGTAACGCAGCAGCGGTTCAGCCTTGAAGGTCAGCGCAATACTCAGCCCCAGGAGAATGATGATCGGCACGCTTTCCAAACGGTGCAGCAGCGGCGATGGACGTTCTTGCGGGGTCCAGAAGCGCTGGATGCCCAGGCGCGAGAAGGCGATCAGTGAGGCGAGCCCTGACAGAATCAACAGTGCGAGCAACCCCCATGCAGCGTTCGACACCGGTTCGCCAGCGCCATTGCCCAAGCCCAGCGGGTTGAGGAGGGCGTTGAGCAGGCTGAGCTTGCCGATGAAACCGGAGAGCGGCGGCATGCCGATGATCAGCAGCGCGCAGGCAATGAAGCTCAAGCCGAGGAAGGCCATGGTCCAGGGAATCACCTGGCCGACCACGGCTTTCTGATCGTCATCGAGGTTGAAGCCTTTGGGCGGTTGCTCGGACAGCCTCGGTCGTGCGATCAGGTCGGCGTCATCGAACAGCGGCGCTTCATTGACCGAACGGGAACGTTCGATCAACTCGGCCAGCAGGAACAGCGCGCTCAGCGCCAGGGTCGAGCTGACCAGGTAAAACAGCGCCGCGGCGATCAGGTTCGGCTGGGCGAAGCCGACGGCTGACAGCAGAATCCCTGCCGACACCAGAATGCTCAAACTGGCCATGCGCTCCAGGCGTTGGGCCGCCAGAATCGCGAGCGCTGCGCAGACGATTGTTGCCATGCCGCCGTAGATCAGCCAGTCACCGCCAAAGTAGGCCGATGCCCCGGCCTGGCCGGAGAACAGCAACGTCCACAGACGCAGCAGGGTGTAGACGCCGACCTTGGTCATGATCGCGAACATGGCCGCTACTGGCGCGCTGACCGAGGAGTAGGCCGGTACCAGCCAGAAGTTCAGCGGCCACATCCCGGCCTTGGCCAGGAACGCCACCGCGAGAATCCCCGCGCCGGCATGCAGCAAGCCGCGATCGGCTTGTGGCACCAGCGGGATTTTCAACGCCAGGTCGGCCATGTTCAGGGTGCCGGTGACGCCGTAAATCAGCGCCGCGCCAATCAGGAACAGCGACGACGCCAACAGGTTGATCGAGATGTAATGCAACCCCGCCGACACTCGCGGTCGACCCGAACCGTGGAGCATCAAACCGTAGGAAGCGGCCAGCAGCACTTCGAAAAACACGAACAGGTTGAACAGGTCGGCGGTCAGGAACGCGCCGTACAGCCCCATCAATTGAATCTGGAACAGCGCGTGGAAGCTGGAACCGGCGCCGTCCCAGCGGGCCATGGCGAACAGCAAGGCGCTGACGCCGATGATCCCGGTCAGCACCAGCATCAACGCTGACAGGCGATCAACCACCAGCACCAGGCCGAATGGCACCTGCCAGTTGCCCGGCAGGTACACACCGATAGAGCCGGGAACGCCGGTGGTCTGTGTCCATTGCAGCAGCAACACCGAAATCCCCAGGCCCAGAAGGCTGGAGAACAGGTTGATCCTGGCTTTCAGCGGACGGTGTTTTTCGCCGAGCATCAACATGATGGCGGCAGTCAGCAGCGGTAGCAGGATCGGGGCGGCGATCAGGTGCGTCATTGGATTCATTCTTTAGGCTCCCGGCCATCGACATGGTCGGTCCCGGTCAAGCCCCGGGATGCGAGCAGCACCACCAGAAACAACGCGGTCATGGCGAAGCTGATCACAATCGCGGTCAGCACCAGTGCTTGCGGCAGTGGATCGGTGTAGTGCAGCAAGTCCTGCGGCACGCCGTCCTTGATGATCGGCTCCCTGCCGATGAACAGGCTGCCCATGCTGAAAATGAACAGGTTGACGCCATAGGACAGCAGGCACAGGCCCATCACCACCTGAAAGGTTCGCGGCCGCAGGATCAGCCAGACGCCGGACGCCGCGAGAACGCCGATGGCGATTGCGATGACTTCTTCCATCAGACGGCTCCTTGTGTGGCGACGGGTTTGGGCTGGGCTGCGGTTTTGTGGCCGCGAACCGATTGGTGAGCGAGGGCGGTGAGGATCAACAGCGTCGAACCGACCACCACGCCATACACGCCGATGTCGAAGAACAGCGCGCTGGCAATGTGAATGTCACCCAGTACCGGCAGGGTGAAATGCCAGGTGTGGGTGGTCAGGAACGGATAGCCGACCGCCATGGCCCCAAGCCCCGTGACCGTGGCAAACAGCAACCCGATGCCCATCCAGCGCAGCGGTCGCAGGCTCATTTGCGCCTCGACCCACTGCGTGCCGGCGACCATGTATTGCAGGATGAACGCGACCGACATCACCAGCCCCGCGACAAAACCGCCCCCCGGTTGATTGTGTCCACGCATGAACAAGTAGAACGACACCACCAGCGCAATCGGCAGCAGCAGACGCACCAGCACTGCCGGGACCATCATGAAGCCCAGCGCGGTGTCGCTGGCGTGGCGCGGGTTGACCAGGTCGGTGACCACGTCCGGTGCCAGCAAGCGTTGCTGGGCTGGCAATTGCAGGCTTTCCTTGGGCGGGCGGAAGCGTCGCAGCAGGGCGAACACGGTCAGGGCCACTGCCACCAGCACAGTGATTTCACCGAGGGTGTCGAAGCCACGAAAATCCACCAGCATCACGTTGACCACGTTGCTGCCGCCACCTTCGGGCAGGGCACGGCTGAGGTAAAACGAGGAAATATCGTTAGGCGTCTGACGCGTCAGCATCGCGTAGGCCAGCAAGGCCATGCCGCCACCGACCACGGTCGACAACAGCAAGTCGCGGATACGCCGGATGCGCGCCTTGCGCAGGCTGCTTGGCAGTGGCGACACCTCTTCGATCCGCCGTGGCAGCCAGCGCAAACCGAGCAGGATCAGCACGGTGGTCACCACTTCGACGGCCAGTTGCGTCAGTGCCAGGTCTGGCGCGGAGAACCAGACGAAGGTCACGCAGGTCATCAGGCCGCAGACGCTGACCATGGTCAGGGCCGCGAGCCGGTGATACTTGGCCTGCCACGCCGCGCCGAGGGCGCAGGCAATCGCCAGCAGCCACAGGGTCACGAACACGATAGAGCCCGGAATTTTCGGTCGATCCCCCCAACTCAGACTGCTGTGGAGCATCGGAATCAAGCCGGCCAACACGGCAGCGAGGACCATCAGGAACAATTGGGTTTGCAGGCGATGGGTGCTGATCCGGCGCACCAGACGGCGGGCCAGGCGCATCATGATCACCAGGCTGCGTTCGAACAGG
Source organism: Pseudomonas sp. B21-040 (assembly GCF_024748695.1). Classification (NCBI taxonomy): domain Bacteria; kingdom Pseudomonadati; phylum Pseudomonadota; class Gammaproteobacteria; order Pseudomonadales; family Pseudomonadaceae; genus Pseudomonas; species Pseudomonas sp. B21-040. The sequence continues at coordinate 2,817,408 of NZ_CP087176.1, forward strand.
CGCTTGCCATTCAACCGGCCAATGACCGGCGGGTATTTGAAGCGCCCGCGCTTGAACTGATTGCGCAGCAGCAGATAGAGCACGATGCCGCCGGACATGGCGATCAGGCTCATGATCATTGGCGCATTCAAGCCGTGCCAGATCGCCAGGCTGTACTCCGGCAGCGTCCCGCCTACTACTGGCAGGGCTGCGGCGGCCAGTATGGAACCGACCACTTGCGCCGGGAACATCCCCACGACCAGGCACGTGAACACCAGCAACTCAACAGGTGCGCGCATCCAGCGTGGCGGCTCGTGCGGGGTGTGCGGCAGATCGGTGGCGGTCGGGCCGAAGAACACATCGACGGTGAAGCGTAATGAGTAGGCGACACTGAATGTGCCGGCGATGGTCGCGACGATTGGCAGGCTCCACTCGATCCACGCCGTGGCATTGATGAACACGGTTTCGGCAAAGAACATTTCTTTGGAGAGGAAACCGTTGAGCAGCGGCACGCCGGCCATCGAGGCGCTGGCGACCATGGCCAGGGTGGCGGTGAACGGGATGAGCTTGATCAGGCCGCTGAGTTTGCGGATGTCGCGGGTGCCGCTTTCGTGGTCAATGATCCCGGCGGCCATGAACAACGAGGCCTTGAAGGTGGCGTGGTTAAGAATGTGGAACACCGCGGCCACGGCGGCCAGCGGGCTGTTCAAGCCCAGCAGCAGGGTGATCAGGCCCAGATGGCTGATGGTCGAGTAGGCCAGCAACCCTTTGAGGTCGTTCTGGAACATCGCGCAATACGCACCCAGCAACAGGGTGCAGGCACCGGCGCCGCTGACGATGTAGAACCATTCTTCGCTGCCGGATAACGAAGGCCAAAGTCGCGCCAGCAGAAACACCCCGGCCTTGACCATGGTCGCCGAGTGCAGATAGGCCGAGACCGGTGTCGGCGCCGCCATCGCGTGGGGCAACCAGAAGTGGAAAGGGAATTGCGCACTTTTGCTCAAGGCGCCGATCAGGATCAGGGGTAACAGAAGCGGGTAGAGGGCATGTGCGCGAATCAGATCGCCGGCGGCCAGGACCTTGTCCAGGTCATAGCTGCCGACCACATGGCCGAGCAGCATGACCCCCGCCAGCAGGCACAAACCACCCGCGCCGGTGACCATCAACGCCATGTAGGCGCCGCGTCGTGCGTCGGCACGGTGATGCCAGTAGCCGATCAGCAGGAACGAGAAGAGGCTGGTCAGCTCCCAGAAAAACACGATCTGGATCAGGTTGCCGGAAATCACCAACCCGAGCATGGCGCCCATGAACGCCAGGAAAAATGCGAAGAACCGCGGCACCGGATCGTCCGGCGACATGTAATAGCGTGCGTACAGCGAGACCAGTGTGCCGATGCCCAGCACCAGCATCGAGAACAGCCACGCGAACCCGTCCATGCGCAAGACGAAGTTCAGGCCGAGGCTTGGCAGCCAGAAGAATTCTTCGCGGATTACGCCGCCATGGGCGATTTGCGGGTACAGGAACGCGACCTGAACGGTGCCGATCAGTGCGATCAGGCCCGCGAGCAAGGGGGCTGTATTGCGTGCGTTGTGCGGCAGGACGGCTGCCAGACAGCTGCCAATAAATGGCAGAAGCAGTAGAACTATCAGGGACATAGGCTTCTAATCTGCGGGAGTTTGTGAAGCATCATACGTGCCAGCTCCCGGATCACCAAACGCGAAGCTGTCGCAGAATCCTACACGGTAGACGGAAAAAGGCTGATTCACATTGTTTCAACGGGCCGGTTTAAACCCTTCTGGCCCCATCGCGAGCAAGCTCGCACACAGGGGCCAGTTGTGTTCACACTCTGGTGGCACAACGCAGAACCCATGTGGGAGCGAGCTTGCTCGCGATAGCTATTATCAGACGCCACAGATCTCGCGGTTTAACCCTGTGTTTCCCGCTCCAACTCCTCCGCCGCCGCAGCACCTTTACCCTTGGTCTTCAACTCACTCACAATCACCGCCGCCACGATCAAACCGGCACCCACCAGTGCAATCGCCGGCAGCCGCTCCCCGGCAATTCGCCCGACAATCCCGGCCCACACCGGCTCCCCGGCATAAATCAAGGTCGCGCGTGTCGGCGAGACACTCTTCTGCGCCCAGTTCATCGCCACCTGAATCGCCGCGCTCGCAGCGCCAAGGCCCAGCGCGCTGCACAACAGCAGCCATGAGAAGTCCGGAATGTGTTCCTGGGTCGGCACCACCATCAAGAACGACAACACCGACGTGGTCGCCAATTGCACCACGGTCACTCGACGCACATCGACCTGACCGGCATAGGTGCTGATCAGGATGATTTCTGCGGCAATCGCGATGGCGCTGATCAGCGTAGCGATTTCGCCAGGGCTGAAATTGAACGAAGCGCCGGCGGGTCCCGACAGCAGCATCAACCCGGTAAACGCCAGCATGATCCCGATGCTTGGCATCAGCCCCGGACGCCGCCCCAGTACCAACCATTGCAGCAACGGCACGAAGGGTACGTACAACGCGGTAATAAACGCCGACTGACTGCTGGGAATGCTCTGCAAACCCACCGTCTGCAAGCCATAACCGAGCATGATCGCCACCCCGATAAACGCCCCGGCCTTGAGTTCGAACAGGGTCAGTGCCCGCAGGTGTCGCCAGGAGAACAGCGCGACCAGACTCGCGGCAGCGGCAAAGCGCAGACCGACGAAAAACATCGGTCCACTGACGGTCATCGCATGCTGCACCAACAAAAAGGTTCCGCCCCAGACCATGGTGATCAGCACCAGCACGCACTCGGCTTTGCTGAACCGTGAGACGCGGGGGGAGGTGGGAGAAGAGTTCACTGACGTCATGACCTTGCGCGCTACTTGAGGGCGACGCACAATGCGCCGAATGTTGCGCAGTATACTGCCCAACCCCACCAAGTGAGCAATATAGTGCACAAAGATTCCACCCCGCGGGCTTCGGTCCTCCAGCACGTCAGCCAGAACGTCCGGCGCTTGCGCCACGCCGCTGACATGAGCCAGACCGTGCTGGCCGAAAAGTCCGGGGTCAGCCGCCGGATGCTGGTGGCCATCGAAGCCGGCGACAACAACGTCAGCCTGACCACCCTCGACCGCGTGGCCGAGGCACTGGACGTGAGGTTCAGCGACCTCATCCAGGCCCCGGACGCCCGTGACACGAGCCGCATCAACGAAGTGGCGTGGGCCGGAGTAATCCCCGGCAGCAAAGCCGTTTTACTGTCCAAGGCCACCGCCACCCGCGAAGTGGAACAATGGGAATGGTGCCTGCAACCGGGGGAAATTTACCCGTCGCAACCGGACGCCGAAGGCTGGAGCGAACAGATCTACGTGTTCGAAGGCTGCCTGACCCTGATGTTGGGTGACACCCCGCAGCACATTGCTGCCGGTGAGTTCTTTATGTTCGCCAGCAACCAGCCCCATGCCTATCGCAATGACGGGCCGGTGGCGGCGCGGTTTGTGCGCAACGTGGTGATTTGACTGTTGGCTCATCAACAGTGGATAGACACTTTGCTCTTTTAAAGCTGATGTTATTTCTTGGAAAGCACCTCAACCTGTTGAAATAACTTGCAATCATGTTCAGGCACGACTTCTGCAAATGCGAACAGAGCATTCACCAGAAACCCGGAGCCGGTCCATGACAACCCCCGCCAAACCCCCAAGCATCCGCCGCGAAATTCGTCTGAACGCGTTTGACATGAACTGCGTCGGCCACCAGTCGCCGGGCTTGTGGGCGCACCCGCGCGATCGTTCGTGGCAGTACAAGGATCTCGAATACTGGACCGATCTGGCGAAGATCCTTGAGCGTGGCAAGTTCGACGGTCTGTTCATTGCCGATGTGCTCGGCATCTACGACGTTTACAACGGCAATGGTGACGCGGCGATCCGCCAGGCCGCGCAGGTGCCGGTCAACGATCCGCTGCAACTGATTCCGCCAATGGCGCTGGTCACCGAGCATCTGGGGTTCGGCCTGACCGCGTCGTTGTCTTTCGAGCACCCGTATCCATTCGCCCGGCGCCTGTCGACGCTCGACCACCTGACCAAGGGCCGGGCCGGCTGGAACATCGTCACCTCGTATCTGGAAAGCGGCGCCAAGAATATTGGCCAGAAAAACCAGACCGAACACGACGCCCGCTACGACTTCGCCGAGGAATACCTGGAGGTTTGCTACAAACTCTGGGAAGGCAGTTGGGAAGAGGGCGCGATTCTGCGCGATCGCGAGCGGCGGGTCTTCAGCGACCCGCGCAAAATTCACGAGATCCGCCACGTTGGCAAACATTTCCAGGTGCCGGGCATTCACCTTTGTGAGCCTTCGCCGCAGCGCACACCGGTGCTTTACCAAGCGGGAGCATCGAGTCGTGGCAAACAATTTGCGGCCGAGCATGCCGAATGCGTCTTCGTCGCCGCACCGTCGAAAGTGCTGCTCAAGAAAACCGTGGCAGACATTCGTCGCCGTGCCGCCGAGGCTGGGCGCGATCCGCGCAAGATCCTGATCTTCAACCTGCAAACGGTGATCCTTGGCGAAACCGACGCGAAGGCCAAAGCCAAGTTCGAGGAGTACAAAACCTGGGTCAGCTACGAAGGTGCCATGGCGCTGATTTCCGGCTGGACCGGCATCGACTTCAGCCAGTTCAAACCGGATGAACCGCTCAAGCATGTGCACACCAATGCCATTCAATCGGCGGTGGAGGCGTTTTCCACGGCGGATCCGAACAAGGTCTGGACGCCCAATGAACTGGCGGACTGGGTCGGCATTGGCGGGTTCGGGCCATTGTTTGTCGGCAGCCCCGAGACAGTCGCCGATCTTCTGCAAGAGTGGGTGGAGGAGACCGACGTGGACGGTTTCAACCTGGCCTATGCACTGACCCACGAAACCTTTATCGACGCGGTGGAGTTGCTGGTGCCGGAGTTGCAGAAGCGTGGGGTGTACAAGACCGACTATGCGCCGGGGACCTTGCGTGAAAAATTGTTTGGGGAGGGGCCGCGTTTGGCAGACGTTCATCCCGCAGCGGGTTATCGGGATCTGGCGGCGTTGCGGCAGCAGGAGAAGAAGGTGGTATCTGCTTAGACGCCATCGCGAGCAGGCTCACTCCTGCAAAGGAGGGGTGTTTGTGTGCTGGAGGGCAAAACATTAAGGTGGCAGACAGTGGATTTTTATTCAGGGAGTCATTGACCGGTGAGTATGGAATGAGCGAAATCCAAAGCGGACAGGCCAACGACGCCATCCGCCATGCAGACATTCTGATTATCGGCGGCGGCCTCAGTGGCGCAATGCTGGCCGCGCAGTTGTTGCGCTTGCCTGGCCGGCGCTCGGTGCTGGTGATCGAGCCGCGCGCCGAGCTGGGTCGGGGCGAAGCCTATAGCGCGGTCGAGTTGGGCCATACGCTGAACGGCAACGCGGCGCGCATGAGTGTCGACCCGGACAACGCCGATGACCTGACGCAATGGCTGACCGAACACATCGCCGCCGGTGGCTGGCCGGAATCGGCCGAGCAACCTGTGCCGATCAGCGAGTTGTTCCCGCCACGCGGCCTGTTCGGCGTGTACGTGCAACAACGCCTGGCCGAGGCGCAAGCCGTCGGGGCGTTGAATGGCTCGACGGTCGAGCATGTGCAGGCCGAGGTGATTGATCTGCAAGCAGGCAATGATTCTGTACGGCTGACATTGAGTGACGGTCAACGCTTGCAGGGCGCTTATGCGGTGTTGGCGACGGGGATGTTTCCCGCGGCGCGCACACCGCAGACCGAGTCCAGCGGTTTGAACGCCGCGGCGCTGGATCCGTGGGATGTGGCCGCCATGCGCCAGCTCGATCCGCAGTCCACAGTGCTGATCATCGGTTCCGGCCTGACCATGGTCGATGCCGTGGTGTCGCTGGAGCAGGCTGGGCATCGTGGGCCGATCGAAGTGTTTTCGCGTCACGGCTTGCTGCCGCATGTGCGTCGCCAACCGCCGGCCTGGGTGGATTTCCTGGCCGAGGACCAGAGCATTCGCACACCTCGGCAGTTAGTGCGTGAACTGCGCCGGCACTGCCGGCAGGCCATCGCTGAAGGCATCGACTGGCAAGCACCACTCGACACCGTGCGTGCACACATTGGCCGGTTGTGGAATCAGGCGACGGACCGCCAGCGTCGGCAATTTGTGCGGCATGTTCGGCCGTGGTGGGAAAGTCATCACCATCGCTCGCCACCGCTGAGCGCTGCCTTGGTGGAACGGTTGCACAGGGAAGGGCGGTTGCGGATTCAGGCGGCGTCGTTCAAGGGCCTTGAGCCCGTGTCGCAGGGCGGCGTCAGCATCCGCATTCGTCGCCGTGGCGAAGAGGGCACCTGTGTGGTTCAGGGCGCAGCGTTGATCAATTCCAGCGGCATCGAATATGACTGGCGCCGGGTTGCTCGACCGTTGCCACAACAACTGTTGGCGCGCGGGTTGATCCGACCGGGGCCGTTGGCCTTGGGGATTGCAGCGGCTGCAGACGGCGCCGTGCTGGATGCCGGTGGTCAGGTTGCCACTCGCCTGTTCGCCATGGGCCCCCCGTTGCGCGGCATGTGGTGGGAAAGCACGGCGGTCACCGACGTCGCACTACAAGCCAAGGCCCTCGCCGCACGACTGACGTAGGAGCTGCCGAGCCTGCGAGGCTGCGTCCGGCCGCGCAGCGGTCGTAAAATCAGGCGATGCGGTGTTTCAGTCAAACCGAGTGAGTAGGGTTTACGACCGCTGCGCGGCCGGACGCAGCCTCGCGGGCTCGGCAGCTGCTACAGGAGCCGGTGTGTTTCCAGGAAAAACCCCGGGTAGATTGGGTCTGCCCGGGGTTTTTTGTGTGTAAGCGGCGCAAAGCTGTTGATCAATAACGCTGATATTTCGAACCGAACTCAGGGCGGTTTTCAGCGACGTACAACGTGGTCGGCTGGCTGTCCTTTTTATCGACTTCGACAGTGTTCACATTGAGGGTGGCCGGTTGGCTGACTTTCACTGCCGCGACAACCTGCGAGGTGGCGTGGGGGGCGGCGATAGCGGACGTTGCGCCAAGAACCGAGAGGGCGAAACCAAGACCGATGAGGCTTTTCATGGGGTTGCTCCAGAGCGTGGGAAGAAGATGTCGCCACTGTAGTGCTGGAGCCCGGCCATGAAAAAACACCCTTGGGCATAGTCGTTATCGAGCGCGCTGATCCGTTGTCAGCGAGGCGTGCGGTCGATCAGCCAGCGCTGCTTGATATGTTCCAAGCGTCCGTCGCGCCTCATCTCGTCCAGCGCCAGTTGCCAGCGCGCCACTTGAGCGGCATCGGTCTGCGGTGAAAATGCGATGTACGTACTTTGCTTCATCAGGGGCATCTGGTAGTGCAGCCGACTGGGCGCCAGCCTGACTTCTCGCGCCATCGCCGTGATGGACAGGGTATCGGCCACCACAAATTCTGCACGGCCCAGACTCGCCAGGCGCATCATTTGTTCGGGCGTTTCGACGCCGTACAGGTTGTTCAGGCCTTGCTGTTGCAAGTAGCTGTAGGCCAGCCATTTTCGCGGAACGGCGATTCGGCCCAGGCTGGCGGTCTCGCTCAGGGCGCGGACAGGGGGCAGGGTGCTGTCGGTGGCGTAGAGGGCCGTTTCCACCTCCATCAGCGGGCCGACCCACTGGTACAGGCCTTCGCGCTCGGCGGTGCGAAAGATAGTGAACACCCCGGTGGCGGGCTCGGTCCCGGCATCGCGCAAGGCCCGCAGCAAAGGGACTTGCTGCAAATGCACCGCGTCGCCCGTGCGTTGGGCCAACGCCTGCACCACATCCACACCAAAACCCACCAGTGTGTCGCCTTGCTGAAAGTGCAACGGTGGGTGGTTGTCGGTGAGCAGTTTCAGGTCTGCTGCGACTGCGCCAACACTCAGCAACAGCAGCAAGCAACCGGCAATGCGCTTCATAAATCGTCCCTGATGAAATGAATCGCGCAGCTTAGTACGAGCGGGCGGCACTGTCCCGAGGAATTGCCGGGGCTTTTGTGTCAGATCGTAGGATTTAAAGGCTGTGGGATTTGCGTATGTTTTGCCAGTTTCTATATACAAAACCCCTAGGAAGATTCTGCGCCAAGCAATTCCACCGGGTACGAGAACACGTAGCCTTCGCTGCGCACGGTCTTGATGTAGGTCGGCTCGCGTGAATCATCCAGCAAGCGTTGACGCAAACGGCTCACCAGCAAGTCGATGGAACGCTCGAACAGGTCGGCGTCGCGGCCTTGGGTCAGGTTGAGCAATTGGTCGCGGCTGAGTACCCGCTGCGGGTGATCGAGGAAGACGCGCAGCAAACGGTATTCCGCGCCACTGAGGGCCACCAGCGTGTCGTCTTCGTCCAGTAAGTGGCGGGCTGTGGTATCGAGGCGCCAGCGGCCGAAACCGAGCAGCCGGCCGGTTTCGGTGATGAGCAGGTTCGGCGGCAACATTCGCGTGCGGCGCAATACCGCATTGATCCGCGCCAATAACTCGCGGGCGGCGAAGGGTTTGGTCAGGTAATCGTCGGCGCCCATTTCCAGGCCGAGGATGCGATCGGTTTCGTCGTTGCGCGCAGTGAGCATCAAAATCGGTGTGGCTTTGTGTTTGCCGGCGCGTAATTCTCGGCACAACACCAGGCCGTCATCGCCGGGCATCATTAGGTCCAGCACAATCAGGTCCACCTGATTGGCTTCCAGAAAACTGCGCATCTGCCGGCCATCGGCAACCACTGTGGTGCGCAGGCCGTTTTTCTTCAGGTAATTGCCCACCAGCTCGCGGATCTCCCGATCGTCATCGACGATCAGGATGTGGTTCACATGGTCCATTGCACAAACCTCTTCTTATTAGTTCGCTGCGTGCTACACGGCGCCATGCAGATTTGTATCGCACTGTATCGGGCGCGCTGTTTGACACCTTACGCCTTAATAACGCCGTTTTGACGACACATGGCAGATACCTTGGGGCGGTTGAATGGGCTCCATCGAGACAAGACGACTTGCCTCACCACCACCGCCTATCGCAGCCCTGAGGAAATCACCATGAACTGGAACACACTCGTTGCCGCCAGCTTCTTCGCTGTCCTGAACATCGCTGCGTTTTCAGCCCATGCCGATGATCAAACCCAGGCGCAGGTCACTGCTCACGGCGCGCATCTGGATATCAAGAAAGTGCTGTCCACTGAAGACTCCGGCAGTGGTTGCGGCATTGTCAATGCTCGCCTGAACTACCTTGATTCCAGCGGCACGCACAAGGTTCTCGATTACAGCAAACTCGCGGACTGCGCCAATCAGGGCGGTTGATCGGCCCACTACGTCGTCCAAAACAATCGTTGAATGACTTATAGGGAAATCACCATGAAGATGAATGTGTCGGGCAATAAAACCGAATCACGAGGCCGCCGTTTGATGGGACCCGCGGTGCTCGCCTTTGCGCTGATGCAGTTCGGTGTTCTCGGTGCGGCCAGCGCCCAAACCAGCACCACGGCCACCGCAGACTCGGCGGTGGCCAAGAAGGACACCTTCGGCGCGCTGAAACATGTCAAGGCTGGCTTGCTGGACGTGGCTTACGCCGAGGTCGGCCCCGCCAATGGCCCGGTGGTGATTCTCCTGCACGGTTGGCCCTACGACATTCACAGCTATAGCGAAGTGGCGCCATTGCTGGCGGCCAAGGGCTACCGAGTGCTGATCCCGTATGCGCGGGGGTATGGCGACACGCAGTTCCTGTCCGCCAAGACCTTGCGCAATGGCCAGCCTTCCGCGCTGGCGAGCGACGTCATCGATTTCATGGATGCCCTGAACATCAAACAGGCCGTGCTTGGCGGCTACGATTGGGGCGCGCGTTCGGCAGACATTGTGTCGGCGTTGTGGCCGGAGCGGGTCAAGGCGTTGGTCTCGGTCAGTGGCTATCTGATCGGCAATCAGGCAGCGGGCAAGAACCCGTTACCGCCCAAGGCCGAGTTGCAATGGTGGTATCAGTTCTATTTCGCGACCGAGCGCGGCCAGGCCGGCTACGAAAAAAATCGTCACGACTTCGCCAGGTTGATCTGGGAACTGGCGTCCCCGAAATGGAAATTCGACGACGCGACCTACGACCGCAGCGCCGCTGCCCTGGACAACCCGGACCATGTCGCGATCACGATTTTCAACTATCGCTGGCGGTTGGGCATGGTTCAGGGAGAGCCGCAATACGAAGCACTGGAGCAACGCCTGGCCAAGGCTCCGTCCATCACGGTGCCCACCATTACGATGGAAGGTGACGCCAACGGCGCACCGCACCCGGCAGCCGAGGATTATGCCAAGCGTTTTACCGGCAAGTATGAGTACCGGCTCATCACCGGCGGCATCGGCCACAACCTGCCACAGGAAGATCCGCAAGCCTTTGCCAAAGCGGTGATTGACGCTGATCACCTGTAGCCACGTTAACCCCTGTAGGAGTGAGCTTGCTCCTACAGGGGTAAATAGTGTTGGTCAGGTCGAGGTTATGCCACGACCTGATAACACGGCACATACGCCGCGCCGCCCGGCAGCTTCATGCGGTGCTGGGCGACGAAGGCTTTGAGCAGTTGATCCAGCGGACGCATGATCGCCGCATCGCCCCGGATCTGGTACGGCCCGTGTTGTTCGATCAGGCGGATGCCTTTGTCCTTGACGTTGCCGGCGACAATGCCGGAGAACGCGCGACGCAGGTTGGCGGCCAGTTCGTGGGCCGGCAGGGTCAGGCTCAGTTTCAGGTTGGCCATGTTTTCGTGGGTCGGGTCGAACGGGCGCTGGAAGCCTTCGTCGATTTTCAGCAGCCAGTTGAAATGGAACGCGTCATTGCGCTCGCGACGGAACTGTTTGACCGCTTTGAGCCCCTGCGTCATCTGCCGTGCGACTTCAGCCGGATCGTCGATGATGATCTCGTAATGTTTCTTCGCCGCGTCACCCAGCGTGGCGCCGACAAACGCGTCCAGTTGTTCCAGATACGGTGCGGCATGTTTCGGCCCGGTGAGAATGACCGGGAAGGGCAGGCCTTCGTTGTCCGGGTGCATCAGGATGCCGAGCAGGTACAGGAACTCTTCGGCCGTGCCTGCACCGCCGGGGAAAATGATTATGCCGTGGCCGACGCGCACGAACGCTTCCAGACGTTTTTCGATGTCCGGCAGGATCACCAGCTCATTGACGATCGGGTTCGGCGCTTCGGCGGCGATGATGCCCGGCTCGGTCAAGCCCAGATAGCGACCGCCGTGGATACGCTGTTTGGCGTGGGCGATGGTCGCGCCTTTCATCGGGCCTTTCATCACGCCGGGGCCGCAACCGGTGCAGATGTCGAGGCTGCGCAGGCCCAGTTCGTGGCCGACTTTCTTGGTGTATTTGTATTCTTCGGTGTTGATCGAGTGGCCGCCCCAGCAGACCACGATCTTCGGCTCGACGCCGGGGCGCAGGGTGCGGGCGTTGCGCAACAGATGGAACACGTAGTCGCTGATGCCCTGGGAAGTGCTCAGGTCGATGCGCTGGCTGTCGAGTTCGTTTTCGGTGTAGACGATGTCACGCAGGGCGCTGAAGAGCATTTCGCGGGTGCTGGCGATCATTTCGCCGTCGACGAAGGCGTCGGCCGGGGCATTCAACAGTTCCAGGCGTACGCCGCGGTCCTGCTGGTGGATGCGGATTTCAAAATCCTTGTAGGCTTCGAGGATGGTCTTGGCGTTGTCGACATGGGCGCCGGTATTGAGGATGGCCAGGGCGCACTGGCGGAAAATGTTGTAGGTGCTGCCGGAACCGGCTTCGCTCAGTTGTTGGACTTCGCGTTGGGAGAGGGTTTCCAGGCTACCTTTTGGGCTGACCGAGGCGTTGATTACTTGTCGTTGGGTCATTCAAAGATCCTTAAAACGATGTCATTCACTGAACGGCGGGAATGGCATCTGAATAGTGTGTATCCATGGATGAAGATGGCACGAACCGAGCTGTATCGCCATGTTCCCCGTTTGACGATGAAAAGATGAAAAGGAGCCCCAGCATAGCTAAATCCCGCGCAGAGGCGATAATGCGCCGCAGTCTTTTTGTTCATGCCCCCAAGGAACCCTGTCGCGATGTTCGAAATCCAGCCGAAGAATGCCCAAACCTATCGACAACAGACGCGACGCAGTACGGTGATAATTGCCCTGATTTTCCTGGCGCTGGCGATGGGGCTGTCCACGGCCGCGGTGGCGTTGTTCGGTGAACCCGGTGGCGACAACCTGCGATTTAACGTCGGCGGCGTTTTCGTCGCGGTGCTGCTGATAGTGGCGCTGATGCGCGGCAAACTCTGGAGCCAGCCATGGATGGCCGCGGCGGTCTACGGCTGGCAGCTCAAGCGCAGCCTGATGAGCGTGACCAACATCATGCATCAGGTCACCGCAGCGGTGGCAACCGGTGATCCAGTGGCCATGAAACTGCTGCGTTTCTACCACCTGGGTTTGCACCAGATGCATGAGTTGGACGGCAACTCCAGCGACCACGGCCAGTTGACTCGTGAGATGGATGAGCACAAGGCGCGCATGCAAGCATTGGGCATCGATACCGAACAAACCCGCCTGGATCCGGCCTGGCTTGAGGCGGTGAAACAGTCCGGCAAGTCATGACCTCAGGGCGGATTCCCGCCACAAACCCCGTCACGCGGTCAGTAAATCACCTATCGTGTTGTTGCGATGGGCGAACAGGAAAAGTCGCCTTGTCATCACCAGTCAGGGATTGTCATGGGGTACTCGTCCATTAAAGATCCGATTGAAAGCCCCCAGCCCGCCACGCCCGGGGCGCCCGGTCAGCTCGAGTCACGGCTCAAGGTCCGATACGCGGTGGTGCTGCTCGTGGCGGTGTGCCTGTCGATGACGGCGATTGTGATCTGGGAAGCCTGGACCTCGCGCCAATACCACCTGCATGACAAAGAAGTGGCGATGTCCAACCTGGCCCAGACTCTGGCGTCGCAGGCGCAGTCGTCGATCAAACAGGCCGATACGCTGCTCTTTGCCTTGGTAGACCGCCTCGAACACGAAGGCATCGACGCGCAGCAATTGCCCAGGTTGCAGCGATTGCTCAGCGCCGAGCGTGATGAGCTGAAGCAACTTCATGGCCTGTTTGTCTATGACGAACACGGGAACTGGATCGCCAATTCCAATGGTGCGGAAGGGACCAATGCCAATAATTCCGACCGTGAATATTTCATCTTCCATCGTGATCATCCTGACCGTGGCCCGCACATCGGTCGGTCGATAAAAAGTCGCTCGAGCGGTGAATGGATCATGACCGTCTCTCGCCGGGTCAATCATGCCGATGGCCGGTTCGCCGGTGTGGCCCTGGCGACGATTTATCTCAGTCATTTCCTGGACCTGTACGACAACATCGACATGGGCAACAACGGGGTCATCAACCTGATTGCCGATGACGCCAGCATCATTGTTCGCCGGCCATTCAATGAGGCCGACATTGGCAGCAGTGTCGCCAAGGGGCCGCTGTTTACCGAGTTGTTACCCAAAAGCGATGCCGGCACCGCGACGGTCAAGTCTTCTGTGGATGGAGTCGAACGGGTGACGGGGTATCGCCGTGTCGACGGCTATCCACTGATCATCTTCGCCGCGCTGGACAAGAAGGAAGTGCTGGCCGGCTGGCGTGGCGAGACAGCGCTCAGCGCCGGGATCATGTTGTCGCTGCTGGCATTTCTGGGCGCGCTCGGTTACCGCCTCATTCGCTTCATGAAGCAGCAACATCATGTCCAGAGTGTCTTGCTCGATGCGCGGGAGAAGCTCATCGAGGTCAATCGCAGCCTTGAGTTGCTGGCTCTTGAGGACGCATTGACCGGGCTGTCCAACCGGCGTCAGTTCGACGTGTTTATCCTCGCGGAAATGGGCCGTGCCCGGCGCACGCTGACCCCACTGGCGCTGCAGATGATCGACGTTGATCACTTCAAGAGTTTCAACGACCGCTACGGCCATGTCGCCGGCGATGAGTGTTTGCGCAGGGTCAGCGCGATCATCAAGGACAATATCAAGCGTCCCGGTGACCTTGCGGCTCGTTATGGCGGTGAGGAGTTCACGGTGGTGCTGCCGGGTACTGACTATGTAGGCGCGTTTCTGGTGGCCGAAAAAATACGCCTCGCGGTCCTGAGCGCGGGCATCGAGCACAGCGAAGGCGTCGAGGGCCGGATAACGGTCAGCATTGGTGTGTGTGCCTTCAACCCGGCTTCACAAGATCAGCCCGACGATTTGGTCAGCGCCGCGGACAAGGCGCTGTATGTGGCCAAGGCCAGCGGGCGGAACATGAGCGTGATTGCCGACGGCGTTCAGACAAACCGGTCACTGCCCTGAACGAGCTGGGTGCAAAGGTACGACTGCTTGAGTTTTTCCAGCCACCAGCCCAATGCACGACCGTCATGATCGCCACGCCAGCCGGCATACAGAATGTTTGGCTCGCGCGGGTCAGCCATCAGCTTCTCAATCAGCGTGCCGTTTTTCAGTAGCGAGCCCACCCGATGCCGGGGTAACCAGCCGACGCCCAGGCCATCGCATTGAGCAAGAATTTTGGCACGCATGGTCGGCACGGCCAAAACCGGTTGGCCGCCAGACACACCGTAGGTGCTGCCTTCGGTGCCCCGGGACGAATCGGCCACCACAATCGCCCGATGTTGCGCCACCATCGCCCGTGAAATCGGCTCCTTGGCCTTGGCCAGCGGGTGTTTGGGCGACACCGCGAACACCCACTCCATTTCCCCCAGTTGCATCCAGCGCAAGGTCGGGATTGTCGGTGGTTCGT